>JALYWW010000017.1 GCA_030852515.1 Pseudomonadota bacterium
GCGCGCCGGGTATCGAGCGGTTGTACTCCGGGGTCACGAACAGGACCGCGTCGACATCGGCGATTGCCTGCTTGAAAGCGCGCGCGACCGGCGGATAGTCGGCGTCGTAGTCGTAGCTGTACAGCGGCAAATCCCTGATCGGGATCTCGACCAACTCCAGCCCGGGCGGGGCAAGTCCCACCAGCGCGCCGGCGAGCTGGCGGTTGATCGAGCCCCTGGCGAGGCTGCCGATGAGATATCCGACCTTGTAGGTGGCCATGATGCGCGCGCTCCGTGGGAAAACCCCTTCCATCATCCACGTCGCCGGCGCCACGACCGGTGAAGGCGACGCTGTAACCCGATTGCAATATTGCTGACACGGCGGGGTCATCCGGACGCGCTGGAATGCTTGCCATCGACCTCCCCAGCCTGGAACCTCCAATGCCCAAGTCCCGCAAGCTCCTGGTCACCGCCGCGATGGCGGCCACCTTTGCCCTCGCCGCCAACGTGCAGGCGGCCGACGTTACCGGCGCCGGCGCCTCGTTCATCTATCCGGTGATGTCCAAGTGGTCGGCCGACTACACCAAGGCCACCGGCACGCGCATCAACTACCAGTCGATCGGATCCGGAGGCGGTATCGCCCAGATCAAGGCCGGCACCGTGGATTTCGGTTCCTCGGACGCACCACTCAAGCCCGAAGAACTGGAGAAGGCAGGCCTGGCCCAGTTTCCGTCGGTCATCGGCGGCGTGGTCCCGGTGATCAACGTCCCCGGTGTCGAATCCGGCGCGCTCAAGCTCGACGGCGAGCTGCTCGCCGATATTTTCCTGGGCAAGGTCAAGACCTGGAACGATCCGCGCATCGTCGCGCTCAACCGTGGCCTCGAGCTGCCGGCGAAGAAGATCACCGTGGTGCATCGCTCCGACGGCTCCGGCACCACCTTCAACTTCGTCAACTACCTGTCCAAGGTCAGCGGCGAGTGGAAGGCGAAGGTCGGCGAAGGTACCTCGGTGAAGTGGCCCACCGGCATCGGCGGCAAGGGCAACGAAGGCGTCGCTGCCTACGTCAAGCAGATCAGCGGCGGCATCGGTTATGTCGAGCTGTCCTATGCGCTGGGCAGCAAAATGGCCTACTCGCGCCTGAAGAATGCCGCCGGCAACTTCGTGCTGCCCTCCGAGGAAACGTTCTCGGCGGCTGCCGCCAGTGCCGACTGGACGGGCACCCGCGACTTCCACCTGGTGATGACCAACGCGCCGGGTGCCACGGCCTGGCCGATCACCGCCACCAACTTCATCCTGATGTACCGGAAGCCGAAGGACGCCGCCACGGCCGCGCAGGCGAAGGAATTCTTCCGCTGGGTCTACGCCAACGGCGATGCCCAGGCCCAGGCGCTGCATTACGTGCCGCTGCCCGACGTCCTGGTCGAGCAGATCGAGGCGTACTGGTCGCAGGCCATGGCCTACTGAGATCCCTCCCCCCAAGGGAAGCATGTTTGCGCGGGCCACGGCCCGCGCTTTTTTTGTCATCAACGCGTAACAAAAACATCATTTCATGGGCAGCATGAGAATCGCCTCCACTCGCATCGACAGCGACGCCATCGCCGACCGCGGCTTCCGCTGGCTGGTCACCGGCGCCGGAATCCTGGTGCTGGTGGCGCTGGCGGCCGCCATGCTGTCCATGGCAACGGGCGGACGCGATGCGTTCGAAAAGTTCGGCATCGCCTTCCTCTGGTCCGACGTCTGGGATCCGGTGGGCCAGCAGTTCGGCGCACTGGTGCCGATCTACGGCACGGTCGTGACCGCGCTCATCGCAATGTTGATCGCGGTGCCGGTGAGCTTCGGCATCGCCATGTTCCTGACCGAGATCGCGCCGAAGTGGATGCGCGGCACGGTCGGCGCCGCGATCGAACTGCTCGCCGGCATTCCCTCGATCATCTACGGCATGTGGGGCCTGTTCGTGCTGGTCCCGGTGCTGGCCGAACACGTCTATCCGTGGATCGACGCCAACCTGGGCCAGTTGCCGCTGGTCCGCGCCCTGTTCTCCGGCCCGCCGCTGGGCCTGGGCATGCTCACCGCGGGCCTGGTGCTGGCGATCATGGTCATCCCGTTCGTCGCCTCGGTGATGCGCGAGGTGTTCCTGACCGTGCCCAACCGGCTCAAGGAATCGGCCTACGCGCTGGGTTCCACCCGTTGGGAAGTGGTCTGGGATGTGGTCCTGCCCTACACCCGCTCGGCTGTGATCGGAGGCGTGTTCCTCGGCCTCGGCCGCGCCCTGGGCGAAACGATGGCAGTGACTTTCGTGCTCGGCAACGCGCATGAGCTGGTCGCCTCGCTGCTGATGCCGGGCAACTCGATCGCCGCGACCATCGCCAACGAATTCGCCGAAGCCGACTCGGAGATGTACCGCTCGTCGCTGATCGCGCTCGGTTTCGTGCTGTTCCTGGTCACCTTCGTGGTGCTCTCGATCGCACGCCTGATGTTGCGCCACCTGGCGAAGAAGGAGGGTCGCTGACATGCAACCGTCTTCCCTCTACGTGCTGCGCAGGGCCAAGAACATGGTCGCCCAGGTGCTGGCGATCCTGGCCACGGTGTTCGGCCTGTTCTGGCTGGTCTGGATCATGTGGACCACCCTGCGCAACGGCATTGCTTCGCTCGACCTGGCGCTGTTCACCCAGATGACTCCGCCGCCGGGCGAGGATGGCGGCCTGCTCAATGCCTTCTTCGGCAGCGCGGTGATGAGCCTGCTTGGCATCCTCATCGGCGCCCCGATCGGCGTGCTCGCCGGCACCTTCCTGTCGGAATATGCGAACAAGTCCTGGACCAGGCCGCTGGGCGAGACCGTGCGTTTCGTCAACGACATCCTGCTGTCGGCGCCGTCGATCGTGCTCGGCCTGTTCGTGTACACGCTCGTCGTGGCGCGGATGGGCCACTTCTCGGCGCTGGCCGGGGCGATCGCCCTGGCGTTCATCGTGCTGCCGGTGGTGGTGCGCACCACCGACGAGATGCTGCAACTGGTGCCTGCGCAGATGCGCGAGGCCGCGCTGTCCCTGGGCGTGCCACAGTGGAAGGTGACGGTACAGGTGCTGTACCGCTCGGCCATGCCCGGCATCGTCACCGGCATCCTGCTGGCCCTGGCGCGCATCTCCGGCGAAACCGCGCCGCTGCTGTTCACCGCACTCAACAACCAGTACTGGACCACCGACATCCTCGCGCCGATGGCCAACGTGCCGGTCGTGATCTTCCAGTACGCGATGAGCCCGTACGATAGCTGGCATTCGCTGGCCTGGGCCGGTGCATTCATCCTCACCCTGTTCGTCCTCCTGGTGAGCCTGGTGGCTCGCGCCATCGTCTCAAGGAACCGCGTTGGACATGACTGATCCCCTGGCGACCAAGGCCGCGCCGACAAAGCTCGAGGCCCGCGGACTCGACTTCTGGTACGGAGACTTCCGTGCGGTCAAGGACATCCACCTCGACATTCCGGAGAAGCGCGTGACCGCGCTGATCGGGCCGTCTGGTTGCGGCAAGTCCACCCTGCTGCGCGTGTTCAACCGCATCTACGCCCTGTACCCGGGCCAGCGCGCGACCGGCCAGGTGCTGCTGGACGGCGACGACATCCTCGACCCGAAGTACGCCATGAACCGGCTGCGCAGCAAGGTCGGCATGGTGTTCCAGAAGCCGGTGCCGTTCCCGATGACGATCTTCGAGAACGTCGCCTACGGCATCCGTCACCATGAGCGCCTGTCGAAGGCCGACATGGCGGTACGGGTCGAGTCGGCTTTGCGCCAGGCGGCGTTGTGGGACGAGGTCAAGGACAAGCTAGGGCAGAACGCGCTCGGACTGTCCGGTGGCCAGCAGCAGCGCCTGTGCATCGCCCGCGCCGTGGCCCTGCGCCCGGACGTACTGCTGCTCGACGAACCGACCTCCGCCCTGGATCCGATCTCGACCAGCCGCATCGAGCAGCTGATCGACGAGCTCAAGCGCGAGTACACGATCCTCATCGTGACCCACAACATGCAGCAGGCCGCGCGCGTGTCCGACTACACCGCCTTCATGTACCTCGGCGACCTGGTCGAACACGACAGCACCGAGACCATTTTCTCCAATCCCTCGAAGCAACAGACCGAGGACTACATCACGGGACGCTTCGGATGAACCAGCAGCCGCACGACCACATCGTCAAGAGCTACGACGAGGAGCAGAAGCGCCTCGCAGGCGAACTGCTGCGCATGGGCGCAATGGCCGCCGCGCAACTGGAAGCCGCGCTCGACGTGGTCGAACGCCGCGATGACCGCGCCGCGCAGCGCGTGATCGACAACGACGAGGCCATCGACGCACTGGAACACGACACCAGCCAGGACGTGATGAAGCTGACCCTGCGCGGGCCAATGGCGCGCGACTTGCGCCAGATCCTCGCTGCGCTGCGCATCGCCTCCGACATCGAGCGGATCGGCGACTACGCCGCCAACGTCGCCAAGCGTTCGATCGCACTGAGCGCGGCCCCGCCGGTCCCGCACACCCGCGGCCTGCGCGCGCTTGGCGTGCTGGCCACGCGACAGCTGCGCGACGTGCTCGCCGCCTATCGCGATGGCGACGCCGAGTCCGCGCAGCGCGTCCACCAGGCCGACGCCGAGCTCGACGCGCAATACACCAGCTTCTTCCGCGAGCTGCTGACCTACATGATGGAGGACCCGCGCCACATCACGTCCTGCACCCACCTGCTGTTCATGGCCAAGAACATCGAGCGCATCGGCGACCACGCCACCAACATCGCCGAAAACGTGTGGTTCCTGGTCCACGGCGACGACACCCTGCCGCCGCGCGACAAGCGCGACGAAACCGCGACGTTGTAGGAGCAAGAACAGGGGTCAGAGTACTATTTGAAGAGCCAAATAGTACTCTGACCCCATCATGACCCCCCCCGAATCCGGTGCCGAAGGCGCCCGACCTGTATTCCGGCGCATGGCCGAGCGCTTCCGCGGTTACCTGCCGGTGGTGGTCGACGTGGAGACCGGCGGTTTCGACTGGAACCGGCACGCGCTGCTGGAGCTGGCGGCGATCCCGATCGAAATCGACGGCGAGGGACGGCTGGTACCCGGCGAGGTCGCATGCGCGCACTTCGAACCGGCGCCTGGCACCCAGATCGATCCGAAGTCGCTCGAGGTCACCGGCATCGTCCTCGACCATCCCTTCCGCATGGCCAAGCCGGAGCGTGAAGCGCTGGATCACGTGTTCGCGGCGGTACGCGCCGCGGTCAAGCGCCACGAATGCCAGCGCGCGATCCTGGTCGGGCACAACGCCCATTTCGACCTGAACTTCCTCAATGCCGCCGTCGCCCGGGTGCAGCACAAGCGCAATCCGTTCCATCCCTTCAGCGTGTTCGATACCGTCAGCCTGGCCGGCGTGGCCTACGGCCAGACCGTGCTCGCCCGCGCCGTGCAGGCCGCCGGATACCAGTGGCGCAGCGAGGACGCGCATTCGGCCGTCTACGATGCCGAGCGTACCGCCGAAGTGTTCTGCAAGATCGCCAACGCCTGGCAGCCCTCGTAACGTCAACCGCGCTGCCGCACCGCCTCGAACAGCACGACGCCGGCGGCGACGGAAACGTTGAGGCTCTCGATCGCGCCGGGCATCGGAATGCGCACCAGGCTGTCGCAGTATTCGCGGGTCAACCGGCGCAATCCATCGGCCTCGCCGCCCAGGACCAGCGCGACGTTGCCCTTGAGGTCGAGCGAATACAGGGATGCTTCCACGTCGCCCGCCAGCCCGTGGATCCAGACCCCGAGTTTCTGCAGGTCGCGCAGGCAGCGCGAAAGATTGGTGCAGCGGACCACCGGGATGGTGTCGGCGGCTCCAGCCGAAGTCTTGCGCACGGTCGCATTGACCTGCACCGCCTTGTCGCGCGGGATCACCACCGCGGTGACGCCGGCGGCCGCCGCACTGCGCAGGCAGGCACCGAGATTGTGCGGGTCCTGCACGCCGTCGAGCACCAGCACCAGCGCGTGGCCCGCGGCAGCTTCGACCAGCGCGGGCAGCTCGTCCTCGTCCCAGGTCTTCGCCGCGGCATAGCGCGCGACCGCGCCCTGGTGGCGCAACCCGCCGGCAACGCCGTCGAGCGCCTGCTGCGGCACGCGCCGCACCTCGATGCCCAGGCGCCGCGCATTGCCCTCGATCTCGACGATCCGCGGGTTCTTCGCACCGGCCTCGAGCAGCACCTCGCGCACGTTGTCGCCGTCATGCTCGATGGCCGACGCCACCGCATTGATCCCCGCGATCCACTGACTGTCCTTGCTCATCCCGGGGTTCTCGCGACTTGGGGGGTTATTTTGACGCGGATCCACGCGGATCGGAAAGAGCGATCAACGCGGATGAAGCCAGAATGGGTTCACGACGATCAGCACAACTGCGGCCATCCATTCCATCCTGATCCGCGTCAATCCGCTTCTTGATCCGCGTTGATCCGTGTCTAGTACTTGCTCTTCCTGCGCTTGGCGGGCTGGGCGCGGGGCGGCGGCGGGGGCGGCTCGACGCGGCCCTTGTCCTCGACCAGGCGGAAGTCGATCTTGCGTTCCTCGAGGCTGGCGCGCAGGACCACGATCCGGACCCGGTCGCCGAGGCGGTACTCGTGCCCGCGACGATCGCCGGTGAGCGTCTTGCGGATCGGATCGAACTGATAGTAGTCGCTCGGCAACTGGGTCACGTGGACCAGGCCGTTGACCTTGGATTCGTCGAGCTCGACGAACAGGCCGAAGCTGGTGACGCCGCTGATGGTGCCGTCGAACTGGCCGCCGACATGCTGCTCCATCCAGGCCGCACGGTAGCGATCGTCGACTTCGCGCTGGGCTTCGTCGGCGCGGCGCGACCGCTCCGAGCACTGCAGCGACAGCGTCGCCATCGCATGCGGCGAATAGGCGTACTGGTCCGGGCGCTTGCCCGACAACGCGTGCTTGATCGCCCGGTGCACCAGCAGGTCGGGATAGCGCCGGATCGGCGAGGTGAAATGGGCGTAGGCCGCCAGCGCCAGGCCGAAATGGCCGATGTTGTCCGGCGCGTACACGGCCAGCGACTGGCTGCGCAGGATCACCGACTCGAGCAGTGCCGCATCCGGCCGCTCCCGGATCTTTTCCAGCAGGTTGCGGAAATCCTTCGGCTGCAGCTTGCCCCAGGGCGGCAGGCGCAGCTTGAACTCCTTCAGGAACTCCTCCAGGTCGGCGTACTTCGCCTCCGGCGGCTTGTCATGGTCGCGATAAGGCGCGGGCACGCGCGCCTGCATCAGGAATTCGGCGGCCTGGACGTTGGCCGCGATCATGCATTCCTCGATCAGCTTGTGCGCATCATTGCGCTGGATCATCCCCGCCTGGGTGACCTCGCCCTGCGGACCGAGCACGAAGCGCACTTCGGAGGTCTCGAACTCGATCGCGCCGCGCCTGGCGCGCGCCTTGTCCAGCACCTGGTACAGCTGGTGCAGGCGTTGCACCTGCGGCAGCTGCGCGCCGATCCGTGCCAGCGCCGCGTCGCGGTCCTCGTCCGGGATACCGTCGCCCACCGCGTTCCAGACCTGGGTGTAGGTCAGGCGCACGTGCGAGTTCATCACCGCTTCGTAGAACTTCGATTCGGTGACGATGCCGTCGCGACCGACCTGCATGTCGCAGCAGAAGCACAGCCGGTCGACCCTGGGCTTGAGCGAGCAGATGCCGTTGGACAGCGTCTCCGGCAGCATCGGCACGACGAAGCCGGGAAAGTACACCGAGGTGGCGCGCTTCTGCGCCTCGTCGTCGAGCGGCGTGCCCGGACGCACGTAATGGGAGACATCGGCGATCGCGACGATCAGGCGGAAGCCGTCGCGGTTGGGTTCGCACCACACCGCGTCGTCGAAGTCCTTGGCGTCCTCACCGTCGATGGTGAGCAGCGGGACGTTGCGCAGGTCGACGCGATCACCGGCTTCGGCCGCCTGCACTTCCAACGGCACCGCCGTGGCCTGGGCCAGCACTTCGGGCGGGAATTCGTGCGGGATCTCGTGGCCGTGGATCGCCGCCTCCACCGCCAGCGACGCGGTCAGCTTGTCGCCGAGCACCGCCAGGATCTTGCCGATCGGCGGCCGCCTGGAATCGGGCGCCTGCACGATTTCCGCGACCACCAGCTGTCCCGGCTTCGCATCGAGCCCGGCATCGGGCGGGATCAGCACGTTGCGCTGGATGCGGCGGTCGTCGGGCTCGACATAGCTGATGCCGGCCTCGACGATGAAGCGGCCGATCAGTCGATTGAGGCGGCGTTCCAGCACTTCCACGATCACGCTTTCGCGGCGGCCACGCCGGTCCATGCCGGTGACGCTGCCCAGCACCCGGTCGCCGTGCAACGCCTTGCGCATTTCGTAGGGCGGCAGGAACAGGTCGTCGCCGTCGCCGCTTTCCGGGCGCAGGAAGCCGAAGCCGTCGGGGTTGGCGATCACCGTGCCGGCGATCAGGTTGGCGCGCTCGGCGGGGACGAAGCCGCCGCGCCGGTTCTGCAGCAACTGGCCGTCGCGCAACATCGCCGACAGGCGCTTGCCGAGCGCGTCCAGGCGTTCGGGTTCGGCCAACCCGAGCTTGTCCGCGAGCGCCTGGGTGTCCATGGGGCCGTCATGCGCGGCCAGTACCTGGAGGATCATTTCCCGGCTGGCGATCGGCTGCGCATAGCGTTGCGCCTCACGGTCGGCCTGCGGATCTTCGCTCGGCGGTTGCGCCGGCGGACGTCTGGCACCGCCCTTGCGCATGCCGCCCGGCAACGGCTCCGGCATCCATCCGGGCAGCGATTTCTTCTTCTTGCCCGGGGCCTTGCCACCGCGCGAACTGGGCTTCTTCGTCATCGCGGCGATGGTACACCCCCGGCGTCGACGCCCGGTGGAGCCCGGTCGATCGCGCCGCTGTCAGTCGCGGACCTGCAGGTCCGGATCCTCGTCGACGCTGCCGTCTGGTTCGACCACCACGTAACGCTGGCGGTTGCGGTCGAATGCCACCGGGATCGGCGGCAGGAACATGGGCCGGCGCACGAAGCGCAGGGTCCAGCCGAAGTTGGACATGGTGTCCAGCGTGGCCAGCTGCCTGTCGCTCAGGCCGCGTCTGAGCGCCACGTCACTGACCGCTTCCGCGTCGCCCCGACGTTCGTTCCCGACCGGCATGGGTGCACATGCAACCGCCGCCCCTTCGGATTCCCGCTGCGACCCCGCATCGGACGGAAGGAATGCATCGACATCGAACGGATCATCGAGCAGTTGCAAGCCCACGTCGGCCGGCGGCGGCCCGTCGCATAGCTGCACCACCCGGATCAGGTCCGGATCGTCGAGTACGCTCGACGACGGCGATGCGCCGTCATCGTCATCATCGTCCAGGCCCAAGGTCAACAGCAGGTGTTGCGCGGTGTCGCAGATGTGCAGGTGGTGTTCCAGTGGCGCGGTCCGCAACAGGTCGCGAGTGCGGCTGATCACCATCTGCGATATCGCGGAATCGTCGCGATTGGCGCGCAGGCTTTGCCGCGCCTCCGCGGCGATGCGCGTGAGCTTGAGGTCGATCTGGTCGCGTAACAGCCCCATGAAGGGCGAGACTAGCAGCAAAATCAGGGGCCCGGCCCCCATGATTCTGGTGTAAACGTTTGCTGTCGCGATCGATCAGCCTTTCTTCGCACGCGACACATGCGCGTGCAGGGGAACATGCCAACGCCAGGGACGCTCGGCGGCACGGCTGATCCCGACCCGCGGTCCCGCCACCGCGTCCGCCGGCGGTGGCGTGCCATCGGACGCGATGCGGATGCCGCGATCGCCCTTCACCAGATCGGCGCCATCCAGTTCCCTGGTGATCCCCATCGCCTGGCCGAGTCGACCGGGTCCCGATCCCAGGTCGCGTTCCCGGGCCGGATGGCCGCGCGCCGCGCGCATCAGTTCGATGCCCGCCACCGGCTCGATCGCACGGAACAGCACGCCCCATCCCTGGCCGCGGCCGCATACCGCATTGGCGCACCAGTGCATGCCGTAGCTGAAGTACACGTAGAGGTGCCCGCCTTCGCCGAACATGGTCGCGTTGCGCGCGGTCGGGCCGCGGAAGGAATGCGCGGCGGGATCGTCCGCTCCCGCATAGGCCTCCACTTCGACGATGCGCCCGGCGCGGCCGTCGTCGCGCACCAGCAGCTTGTTCAGCAGCTCGGGCCCGACTTCGGTCGGATGGCGCAGGTAGAACCTGCGCGGCAGCGTTTTCCAGCGGGATTGCGGCGTGCCCATGAGCCAAGCATAGGACAACAAAAAACCCCGCACTGGGCGGGGTTCCGTGTCATCTTGCTTGAAGATGGTGCCCGGGAGAGGACTCGAACCTCCACGGAGTTGCCCCCGCTAGCACCTGAAGCTAGTGCGTCTACCAATTCCGCCACCCGGGCGGGTGGGCGCGTATGTTGCGTTGCGGCGTTGGCGTTGTCAATCCTGCGAACGCTTGGTCGCGGCTTTCGCGTCGCTGTCGAAATCCGCGACCCGCCACAGGTACAGGCTGGCGTAGGTCCGGTACGGCCCCCAGCGCTCGCCCCGTTGCGCGAGCCCCTTGGGCGGCAGCATCGCCTCGGCCTTGTCGACGGCCTGCGCGCCCTTGCGGATGCCGAGGTCGTCCACCGGCAGCACGTCGGGGCGGCCGAGCCGGAACATCAGCATCATCTCCACCGTCCAGCGGCCGATGCCGCGGATCGGCACCAGCGCCGCCACGATCGCGTCGTTGTCCATGACCGACATGCGCCGCAGGTCGGGGATCTCCCCGGCCTGCTCGCGCCGCGCAAGGTCGCGCAGGGCGAGGAGCTTGTTGCCCGACACGCCGCAGGCGCGGATCGCCGGGTCGTCGCAGCGCGCGAGGGTGTCGCAGTGGAAGCGGTCGCTGCCGATCGCAGCCTCGACCCGGCCAACGATGGTCGCCGCGGCCTTGCCGCTGAGTTGCTGGTACAGGATCGACCGGGCCAGCGCATCGACCGGATCGAAGGGCTTGCGCCAGCGCGGATCCGGCTCGATCGGCCCGATCCGCTTCATCCAGGTACCCAGCTTGCGATCGCGCCTGGCCAGGTAGGCGTAAGCCGCGTCGGTGTCGAAACCGCGTGCATGCCGGGGCAAGGTCAGCCCCTCAGCCGGTCGGCGGCGAACAGCAGCCAGCCGCCGATCATGGCCATTCCGCCAACAGGCGCGAGCGTGGTGGGCCATTGCGCCAGCGCGGCCAGCACCAGGCTGCCGCAGAACAGCAGCATGCCCAGGAATGCAACGACCAGCGCAGCACGGCCAAGCCGGCGCTGCGCGATCGGGGACAGCGCGACCATTGCGATGCCATGGCCGAAGCCGAGTGCGGCGGCTAGCTGCAGCCGGCCCTGGTCGGCGCCTTCCGCGGCGTGCGAAGCCACGGCCGCCAGGGCCACCGCGGCCGCCATGCAGAGGGCGCCGTTGGCGCCCAGCCAGTCGGAACGTCCGGCCGGGCGCATGGCGTCAACGCCTGTTACTTGATCTGCCAGTACACGTCGTACTGGCCGTTGGCGGTGAACGACTCGTCGATGCCGCTCTTGTAGATCTCGTAGGGGCGGCCTACCGCGTCTTCGCCCTGGGTCAGGGTCCAGGCGCGCAGCGCGTTGCGCACGTTCTCAAGTTCGGCCATGTAGCCGCTGTAGGTAGCGGTTGCCGCGCGATGCGGTTCGGTGCGCTCGTACTGCACCGGGCCCAGCAGCTTGAGGCCGGTCAACGGCTCGCCGCTGGCGGCAATGACCTCGGCGCGCACCGGAGCGGCCGACGCGGCGGCCGCGGCACCCTCCGCGTTGTCGGCGCCCTCGTCGGCTCCATCGCCAGCCTCGGCCACTTCGGTGGCCTCGGCATCGTCGGCTTCGGCCGTCGCATCGGAGGCACGACGCACCGGGAGGACCACGTCGAAGGTGTAGTTCTCGCGACCCAGCTCCGTGGACACGATCCGCATCGGGCCGGCGGCGACCAGGCCGCTGCCGTCCATGGTGCGCTTGATCCACTCCATGTTGGACTTCATCGACGCCTGGATCTTGAGGTTGTTGCGTTCGATCGAGCCGGCGTGGACGACCAGCAGATCTTCGGCCGGCATGTCGACAAAAGACATCCCGGCGAGCTTGCTGCCCTGCACCGCGTAATCGATGTTCGGCACCTGGGCCAGCATGTTGCTCAGGCGCTGCAGGCCGAGTTCGATGTCGTCGCCCACGTGGCGGCTGACGTACAGGCCTGCGTAGCGGCCCAGCAGGTCCCAGCCGTAGGTGACGTCGTAGCTCTGGGTAATCTCGACGTTGCGGCCGGAGCGGCCGGTCGGCTTCAGGCTGAAGGTGGTGGTCTTGTCGTGGCCGCGCTGCGGATTGACGATCGCGTAGGTCACGCTGGCGCGCGGCTGGGTGGCGATGATTTCCCAGCTGCCGTCGCCGAGCTGCGGCTTGTCGGAGCTGTAATCCATGCGCGCGCCGACGCCGGAGACCGGGCCCGACAGCTTGAGGTCCATCTGCGGATCGCGCAGCACCAGCGGGTTCCAGTCGGGGAAGCGGCGCAGGCTGTTGACCGTGTCGTACACGATCGTGAGCTTGCGGTTGGTCTCCACCTTTTCCTCGAGATGGCGACTCGACGGCAGCACCAGGCTGACCAGCAGGAACAGGGCGAGCACGATCGCCAGGGAAATCAGGATCTCGATCAGACGGGTCATTCAGGATTCTCCAGGGGGTACCCGGCGGCCGGAACCGGGGGCGCAGACCTCCAATCGTATCGTGCCACCCGCACTGCTGCCAACGACGGCGTGCGGAACCGCGCCGGGTGTCACACCAGCTGGAGCTCGAATGCCTTCAGGACGGCCCGGGTGCGGTCGCGCACGCCGAGCTTGGACAGGATGTTGGATACATGGTTCTTGATGGTGCCCTCGGCCACGCCCAGCGAGTTGGCGATCTCCTTGTTGGAGAAGCCCGATGCCATCAACCGGAGGATCTCGGTCTCGCGGTCGGTCAGCGGATCGGGACGGTCCAGGCTGACGAAATCGTTGCGCATGTGCTCCAGCCCGGAGAGCAGGCGCTGGGTCACCGCCGGTTGCACCAGCGAGCCGCCGCCGGCGACGGTCTGGATCGCGCCCACCAGTTGTTCCAGCGACACGTCCTTGAGCAGGTAGCCCTTGGCGCCAGCCTTGAGCCCGGCCAGCACCAGCTGGTCGTCGTCGAAGGTCGTCAGGATGATGGTCGGCGGCAGCGCGTTGATCCGGGCCAGGGCCTGCAGGGCTTCCAGGCCGGACATCGCCGGCATGCGCATGTCCATCAGGACCACGTCCGGCTTCACCTCGGGAATCAACTCCACCGCCTGCTTGCCGTCGGCCGCCTCCGCGACCACTTCGACACCATCGGCCAGGGCCAGCAGCGAACGGATGCCCTGGCGGACCAGGGTCTGGTCGTCGACCAGGCATATGCGGATCATCGGGACTCTCCAGCGACGACAGGCGCGCGCGGCGCCGGGAAATAGGGACCACCGTCCAGCGGCAGGCGCAACTCCAGCTCGAAGCCCTCGCCCGGCGCGGTCCGGACCTCGACCCGGCCACCGCAGGCCGACAGCCGTTCGCGCATGCCGCGCATGCCGTTGCCGGGCTCGACCACTTCTGCACCCCGGCCGTTGTCGGCGGCCCGCAGGTGCACCGTGCGGCCATCGTAGCGATATTCCAGGCGCAGTTCGGTGGCCTGGGCATGGCGCACCGCATTGGTGATGATTTCCTGGGTACAGCGCAGCAGCACATGGGCGCGCTCGGGGTCGTCGAGCAGGAACGGCGCCGGCATGTCCAGTGCGATCCGCAGCCCCGCCGAGGTCTCCACCAGCGGCTGCAGGGTGGCGGCCATGTCGATCGCCTCGTCCGCGCGCAACCGGCTCACCGCCTCGCGCACGTCGCTCAGCAGCAGCCGGGCCAGGGTGTGGGCCTGGTTGACGTGCTCCAGCGCCTTGCCCTGGACCAGGTGCCCGGCCACTTCCAGGTTAAGGCTGAGCGCGGTCAGGTGATGCCCCAGCAGGTCGTGGAGCTCGCGGGAAATGCGGGTGCGCTCGTTGACCCGGGCGCTTTCGGCGAGCAGCGCGCGGGTCGCGCGCAGTTCGGCATTGAGCCGGCGCTGGTCCTCGCGCGCCTGCGCCTGCTGCCGCGCCACCAGGCTGGTGACGAACACGAAGGCCGACAGGCCCACGTACAGGCCCGACTGCAACAGCGCATCAACGAGCGGGAAGCTGAAACCGGTCATGAATACCGGCACCACCGCGAACTGGCTGGCCACCAGCCAGAACACCGCCACCGGCAGCGGCAGCAGCCACGGCAGCACGCAGGCGGTGACCATCAGCAGGATGCTGCCCAGGCCGCTGATGCTGTAGTAACTGACCCCGATGGCGCTGGCGGTAAGCAGGCCGAGCAGGATGAAATCGGCCCCGGTCACCTTGCGCACGCCCAGGCTGCGGGTCAGCCACACATAGCAGGCGCCGAACAGCAGGTACGACCCCCAGCCCAGCAGGCGCATGGGTTGCAGGCCCAGCGGTTCCTCGGCCAGTTCCGGCGGCACCAGCCACGAGTACAGCAATGGCAGCCCGACCACTGCCCAGGTGAAAAGGCCCGAATAGCGCAGCAGCCTGCTGTGGTTGAGTCGCGCGAACATGCCGCATCTTAGGCGCATCCCGGCGCGCCCCGCAGCCATCGAAAGTCATGCCGGCCATGCGATAATCCCCATGGCAGTCCGACAGCCGGGCTGCGACCGTATTTCGAAGCCGGAGTCAGGAATGTCGATCGTCATCCGCGACGTGCGCGAGCACGACCTGGATTCCGTCCTTGCCCTCAACAATGCCGCCGGCCCCGCGATCCTGCCGCTGGACGCTGCCCGCCTCCGCCGTTTCCACGCCGACGCCGATTATTTCCGCATCGCCGAGCGCGACGGCAACCTGGCCGGTTTCCTGGTCGGCTTCGGCGCCGGTGCCGCCCACGACAGCAGCAATTTCGCGTGGTTCGGCGAGCGCTACCCGGACTTCTTCTACATCGACCGGATCGTGGTCGCCAGCCGCCGTCGCGGCGGCGGCGTCGGCCGTGCGTTCTATGCCGACGTGTCCAGCTATGCGGAACTGCGCCACCCGCACCTGGCCTGCGAGGTGTTCCTGGACGACGGCAACGATCCGGCATTGCTGTTCCACGGCAGCTTCGGCTTCCGCGAGATCGGGCAACGGGTGATGGACGACGCCAACGGCATGCCCGGTCATCGCGCGGCGATGCTGCTCAAGGACATGTGCAGCTACCAGTGGGTGCAGGACACCTACGGCGACGCGTTGCCCGAACTGCCCTGGATCACCGCCCCGCGCAACGCCCGGGGCGAAGCCCCGCGCGCGACGGGAACCTGACATGGCCGCCGCGCGAATGGACTACGAACCGGCGGGTGAACTGAAGATCGGCCAGGTCGGCATCGCCAACCTGCGGATCCGTACCCTGGACACGCAGCGGCTGGCCGAGGAGATGCGCGAGCGCGTCGCCCGCGCGCCGAAGCTGTTCGAACGGGCCGCGGTGGTCATCGATTTCGGCGGGCTGGCGCAGACCCCGGACCGCGCCACCGCGCAGGCCCTGGTCGACGCCCTGCGCGGGGCTGGCGTGCTGCCGGTCGCGCTGGCCTACGGCACCAGCGACAACGACGCCCTCGCCCGGGAGCTCGGCCTGCCGTTGCTGGCCAAGTTCCGCGCCAGCTACGAGCCGGTGGGCGAGGCTGCAGGAGCAACCACTCCCACGGCCGCCGCTCCCACAGCCCCCACGCCCGCGATCCCGGGGCCGGGCCGCGCCGAGCCTGGCCTGATCCAGACCGCCCCGGTGCGCTCGGGCCAGCAGGTCTACGCCGCCGACCGCGACCTGACCGTGCTGTCCGCGGTCGGCGCCGGCGCCGAGGTCATTGCCGACGGGTCGATCCACATCTACGGTGCGCTTCGCGGCCGCGCGCTCGCCGGCGCGCAGGGCAACGAAAAGGCACGTATCTTCTGCCGGGAGTTCCACGCCGAGCTGGTCGCCGTCGCCGGCAACTACAAGGTGCTGGAGGACATACCGAAGGAACTGCGCGGCAAGGCCGTGCAGATCTGGCTGGACAACGAAGAACTCAGGATCGCCGCGCTCGACTGAGCCGGCGACACCCCGGGCACAACAAGGGAGAAATACATTGGCCGAAATCATCGTAGTCACTTCAGGCAAGGGCGGCGTGGGCAAGACCACCACCAGCGCTTCCCTTGCCTGCGGCCTCGCCCGCCATGGCAAGAAGGTCGCCGTGATCGATTTCGACGTTGGGCTGCGCAACCTCGACCTGATCATGGGTTGCGAGCGCCGCGTGGTGTACGACTTCGTCAACGTGATCCACGGTGAAGCCTCGCTCAAGCAGGCGATGATCAAGGACAAGCGCTTCGACAACCTGCACATCCTCGCCGCCTCGCAGACCCGCGACAAGGACGCGCTGACCACCGAAGGCGTGCAGAAGGTGCTCGACGACCTCGCCGCCGACGGTTTCGAGTACATCGTGTGCGACTCGCCCGCCGGCATCGAGAAGGGCGCGTTCCTGGCCATGTATTTCGCCGACCAGGCGGTGGTCGTGGTCAATCCGGAAGTGTCCTCGGTGCGCGACTCCGACCGCATCCTCGGCCTGCTCGCGTCCAAGACCCGGCGCGCGGAGAACGGCGAGCGGGTCAAGGAACACCTGCTGCTGACCCGCTACAGCCCTTCGCGCGTCGAGACCGGGGAGATGCTCTCGATCACCGACGTCGAGGAAGTGCTCGGCCTGAAGACCGTCGGCGTCATCCCCGAATCGGGCGATGTGCTCAACGCCTCCAACAAGGGAGAACCCGTGATCCTCGACATGGAATCGCCGGCCGGACAGGCCTACGACGACGCCGTTGCGCGGCTGATGGGCGAAGAACGCCCGATGCGCTTCACCCAGGTGGACAAGAAGGGCTTCTTCAGCAAGCTCTTCGGGGGTTGAGCATGGGCATGTTCGATTTCCTGCGGGCCAAGAAGAACACCGCCTCGATCGCCAAGGATCGCCTGCGCATCATCATCGCGCAGGAGCGCAGCACCCTGGGCGGGCCCGACTACCTGCCTCTCCTGCGCCGCGAGTTGCTCGAGGTGATCCGCAAGTACGTCAATGTCGATGTCGACGCGGTCAAGGTCGACCTGGTCAAGGACGGCGAGCACGACGTGCTCGACATCTCGGTCTCGCTCCCCGACGGGCGCGCGGCGACCGCCTGAGCATGTTGACCTTGGGCGACATCGGCTTCGGCGATGTCGCCGCGTTGCTCGCAAGATACGGCTTGCGCCTGGAGCGCGTCGCCGACGGCGAACCCATCCCCGGCAGCTACTGGGGCGAACCCGAAGCCGGGCTGGTCGGCGGCTCCGTGTACGCGCGCAGCGACACGCCCGTGCATTCGCTGCTGCATGAAGCCGCGCACCTGATCGTGCTGCCGCCGGAACGGCGCGCCTGCATCCATACCGATGCCACCGACTCGATCGAGGAGGAGGACGCGGTGTGCGTGCTGCAGTCGCTGCTCGGCGATGCCTTGCCGGGCGTCGGCGCGGCCCGCGTGCTGGCCGACATGGACGCCTGGGGCTACACCTTCCGCCTGGGATCGGCCGCGGCCTACGTCGCGCACGACGCCGGCGAAGCCTGGGCCTGGCTGCATCGCGCCGGCCTGGTGTCGGCCGACCATCGCTTGTTGTAGCCTTCCCCTTTCGTACAGAACGGATACTCGCCATGTCCCGTAGCAAGCTGCTCGCGCTCGCCATCGCCGCATCCCTGCTTGGCCTCGCCGGCTGCACCCGCACACCGACGCCCCAGCCCGAAGGCGGCAATGCCGTGGCTCCCGCCGACGAAAGCGCCGACGCGTTCATCGCCAGGGTCAACCGCGAGATGCGCGCACACGTGGAAGAGCTCAGCGCGGCGCAGTGGATCTCCTCGACCTACATCAATGGCGACAGCGAGATGCTGGCGGCCAAGGCCAACGAGCGCTGGCTGACGGCGCTGAACGGCTGGATCGAACAGGCGCGCCGCTTCGAGGGCCAGTCGACTTCGGCGCCGACGGCGCGCGCGCTGTCGCTGCTCAAGCTGATGACCGCGATGCCCGCCCCGCGCGATCCGGACAAGCTGGCCGAGCTGGCGCGCATCGCCAGCAAGATGGAAGGCATGTACGGCTCCGGCGAGTACTGCACGGGCGAAGGCGACGCGAGGGAATGCCGCCAGCTCGGAGAACTCGAGGACGTGTTGCGCGACAATCGCGACTACGACGCGCAGCTGGATGCGTGGCGCGGCTGGCACACGATTTCGCAGCCGATGCGCAAGGACTATGTGCGCTTCGTCGAACTGGTCAACGAAGGCGCCAAGGACATGGGCTTCGCCGACGCCGGCGAAGTCTGGCGTGCCGGCTACGACATGCCGCCCGCCCGGATCGCCGCCGAGACCGATCGCCTCTGGGGCCAGGTCAAGCCGCTGTACGAGCAGTTGCACTGCTACACCCGCACCCGGCTGGCCGCGACCTACGGTGTCGAACGCGGCCAGGTCGCCGGCGGCCTGCTGCCCGCGCACCTGATGGGCAACATGTGGCAGCAGGACTGGAGCAACCTGTGGGACCTGCTGCAGCCGTACCAGGATGCCGGCAGCCTCGATGTCACCGGCGCGCTCGAGGAGCGCTATCGCCAGGACTACACCGCGCAGCTGGCCGAACACGCCGGCACGCCGACACCAGCGACCATCGTCGAGATCGAACGCGGCGCGCAGCTCGAAAGCGCGCTGCGCATGACCCGACGGGCCGAGGATTTCTACGTGTCGCTGGGCATGCCCAAGCTGCCGGCGAGCTATTGGGAGAAGACCCAGTTCGTCAAGCCGCGCGACCGCGACGTGGTCTGCCACGCCAGCGCCTGGGACATGAACATGGGCGGCAACCCGTCCGCCGATCCCGCGATCGGCCCCGACGTGCGCACCAAGATGTGCATCAAGCCGACCGAGGAAGACTTCACCACGATCTACCACGAGCTCGGCCACGTCTATTACTACCTGGCCTATGGCAAGCAACCACCGATTTTCCAGGGCGGCGCCAACGACGGCTTCCACGAGGCCATCGGCGACACGATCGTGCTGGCGATGACCCCGAAGTACCTGGCCTCGATCGGCCTCGTCGATGCGCAGGAGCAATCGCACGAGGCGCTGATCAACGCGCAGATGCGCATGGCACTGTCCAAGGTCGCGTTCCTGCCGTTCGGGCTGATGATCGACCGCTGGCGCTGGGGCGTGTTCGACGGCTCGATCAAGCCAGACCATTACAACCAGGCCTGGTGGGACCTGAAGGCGAAGTACCAGGGCGTGGCGCCGGTGCAGGCGCGCGGCGAGGACTACTTCGATCCGGGCGCGAAGTACCACGTGCCGGGCAACACCCCGTACACGCGCTACTTCCTCTCGCACGTGCTGCAGTTCCAGTTCTACAAGGCCTTGTGCGACGAAGCCGGGCACAAGGGCCCGCTGTACGAGTGCAGCTTCTACGGCAGCGAGGCTGCCGGCAGGAAGTACCAGGCCATGCTCGCCGAGGGCGCCTCGCAACCGTGGCAGAAAACCCTCAAGACCCTGACCGGCACCGAGCAGCTCGATGCGTCGGCGGTGCTTGAGTACTTCTCGCCGCTGCAGGAATGGCTGAAGCAGCAGAACGAGGGTCGCGATTGCGGCTGGACCGGCGCCGCCGCTACAGCCGTTCCGTAGGTTCCAGCGCGGCCGCGTATTCCGCATCGCCCGGCGGCATGCGCGTGCCGGCGCTGATCTCCCAGCGCCAGAAGGCCCAGCCCAGCAGGGTGAACATCGCCGCGCCGACGGCCAGCTGCAAGGCATGCCCGCTGAGCAGTGGCGACAGCACCCCGGCCACCAGCGCGTTGCACACCAGGCCGGTGAATGCCTGCAACGACGACGCGCTGCCGCGCTGGCGCGGATACATGTCCAGGATCGCCAGGGTCAGGATCGGGAACACCAGGGCGATGCCGAATGCGTTGAGCATCATCGGCAATACCGCCAGCGGCACCGACGGCTCCGGCACCAGGACGTTGTAGGCGATGTTGGCGAGCATCGCCACGCCGCAGCACGCGAACCCGAGCCGGGTCTGCATGACTCCATCGATCCTGCCGGCCAGGCGCCCGGAGACGAACGCGCCCAGCATCATCCCGCTGATCATCGGGATGAAGAACCAGCCGAACCCGCGTTCGTCCAGGCGCAAGGTGTCGAGCACGAATGCCGGCGCCGATGCGATGTACAGGAACAGTGCGCTGAAGTTGAAGGTGCCCGCGGCGGCCAGGCGCTGGAAGCGCGGGTTGACGAAGATCGCCACGTAGTCGCGCAGCAATCTCCGTGCATCCGGCACCAGCCGCGCCTCGGGCGGATGCGTCTCCGGCAGCGCGCGCCAGGTGACCAGCATCAGCAGCGCCGAGAACGCGACCAGGAACCAGAAGATCATCGGCCAGCGGTTCCAGCCCAGGATCCAGCCGCCCACCACGGGCGCGATCGCCGGGGCGATGCCGAAGATCATCGACACCTGGCTCATCAGCCGCTGCGCATCGTCGCCGTGCAGCACGTCGCGGATCACCGCGCGACCGACGATCAGGCCGACGCCCGCCGAAAGCCCCTGCACCACCCGGAAGGCCAGCAGCGTGCCGAAGTCGGTCGACAACGCGCAGCCGACCGAAGCCAGGGTAAACACGCCCAGTCCCACCAAAATAACCCGCCGCCGCCCGATCGCGTCGGACAGCGGCCCGTGGACCACGCTCATCAGCGCATAGGCCACCAGGTACACGCTGATGGTCTGCTGCATCGCCAGCTTGTCCGCGCCCAGGTCGGCCCCCATCGCCGGGAAGGCCGGGAAGATCGTGTCGATCGAGAACGGGCCGAACATGGCCAGCCCGCCCAGCAGGAAGGCGAGGCGGCGGACGGGAATCGGTTGGGTGCTCACAGGCGCAAGCCTAACCCGGCAAGGCTATAATCGACAGGCAGTACGCGGTGGGAGAAGCGGACCGCCGGCCTCGGCCGGGGGCCGCTGCCGAAGGCGCAAACGCCCGCAATCGCTCAGGCCCCACGACCGCCGCGTGCACACACTCTGGAGAGACCGGCTCCCCCGTGGAGATCCGGCGCCGAAGGGGCAAGAAGCGCCGCCGCAGGGATCCCTCCCCCACCTGCCCGGCCTTCCAAACTCTCAGGCAAAAGGACAGAGGGGCGCCCCATTCCCACATGACGCCCGCCATGACCCAGCAGCCTGCTTCGCTCCGCGATCTCGAGCACCACGACGCCTTCGTCGAACGCCACATCGGTCCCAACGATGCGGAAACCGCGATCATGCTCGCCGCCATCGGCCAGGATTCGCTCGATGCGATGACCGACGCGATCGTTCCCGCCTCGATCCGCTCGCAGTCGCCGCTGGCCTTGCCCGGCTCCCTGACCGAGGTCGAGGCGCTGGCGAAGATCCGCGCGATCGCCTCGAAGAACCAGGTGTTCCGCAGCTTCATCGGCCAAGGCTACTACGGCACCCACGTGCCCAACGTCATCCTGCGCAACATCCTCGAGAACCCGGCCTGGTACACCGCGTACACGCCGTACCAGGCGGAGATCTCGCAGGGCCGGATGGAAGCGCTGATCAACTTCCAGACCATGTGCGCCGACCTGACCGGCATGGAGATCGCCAACGCATCGCTGCTCGACGAGGCCACCGCCGCGGCCGAAGCGATGACTTTGGCCAAGCGTTCGGCCAGGTCGAAGTCCAACGTGTTCCTGGTCGCCGGCGACATCCATCCGCAGACGCTCGAGGTGCTCGCCACCCGCGCCGAGCCGCTGGGCTTCACCGTCAACGTGGTCCGTTCCACCGATGCCTTCCATGCCGCGGTCGCCGAAGGCGATTACTTCGGCGTGCTGGTGCAGTATCCCGCCTCCAGCGGCTGGGTCGCGGACTGGGAACGCGACGCGGAAACCATCCACGCGCACAACGCCCTGTTCGTGGTCGCCACCGACCTGCTCGCGCTGACCCTGCTCAAGCCGCCGGGCGAGATGGGTGCCGACATCGTCATCGGCAACACCCAGCGCTTCGGCGTGCCGTTCGGTTTCGGTGGCCCGCACGCGGCGTTCATGGCCTGCCGCGACGCGTACAAGCGGTCGATGCCCGGCCGCCTCATCGGCGTTTCGGTCGACACCGAGGGCAAGCCGGCCTACCGCCTGACCCTGCAGACCCGCGAGCAGCACATCCGCCGCGAGAAGGCGACCAGCAACATCTGCACCGCCCAGGTGCTGCTGGCGGTGATGGCCTCGATGTACGCGGTCTACCACGGGCCGGAAGGCCTGGTCCGCATCGCGTCGCGCGTTGCACGCTATGCCGCGATCCTCGCCGCGGGCCTGCGCAAGCTTGGCCACGCCGTGGTCCACGACAGCGCCTTCGATACCCTGTGCATCGATCCGGGCGCGAACGGCGAGCGCATCCTCGCCCGCGCCAGGGACCTGCGCATCAACCTGCGCGTGCGCGGCAATGGCTCGCTGTGCATCTCGCTGGACGAAACCACCAACCGCGACGACCTCGGCCTGCTGTGGAGGGCGTTCGCCGCCAATGACGACGTCGCGCTGCCGACCGTCGACGAACTCGACGCCGAAGCGGTCCCGCTGATCCCGGACAACCTTCGTCGCAGCAGCGCCTTCCTCACCCATCCGGTGTTCAACGCCCACCACAGCGAACACGAGATGCTGCGCTACATGCGCTCGCTGGCCGACAAGGACCTGGCGATGGATCGAACCATGATCCCGCTGGGCTCGTGCACCATGAAGCTCAACGCCACCGCGGAGATGATCCCGGTCACCTGGCCGGCGTTTGCCGACATGCACCCGCTGGCGCCGGCGGAACAGGCACAGGGTTACAGGGAGCTGGTCGACGGGCTCGAGGCGATGCTGGTCGAGGTCACCGGCTACGACGCGGTCAGCCTGCAGCCGAACTCGGGTGCGCAGGGCGAGTACGCCGGTCTGCTGGCGATCCGCGCCTACCACCGCTCGCGCGGCGAACCGCAACGCGACATCTGCCTGATCCCCGAGTCCGCCCACGGCACCAACCCGGCCTCCGCGCAGCTGTGCGGCATGAGCGTCGTGGTGACCCGTTGCGATGCCAACGGCAACGTCGACGTCGAGGACATCCGGGCCAAGGCGGAGAAGTATTCCGGTCGCCTCGCCGCGATCATGATGACCTACCCGTCGACCCATGGCGTGTTCGAGGAGGACGTGGTCGAGATCTGCGAGATCGTGCACCGCCACGGCGGCCAGGTGTACACCGACGGCGCGAACATGAACGCGCTGGTCGGCGTCGCCAAGCCCGGCAAGTGGGGTTCGGACGTATCCCACCTCAACCTGCACAAGACCTTCTGCATCCCGCACGGCGGCGGCGGCCCGGGCGTCGGCCCGTGCGCGGTCAAGTCGCACCTGGCGCCGTTCCTGCCCCGGGCCTTCGGCAGCGACAGCGGCGGCGGCATGGTCAGCGCCGCCAGCTTCGGCAGCGCCAGCATCCTGCCGATCAGCTGGATGTACATCGCGATGATGGGCGCCGGCGGCCTGAAGAAGGCGACCCAGTTGGCCCTGCTCAACGCCAATTACGTGGCCCGCAAGCTCGCGCCGCATTACGAGACCCTGTACACAGGCCGCAACGGCCTGGTCGCGCACGAGTGCATCCTCGACCTCCGCCCGATCAAGGACGCCACCGGGATCAGCGCCGAGGACGTGGCCAAACGCCTGATCGATTTCGGCTTCCACGCCCCGACCCTGAGCTTCCCGGTCGCCGGCACGCTGATGGTCGAACCGACCGAGTCCGAGTCGCTGCACGAGCTCGACCGCTTCTGCGACGCCATGATCCAGATCCGCGACGAAATCCGCGCGATCGAGGACGGGCGCATGGATCGCGAGGACAATCCGCTCAAGCACGCCCCGCACACGGCGACCCAGGTCAGCGCCAGCCAATGGACCCATGCCTACCCGCGCGAGCTGGCGGCCTTCCCGCTGCCGGTCCTGAGACAGCAGAAGTACTGGCCGCCGGTGGCGCGCGTGGACAACGTCTACGGCGACAAGAACGTGTTCTGCAGCTGCGTGCCGATCAACGAGTTCAAGGGCGAGATCGAGGCTTTCAGCGAGCCCAACGTGTCCTGATCGCGGCTTCCTTCCCCAGCGGGCCCGATCTGGATTAGATTGGGCCCGCCACCATCGTCCGGGGAGGGAACCGATGAACGCGTCCAAGACCTGCAAGACCCGCTGCCTGTGTGCCGCCATCACCGCCATCCTCGCGATGCCGGCGATGGCCCAGCAAGCCACCACGCCGGATACCCAGCCCGAAGACCAGGTGAAAACCCTGGAACGGCTCACGGTCACCGGTTCGCGCATCAAGCGCATCGAGGTCGAGCAGGCCTTGCCGATCACCACGGTGACCCGCGAGGAAATCGACCAGCAGGGCATCACCTCGGCCGAACAGCTGCTGATGGTGCTCAACGTCGCCGGCAACGGTTCGGACAACCTGTCCAGTAACGGCGGCATCGTCCACGAGGACCAGCGTGGCAACAACGGCGTCTCCGGCGCCAACCTGCGCGGCCAGGGCGCGGACGCCACCCTGGTCCTGCTCAACGGCCGGCGCGTGGCCACCCACGGCCTGAAGGGCCGCGCGGTCGATCTCAACGCCATCCCGTTCGCCGCGATCGAACGGGTCGAGGTGCTGCGCGACGGCGCCTCCGCGGTGTACGGCACCGACGCCATCGGCGGCGTCATCAACTTCATCACCAAGCGTGATTTCCAGGGCGCGCAGGTCTCGGGCTTCGTCGACGTGACCGAAGCAGGCGGCGCCAACATCTACCGTGGCAGCATCCTGTTCGGCCGCGGCGACCTCGACCGCGACGGCTGGAACGCCTTCGGCACCGTCAGCGTCAAGCGCAACACCACCCTGCGCGGCGACGATCGCGACTTCTCCAACGCATTCCAGCCCGATCGCGGCCTATCCCCGGACACCCGCGGCACGCCGTTCGCAACGGTGTTCAACCGCACCGGAACCCAGGCCGACATCAACCTGATCGGCAGCGGCCTGACCGATCCGGACGGCAACGGCACGATGACCGCGATCAACATCCTCAACCTGCCCGGCGCGGCGGGTTGCGAAAGCGGCGGCGACGCCATGGGCGCGTACGCCTACGACCTGTGGAACGTGCCCGCTTCGCGCTATGCCTGCGCCTGGGACTATCCGGCCGCGGCGGTGATCCAGCAGCCGATCGACAGCATCGACTTCATCGGCCGCGCCAGTTTCCGCATCGGCTCGGTGCACGAGGCCTACGCCGAACTGTCCGCATCGAAGGTGGAAGTCTCCAAGACCTTCGAGCCCAACCAGATCTCGCCCGGTTCGACGTTCGGCCCGGATACCTGGTATCCCTCGACCGGTGCGTCCTACGACATGGTCTACGACGCGCTGGCCGACTATTTCGGTGCCGGCCAGCTCAACTACGGCGAGCGCATCGCCTACCGCTGGCGCTGCATCGCCTGCGGCCCGCGCCAGATCGATACCACCACCCGCTCGTACCGCGCGCTGGTCGGGATCGGCGGCCTGGTCGGCGACTGGAGCTACGACATCGGCCTGTCGCGCGCGTCGAGCGAGTCGGAATCGATCCTGGGCAGCGGCTTCCATTACACCGATGCGCTGCAGGCGCTGTTCGGCAGCGGCATGCTCAATCCGTTCCTGCTGCCGGGCCAGGAGCAGACGCCCGAGGCGATGCAGGCGCTGGAGGCAGCTTCCGCCCGCGGCGTCAGGATGTATGGCGGCGAGTCGATCGTGACCGCCCTGGATGCCAGCGTGTCCGGCGACATCGGCCTGGACCTGCCCGGCGGCGCGATGGCGATGGCTGCCGGCGTGGACCTGCGCCGCGAGGAGTTCAGGTTCGAAGGCGACAACCGCGTCGACGGGCGCCCGGTGTTCAATGCCCCGTTCGATGACGCCAATGCGCTGGAGAACGTCAGCCGCGACATCCGCGCGGTCTACGTGGAAGTGCTGGCACCGGTGACGCGCACCTTCGACGTGACCCTGGCCGGCCGCTACGACGATTACAGCGGCTTCGGCGGCACCTTCAACCCGAAGGTCTCGTTCAAGTTCCAGCCGATCGAATCGCTGCTGTTCCGCGGGGCCTACAGCACCGGCTTCAAGGTGCCCTCGTTCAACCAGTTGTTCAACGGCGTATCCGAGGTGGACTACACCGGCCTGGACCTCGCCGATCCGGCCAGCTGCCCCGGCGGCGTCGCCGATACCACCACGCCCGGTTGCGAAAGCATCCGCCCGGTGGAACTGTTCGGCGGCAAGGCCGACCTGAAGCCCGAGGAATCCACGCAGAAGAGTTTCGGCTTGGTCTATGCGCCCATCGACACCTTCAACATCAGCCTCGACTGGTGGGAGATCGAGCGTGAAAACACCATCCGCCCGGCGCCGCGCGAAGTGCTGGTCGAACACTACGACCTGTTCCAGGACAACTGGATCCGCGATGCCAGCGGCGAGGTGGTGGCGATCGACCGCCGCTACATCAACTCCGGCGGCAGCCTGACCCGCGGCGTCGAGGTGGATTCCAACCTGTCGGGCGAGCTGGCCGGCGGTCGCTGGCTGCTGCACCTCAACGGCAGCTACACCAACATGTTCAAGACCAAGGCGCTGGAAACCCTGCCCTACAGCGACAACCTGGTCGGTTCATACGTCCGCTACTTCAACCTGCCGATCCGCTGGAAGCACACACTGGGCTTCAGCTATACCCGCGGCAACTTCACCCACAGCCTGATGCAGCTCTACCGCCACGGCTACCTGGACGAGGAGCCGGTCAGCGTCCGCAACGACACCTATGTTCCGCCAGCGTGGGATCCCAAGGTCGACGCGTACACCACGTACAACTACAGCGTCACCTGGACCGGCATCGAAGGCGTGAAGGTCGCGTTCGGCATCAAGAACCTGCTCGACGAGGATCCGCCGTTCACCGCGCACATGAACGACTTCGCCTCGGGTGCCGGCTGGGAACCGCGCATCGCCGACCCGCGCGGCCGCAGCTACACGCTGCTGCTGGAATACAACTTCCGGTAGAACCTGAACCGTTGCCGGAAGACTTCACGCCCTCCTGAACAGGGGGGCGTGGAAGCTTCACGCATGGCATCCAACCAACCCTACGAAGCCGAGCAACCGGCGCGCAGCGCGATCGAAGCGCTGCCCGGCCCGGTCGTGCTCGAGTTCGGCACCAACTGGTGCGGCCATTGTGCCGCCGCGCAACCGCTGGTGGAGCGCGCGCTCGGCGCGCATCCCGGCGTGCGCCACATCAAGGTCGAGGACGGCCAGGGCCGGATGCTGGGGCGCTCGTTCCGGGTCAAGTTCTGGCCGACCCTGGTGTTCCTGCGCGACGGCGAGGAACTGGCACGGGTGGTGCGACCGCTGGGCACCGGCGCGATCGAGGCCGCGCTGGACCGGATCGCGCCGTAACCCCGTGGCCCGGCTCAGTAGCCGTTCGCGTCGCGCCAATCCTCGAACGCTTCCCTTGTAGCGAAGGTGAAGGTGCACGCGTCGCCGCCATCACCCCTGCCATCTGCCACCGGGTCGGTGACGTACAAGTGGATCGTGGTCGGGTTGGCGCAGTGGTACGAAACTTCGACGCTGGCATAGGCCCGGGGCATGGAGGTTTCCTCGAGCCAGCCGGCATCCCTGGCCAGTTCTTCGGCGCTGCGCTGGAAACCGCGGTTGGTGTCCGGGCCCGCGCCTGGATCCATGTCCGCGATCAGCTCTTGCGCGCTCCGCTGGAAACCGCGCTTGGCCACGGCGGTCACGTAGCCGCGCGCCTCCGTTCCGCGGTGTCCGGATTCGGTCTTGATGTCGACGACGTAATCGTCCCCTGCCTCGCCCGACTGGCGCGAACTGCCTTCAAGCTGGAAATCGTTGTTCCGCAGCGTCCATAGCGCATGCACCGGAGCGCCGCTGACCAGTTGCCAATGCAGGCGTGCGGCTTCGTCCTTCGCGCCTTCGGCCGCCGCGGTGAACGCGACCCGCATGCCCTCCTCTTCCGGCCGATGCACCTCGACCGGCTCGACTTCCAGGTCGATCGGCTTGCCCGGCAGCGACGAGGCGATCCTGAGCACCCGGCCTGCCGCCGCGACTGCCTCGGACACCTGCTTCGGTTTCCCGTCGATGGCGTCCTTGAAGGCAATCGCCAGCGCCTTGTCGGTGCCCTTGGCCGCGTGGCGATCGAATGCGCCCAGGATCAACTGCATTTCCAGCAGGGTCAGGCGGGTCTGTCCGGAACGCGGACCGGCGCCCTTGACCGGCAGGTCGGAACCGGGGCGTCCCAGCGCACGCCGCTGCGGATCGGCCAGGTCGACCGGCGGGTCCTGCAGGCGCACCATCTCGGTGATGAACAACGGCGCGAAGCTGGCGGGATCCTCCGGCGCCTTCGCGGCTGACTGGACCCAGCGTTCGAGCGCAAGCTGGAAATCCTCGCCCGCGCCGTATTCGGGGCCGACCTTGCGCTGGTAGAAGGCTTCGAACTCGTCGACCTGGCGCGTCGCGTCCTGCTTGGCCTGGCGCGTCTTCTGCCCCTCGCGCACGATGTCCCGTGCAGCACCTGCAGCTTCCCGCGCCGCGGCAAGCTCGTCGCGTGCCGCTTGCACTTGCGGGTACAGCGCCTGCTTCACCTCACGGGTCGGGGCCTGGCGCACGGCCTGGTTGGCCGCATCGACCTGTGCACGCGCCGCCTCATGGCGGGCATTGGGCGCGTCCATCACGGAATCGACCCAGGCCTCGTGTTCGGCTTCCTCGGCCTCGCGCGCGGCATGCCGGGACTTCGCCTCCTCCTTGAGCATCTCGCGCCGACGCTGCTGGGTGTACTCGTCCTCGATGTCGCTGTCGGGCTGGCTGGCGTTGCCGGAGCGCTGCGCGTTCGGGAAGTCCCAACCGAAGGACGCGAGCATGTGCGCGAACTCAGCCACCTCCAGGCGCGCACGGACACCGCGGGCGCGCGCTTCCATCGCCATGTTCTCGACTTCGCGCGGCGTCACGCTGAAGGAAGCCGCCGGTGCGTGCGCTGCAACCAGTTCGCGTTCGCCGTCGCGGGTGGCGATGCCGCCTCGGGCGAGGATCTCGCGGGTCGCGGCGATCGCCGCGTCCAGGTCACTTGCTTCGGTCAGCTGGCGCGTGAGGTCGTTCCACTCGCCCTTCGGGATCGCGGCGAAGTCCTGGCTGCGCTCGCCACCGGCAATACGCGACAGCAGCGACGGGCGTCCACTCGCGGCCGCCTGCACATCACCGCCATCCTCGCCGCCACGGCAGGCGCCCAGCGCCAGCACCGCAACCAACGCAATCCATCCTGATCGAATCATGTGTCCTTCCCCGTGTGCTAGCCGACATATCAGGATAGCTACACGAAGGAAGCCACAACTGCAGGACAGTGCACCCCCTTTTCACGCCATTAGCGTGACGCCGGTCATGTTTCCGGCGGCGGTGGCTGCAGCGACACCGCCAGTTCCTCGAGCCCCGCAATCGCCCCCTCCAGCGCGTCGTGGAACTCGCCCTGGCGGGTCATCAGGTCCTCGATCGCCTTCTCCTGGCCCAGCTTCTTCAGCTCGCCGTCGAACAACAGCCATTGCGCGGTCAGCCGCTCGACGTTGTTCTTCGAGTAATGGTGCATCTCCTTGAGCTGGTTCACCGTCTCGTTGACGTGATCCAGCGGGGACTTGGCGTCCTCGGTCATGGCGCGGTACCCGGTGGGAAATCCAGGAACATCTTCGCCACGGCGGCGTCGATGTCGGCGTTGATCTTCGCCGGCGTGTCCGGGATCGTGTCCTCGGCCATTGCGCTCCACACCGCGCGTTTGGTGCCGGTGTCGAACATGTCGACCACCAGCGTGCCTACGGTATAGCTGGTCACCTGGGTGCGCTGGTAACCCATCATCGGCGGACCCCACGCCCAGGGGCCGTACCAGCCCCAACCGTTCCACATCGGGCCGTCGTAGAACGAATCCAGGCGATGTTCCTGGTGGGTGGCGACGTGCGCGGCCAGCGCGATGTCCGCGTCGTCCGCGGCCACCAGGCGCCAGCCCTTGGCCTGCAGTTGTGCATCGATGCGCGAGACGATCCGCTGCATCGCCAGCCCGGTCCCGCCGCTGGGCTTCTCGCGCCATGCATAGGTCTGGTAGCGGCCGAAGTCCACCGCCGGGTCATGTTCGGTCTGGACCCTGGGGATGCTGGCGCAGGCGGCCAGCGCGAGGCTGAGGATTGCTGCGGGCAGGAAACGTGTCATTGGGGGCTCCGGGTGGAATCCTGGGGCCTAGGCTCTCCTGTCGCCGGTCGTCGGATGGTGAATTGGCGCCTCAGCGCTCCAGGGTCACCCAGGCCGGCGCATGGTCGCTCGCCTTGGGCAGGCCCCGTACCCAGCGATCGACGCCGGCATCGACCAGGCGCGGCGCGAGCACCCTGTTCAGCAACAGGTGGTCGATGCGCAGCCCGGAATCCTTCGCCCAGTGGTCACGGAAGTAATCCCAGAACGTGTAGATCGCCTCGTCCGGGTGGATTGCCCTCAGGGCATCGGTCCAGCCCTGGGCCAGGAGTTTTTCGTAGCGTTGGCGCGACTCGGGTTGCAGCAGCGCATCCTTGCGCCACGACCTGGGGTTGTAGATGTCGGCATCGGTGGGCACGACGTTGTAGTCGCCGACGATCGCCACCGGATGACCGCTGTCGTGCAGGGTGCGGGCGTGGCGGAGCAGCCGGTCGAACCAGCGCAGCTTGTAGTCGAACTTCGGTCCCGGCTGCGGATTGCCGTTGGGCAGGTAGATGCAGGCAACCACGATCCCGTGCACCGCGGCTTCCAGGTAGCGCGATTGCTCATCGTCGCGCTCGCCAGGCAGTCGCCGCCGGCTTTCCACCGGTTCGCCATCGCGCGCCAGGATCGCGACCCCGTTCCACGACACCTGGCCCTGCCAGAGCACGCCATAGCCGGCCGCCTCCAGTTCCGCGCGCGGAAAGGCTTCGTGGCGGGCCTTGAGTTCCTGCAGGCAGGCAATGTCGGGCCGCTCGCGGTCCAGCCATTGCAGCAGGTGCGGCAACCGCGCACGGATGCCGTTGATGTTGAACGTGGCGAGGCGCAGCGGTTTCTTCCGGCGGGGCATGCCGACAGCCTAGCCCCGCGGATGTCGCCGATTCGTGCGGGCGGCCGCAGCCGCGATCAGGCCCAGGGGTCGCGCAGGACGATGTTGGCGTCGCGGTCCGGACCGGTGCTGACGATCGCCAGCGGGCTGCCGGCCAACTCCTCCAGCGCGCGCAGGTAGGCGCGCGCAGCCGGCGGCAGCTTGTCCCACTCGGTGATGCCGTGGGTGCTTTCCTGCCAGCCCGGGAACTCCAGGTAGACCGGCGTGCACTCGTCCCAGCCCTGCGCGTCCAGCGGCGCGTATTCGCTGCGCTTGCCGTGGTATTCGTAGGCGATGCAGATCTTCAGCGTTTCCATCCCGTCGAGGATGTCGAGCTTGGTGATGCACAGCCCGGTGATGCCGTTGATCGCGACCGCGCGCTTGAGCGCGACCACGTCCATCCAGCCGCAACGGCGCGGGCGACCGGTGGTGGCGCCGTACTCCTGGCCGCGGTCGCGGATGCCCTGGCCCACGGCGTCATTGAGTTCGGTCGGGAACGGACCGCCGCCGACTCGGGTGGCGTAGGCCTTGGCGATGCCGAGCACGTAGTCGATCGCGTCGGCGCCGACGCCGGTCCCGGCGAGCGCGCCACCGGTGGTGGTGTTGGACGAGGTGACGTACGGATAGGTGCCGTGGTCGATGTCCAGCAGCGAGCCTTGCGCGCCCTCGAACAGCACGCGCTTGCCCTGCTTGCGCAGCTCGTGCAGCACGCCGGCGACGTCGGACTTCATCGGCTCGATGTACTCGCCGAAGGCCAGCGCCTCGTCGAGGGTCTGCTGGAAGTCGATCGTGTCGACCTTGAAATAGTTCTTCAGCACGAAGTTGTGGTAATCGAGCGTGCTGCGCAGCTTTTCGGCGAGCTCGTCGGGATAGTGCAGGTCGGCGACGCGGATGCCGCGGCGTGCGACCTTGTCCTCGTACGCAGGGCCGATGCCGCGCCCGGTGGTGCCGATGGCGGCGCCGCCGGCGGCCTTTTCGCGCGCCTGGTCCAGGGCGATGTGGTACGGCATGATGATCGGCGTCGCCGGGCTGATCTTCAGCCGCGAGCGCACGTCCACGCCGGTCGCCTCGAGTTCCCCGATCTCCTTGCGCAGCGCGCCGGGATGCAGGACCACGCCGTTGCCGATCAGGCACAGCGCGTCGTCGCGCAGGATGCCCGAGGGAATCAGGTGCAGCACGGTCTTCTTGCCGTTGATCACCAGGGTGTGGCCGGCGTTGTGGCCGCCCTGGAAGCGCACGACCGCGCCGATGTCCTGCGTCAGCAGGTCGACGATCTTGCCCTTGCCTTCATCGCCCCACTGGGCACCGAGAACGACGACTGACTGACCCATGCTGCAAGACTCCTGTAGGAGCGGCGGAAGCCGCGACCGGACACGCAAAAGCCGGCGGGGAAACCCCCCGTCCGGCTTTTGTGCATTCTACAGGAGGTGGCGCACCAGGAGCAGGGCCAGCAGCCCGGCCACCACCACCACGGCGCCAACGGCCCGCAGCTGCCGGTTCGGCATGGCGTGGAGCTGCTCTGCGGCGCGGCGCCAGGCGTCGGGCAGGGCGAACAGCAGCAGCCCTTCCAGCACCGCCACCAGGCATAGTGCCGCCCACAGGTCAGGCATCAGCGATCGTCTTGCAGGTACTGCAGGAACGGGTCGTCGCGCTCGAGCACGATCGCCGAATTGCCATTGGCGAAGGCCTTGCGGTAGGCCTCCAGGCTGCGGTGGAACGCGTAGAAGCCCGGGTCGCGGCCGTAGGCCCCGGCGTAGATCCGCGCGGCTTCGGCGTCGCCCTCGCCGCGCAACTTCTGCGCGTCGCGTTCGGCCTCGGCCAGGATCACCGCCTGCTGGCGGTCGGCCTCCGAGCGGATCGTTTGCGACAACTCCTCGCCTTCGGCGCGCAGCTTGCTGGCGACCTGCTGGCGCTGGGCGCGCATGCGCCGGTAGACCTGTTCGATCACTTCGCCGCCGGTAGGCAGGTCGATGCGCTTGATCCGGATGTCGACGATCTTCACGCCCAGGGTCGCGGCGCCGCGGTTGATCGCGCCGAGCTGGCGGGCGATGACCTCGTTGCGGTCGCCGGAAACGACCTGCTGCAAGGTCCGCGAGTTGATCTCGTTGCGCAGCGAGTCCTTGATGATCGGCGCCAGGCGCGCGACCGCGACCGATTCGTCGCCACCGGTGGCCCGGTAGAACGTGCGTGCATCCTCGATCATGCCGATGGCGAAGAAGTCGACGCTGACGTCCTTCTTCTCCGAGGTCAGGTAGCGCTCGGGTTCCGCGTCGAGGACCTGCAGGCGACGGTCGTAGACATGCGCGGTTTCGACCAGCGGCCACTTGAAGTGCAGGCCGGGACCGACGTCGCTGCGCACGACCTTCCCCAGGTTGAGGACGATGCCGACGTGGCCTTCGTTGACCACGTATATCGAACTGAACAGGCCGAGCACGGCGGCCACGGCCAGCGGGATCCAGGCGGCGGACTTCATCGGCTGGGCTCCTGGCGGGGGCTGCGGGCCTCGCGCGGTGGGCGCGGGGTCGTCGGGGTGGACGCATCGACGGCGGGGGCCACGATGTCCGGTGTGAGCAACGGCGCGCTGGCGCTGCCGGGACCCGCGGCAGCACCCGGCATCGGCACGTAGATCAGCTGCCTGCCGTCGCCGCCGACGACGGTGCGGTTGCCGGCCAGCACCTGCTGCACGGTTTCCAGCCACAGGCGCTTGCGGGTGACTTCCGGCGCGGCCTTGTACTCCTCGAGCAGCAAGGCGAAGCGGGTAGCGTCACCGGTGGCGCCAGCGATCTTGGCTGCCTTGTAGCCCTCGGCCACGGTGCGCACGCGCGCCGCCTGGCCGCGCGCTTCGGGCACGATCCGGCTGGCGTAGGCTTCGGCCTCGCTGCGCGCGCGATCCTTGTCCTGCTGCGCGCTGTTGACGTCGTCGAACGCCGGCTTCACTTCCTCGGGCGGACGCGCGTTGGGCAGATTGAGCTCGGTCACGATCAGGCCGGTGCGGTAGTCGTCCAGCGCTTCCTGCAGCTTCTCGCGCGCCGACACCGACAGCGCGCTGCGCGCACTGAGCACGGTATCCAGGTCGGAACGCCCGACCTGCTCGCGCACTGCACTGAGCGTGGCCTGCTGCAGGACCTGGTCGGCGTCGCGGGTACCGAACAGGTACAGCTCCGGGTCGTCGACCCGGTACTGCACGTTGACCTCGACGGTGACGATGTTCTCGTCGCGGGTGAGCACCGGCACGGTATCGCTGAAGGTCTTGATCTGGGTGGCCTGGACCTTGATCACGCGCTCGATGGGCCATGGCCACTTCAGGTGCGGCCCGGGCTGCATGATCCGCGCCACCTCGCCGAAGCGCATCACCACGCCGCGCTGCTGTTCGGTGACCAGGACGAAGCAGTTGAACAGCAACCACAGCGCGACCAGCACGCCCGCCCAGCGGGCGATGTTGGGACCACCACTGCCGCCACCGCCACTACCGCCGAACAGGCCGCGCAGCGGCTCGAGCAGCGCATCGAGGGGGTTGCCATTGCCGCGCTTGCGTGGGGTGCGGCCGTTGTTGCCGGACCCGCCGGGAATGTTCCAGGCCATCGTTACTCCAGGGAATCCGGTCGATTCTAGCTGGCGGGACCGCAGGGGTCGACCGGCATGGCGTCGACCGGCATGCGGTCGACCAGCAGGGCCTGCAGCGCCGCGCCCCAGGGCTGGCT
>JALYWW010000060.1 GCA_030852515.1 Pseudomonadota bacterium
CGGAATTCGCCCGGGTCTTCGGTGGCAATGCGTTGCTGCCGGGCATGCAGCCGTACGCCGCCAACTACGGCGGCCACCAGTTCGGGCACTGGGCCGGGCAGCTCGGCGACGGCCGCGCGATCACCCTGGGCGAGGTCGTCGACGCCGTTGGTGCGCGCCGGGAACTGCAGCTCAAGGGCGCGGGCCCGACGCCGTATTCGCGCAGCGCCGATGGTCGCGCGGTGCTGCGCTCCTCGATCCGCGAGTTCCTGTGCAGCGAGGCCATGCACCATCTGGGCATCCCGACGACCCGTGCGCTGAGCCTGGTCGGCACCGGCGAAACGGTGGTGCGCGACATGTTCTACGACGGCCATCCGCGCGATGAGCCGGGCGCGATCGTGTGCCGGGTCGCGCCGTCGTTCATCCGCTTCGGCAGCTTCGAGCTGCCGTACGCGCGCGACGACCTGCCGCTGCTGCGCAAGCTCGCCGACTTCTGCATCCGCCGCGACTTCGCCCACCTGCGCGGCAGCGGGGAGCCGCTCTACGCCGACTGGTTCGCCGAGGTGTGCGAGCGCACTGCCGTGACGGTCGCGCACTGGATGCGGGTCGGCTTCGTGCACGGGGTGATGAACACCGACAACATGTCGATCCTCGGGCTGACCATCGACTACGGTCCCTACGGCTGGATCGACGACTACGATCCCGACTGGACGCCGAACACCACCGATGCCCAGGGCCGCCGCTACCGCTTCGGCTGGCAGCCGCGGATCGCGCACTGGAACCTGGTGCGCCTTGCCCAGGCGCTGTCGCCGCTGTTCGCCGACACCGCGCCGCTGCAGGCCGGCCTCGATCGATACGAAGCGGCCTTCGCGGCAGCCGATCGCGACAACATCGCGCGCAAGCTCGGCCTTGCCGACTGCCGCGACGAGGACCTCGCGCTGATGCGCGACCTGCAATCCCTGTTGCACTCGGCCGAAGCCGACATGACGCTGTTCTTTCGCGGCCTGGCTTATGTCGATCCGGCAGCGCCGGGCCTGGCAGCGCTGCAGGAAGCCTTCTACAACCCGGCGAAACAGGAGGCTGCCACGCCCGCATTGCTGGACTGGCTAGCGCGCCATGCGGCGCGGGTACGCGAGGACGCGCCGGACCCGGCGCATCGCCGCGCGGCCATGCAGGCGGCGAACCCGAAATACGTGCTGCGCAACTACCTCGCCCAGCAGGCCATCGACCGCGCCGAAGCCGGCGAGACCGGCGCCATCGACGAGTTGCTCGAGGTGATGCGACGCCCGTACGACGAGCAGCCGGCAAACGAAGCTTATGCCCGCCGCCGGCCCGACTGGGCGCGCGGTCGCGCGGGCTGTTCGACGCTGTCCTGCAGTTCCTGAACGTTGCGGCGCCGATAAACGCTGCATTCACCGGGTGGCCGCGAAGGTGTCGACGAGCCCGACCCGGAGACCGGCCATGATTCGACTTCCGCTGCTGCTGGCTGCTTGCCTGGCCCTTGCCGGTTGCGCGACCGGCCAGGGCAACAACGGTCCCTACTACCCTGGCGGTTCGGGCGGTTACGGCGACCGTTATGGCAGCGAACGCTTCATCGCCACGGTGGAAAGCGTGGATCCGCGCACCGGGCGGTTGCTGCTCGTCGCGGGCGATCCCCGCAGCTACCAGCGATCGCGGGTCGAGGTGTACTTCGACAACAACACGGCCTTGTATTACCGGGGGCAGCGCTACCCGGTGGAGGGGCTGGAACGCGGCGACGAGGTGGAGGTGGAGGCCATGCGCTCCGGCGGCCGCCTGTGGGCGAGCCGGATCCAGGTGGTGCGCAACATCCGCGAATCCGGCGGTTACCGCTACTGACGATAAGGAGAAAGCCGGCTATTTGCCGGCTTTCTTTTCCTTCTTGGCGGCGCGCTTTTCCTTCAGCGACTTTTCCGGCTTCTTCTTTTCCTGCTTCTTCTGGTCCATGCCCTTGCTCACGGCGATATCCCTCGGTGCTGAAGCGGTTGACGGTGGTGACGCGCAGCGATTATGCGCCGGCCGCAGCGGCATTCAAGTCCCGCGCACTACAATGGCGCATGCCTTTGCTGACCCTACAGGGCGTCGACTACGGAGTCGGCGGCCCCCTCCTGCTGGAAAACGTCGATCTCGCCCTGGACCCGGGCGAGCGCGTCGCCCTGATCGGGCGCAACGGCGCCGGTAAATCCACCCTGCTCAAGCTGCTGGCCGGCGTACTGCACCCTGACGACGGCGAAGTCCGGCTACAGGGCGGCGTGCGCGTGGCGCGCCTGGAACAGGAAGTGCCGGCCGGACTGGAGGGCAGCGTCGCCGCGGTCGTGGGCGCGGGACTGGACGGCCATGAAACCTGGCGCGTCGCCGAGACCCTGGGGCGGCTTTCGCTGGATGGCGATGCGCTGTTCGCCGGGCTGTCGGGCGGCCTCAAGCGCCGGGTGCTGCTGGCGCGGGCGCTGGTCTCGCAACCGGACGTGCTGCTGCTCGACGAGCCGACCAACCACCTGGACATCGAAGCGATCGAGTGGCTGGAAGGTTTCCTCAAGAACTGGAAGGGTGCACTGGTGTTCGTGACCCATGACCGGCGTTTCCTGCGCGCGCTGGCCACCCGCATCGTCGAGATCGACCGCGGCCAGGTGACCAGCTGGCCGGGCGACTGGGCCAATTACGAGCGGCGCCGCGAAGAGCGCCTGAATGCGCAGGTGCAAGAGTCCGCGCGCTTCGACAAGCTGCTGGCCCAGGAGGAAACCTGGATCCGCCAGGGCATCAAGGCGCGCCGCACCCGCGACGAGGGCCGGGTGCGCAGGCTGGAGGCGATGCGCAACGAACGCGGCCAGCGCCGCGAGCTGGCTGGCAACGTGCGCATGGAAGTCGCCCAGGGCGCTGCGTCGGGCAAGAAGGTGATCGAGGCGCGCGAGGTCTCGTTCGCCTATCCGGGTGGCCGCGAGGTGGTGGGGGATTTCTCGACGACGATCCTGCGCGGCGACCGGATCGGCCTGGTCGGGGCGAACGGCAGCGGCAAGACCACGCTGCTGAAGCTGCTGCTGGGCGAGCTTGCGCCCACCCATGGCGAGGTGCGCCAGGGCAGCAACCTGCAGGTTGCATACTTCGACCAGTACCGCGCGACACTGCGCGAGGACTGGAATGCGATCGAGAACGTGGCCGAAGGCCGCGAATCAGTGACGATCAACGGCCGCCAGAAGCACATCATCGGTTACCTGCAGGATTTCCTGTTCACCGCCGAGCGCGCGCGCGCGCCGATCACCCGCCTGTCGGGCGGCGAGCGCAACCGCCTGCTGCTGGCGCGGCTGTTCGCGCAGCCGTCCAACCTGCTGGTGATGGACGAACCGACCAACGACCTCGACGTCGAAACGCTGGAACTGCTCGAGGAACTGCTGGCCGAATACCCCGGCACGCTGCTGCTGGTCAGCCACGACCGCGACTTCCTCGACAACGTGGTCACCTCGACCCTGGCGATGGAAGGCGACGCCGTGGTCGGCGAATACGTCGGCGGCTACAGCGACTGGCTGCGCCAGCGTCCCGCGGTTTCCGCCGCCGTAGAGCCGAACCGTGCCCGGCTATCCGCGAACGAGCCGCAAAAAACCATCACCGGGATCGCCCCCGCCAGGCGCAAGCTCGGCTACAAGGACCAGCGCGAACTCGAGCAGCTGCCTGCACGGATCGAGGCGCTGGAAACCAGGGTCGCCGCGATGACCGATGCCATGCACCATCCGGCCTTCTACCAGCGCGACGGCGCAGCCATCACCGCGCACGGCATCGAACTGGCCCGGGTCCAGGCCGAACTCGAAGCGGCCTACGCGCGCTGGGAAGCGCTGGAACAGGGCTGATGCAACCGGACTTGCTTGGCGGGGTGCCAGCGCAGGCGCTGCAGCGGCTGTTCTTCGCACTGCTTCCGGATACCGCGCTGCGCGCGCGAATCGCCGAAACGGCAGCCAACCTGGAACGTTCCCGTGGCTCCGGTGGTCGCTTGCTCAAGCCGGAGCGTTACCACCTGACGCTGCAGTTCCTCGGCGACTTCCAGCCCTTGCCGCCGGCGCTGGTGGCGGCGGCGCGCGCGGCAGGCGATGCCACGCCGATGCAGGCGTTCGACCTGGTGCTCGATCATGCCGGCAGCTTCCCCGGCAGCCGGGTGTGGTGGCTGGGTGGACAACCCAGCGACGCATTGCAGGCGCTGTGGGAAGGACTGGGCACGCAATTGCTGCGCGCCGGCGCACGACCTCAGCGGGGCGCCTTTACGCCGCACGTGACCCTCGTCCGCGATGCGCGCAGGCAGATCGAACCGATGGCGATCGATCCGCTGCATTGGCGGGTGGGCGGTTTCGCGCTGGTCGAGAGCCGGCCCGGACAGCCTTACGACATCCTGCAACGCTGGGGAGCCGGCTGAGACCTACAGCGGAGCGGTGTCGACCCGCAGCACCGGATAGTGGTTGTAGCCGCGGTCGTATGCCGGATGGCGCTGGTAGAAGAAGTTCAGGCGCGCGTAGGGACTGGCGGCGAACCCGGGATCGCTTTCCAGCCTGGCTTCGAATTCGGCCTTCAGCGCCGGATCGGCGGCCATCATCTTGCGCGCCTCCTCCTCGGCAACGTATCCCTCCATGTATTCCTTGCGCTCGAAGGCGTTGTTGAACCCGCCCCAGGCGGCCATCGAGTCGGGAGCCTGCGGTTCGAGGATATGCACCAGCAGGCGCGCCAGCGGCTGCGCAACCGGAACGAACAATGCACCCGCCTGCAGGGAGGCCCGGGTGTCCTGCCATTGCCCGTCGATCTCCAGGCGCTGGTGGCCTTCCACCGAGTTGGCGGCGAACTCGACCTTCTCGGCCTCGAAGGCCTGCGCCTGCAGCTGCAACGGCTGCTCGATCGGCTGGTACCGGATGCCATGCGTATCGAGCCAGCGGGCCACGCGACGCGCATGCGCGGCCGGCACCAGGTAACCGGCCCTCGGTGCGACGATCTCCAGGTCCGGCACGATCTCGTCGCGCAGCGGGATCTTCCACACCTGGGGCGTGGTTTCGTCGTAGCGGGTCATCAAGGTGCCGGACACGTCGGACGGCGTGCGCGCATAGGCGTAACCAAGGAAGTCGATCATGCGCACCTTGTCCGTGGCCTTGTAGGACAGCGCGACCGGCTTGCCACCCAATGCCGCGGCATTGCGGTCTGCGGCGTCGGCCAGCGCCTGCCATTGCGTCGCGTTGGCCACGGTCAGTTCGATGGCGTCGAGCACGGTGTTGCGGGTCGAAGCCACGCGCTCGGGATAGGTGCGCCAGGAGTGGGTCTCGACCAGGATCGCGAGGCGATTGCGCAACGGCATGTAGCCGTGCGAGAAACGCGGCGGGTTGACGCCGTCGCGGAACCCGGATGCCGGATCGTCGTCGCCGACGAAGCTGGGATAGAAGGTTACCGGCAGCGAGCCCTGGGCCGACAGCCTGGCGGCGATGCCGTCGCGCAACGCACGCCCGGCCTTGCGCAGTTCCGGATCGCCTGAGTTCACCGGCTCGCCGGTGATCGAGATGTCGTGCTGGAACTTGGCGCCGTCGGTGACGTGCAGGTCGAGCATCACCAGCGGGTCCCAGGTCTGCAGCAGACCGAGCATCGCCCGCATTTCGGGGGCGTCTGCCTTGACGTAGTCGCGGTTGAGGTTCAAGCGCTGGGCGGTGGTGCGGAAGCCCATTTCCTCGGGGCCGCGCTGGTTGGGGCGGTTCCACGCGCGGAAGTTCTCATGGCCGTCGACGCTGAACACCGGCACGAACAGGAACACCAGCTTGTCCAGTGCGCCGGGCGCGGCCTCGCCGTCGAGCATCTGCCGCAGCAACTGGAAGCCGGCATCCTTGCCGTCGATCTCGCCGGCATGGATGCCGCCCTGGGCCAGCAGCACCGGCAGCTTCTTCGCCGCGGCGGCCTCGGGGGTGAACGCACCGCTGCGGGTCGCCACCAGCAGCTTCATCGGCCGGCCTTCCGGGGAGGTGCCGAACGTCTCGCAACGCACCGCATCGGGGTAGGCGCGGGCGAAGGCGTCGCAGAGGGCGATCACTTCCTCGTAGCGGCCGGTGCGCTGGAAACCCGAACGCTCGGCCACCGTGGTGAGGTCTGGCTGGTCCGATGCGGCCTGCGCCAGCGCGGGCTGGGCAGCGAAGGGGCCGGCGAACAGGCAGGCAAGCGCGCAGGGCAGGGCAATGCGAAGCATGGGCAAGGTCCAGTGAGCAGCGGTCGCATTCGATGATACCGTTTCGCCCCATGGCCATCCTCTACTACTCGCCCGGCGCCGCCAGCCTGCTCGTCCACTGGCTGCTGATCGAACTGGGCATACCGTACGAACTGCGCGCGCTGGACTTCGCATCGCGGCAGCAGAAGTCCCCCGAATACCTGGCGCTCAACCCCAGCGGAGTCGTGCCGACCCTGGTGCTGGAGGGGCGGCCCATGACCGAGGCGGCCGCGATCGCGTTGCACCTGGCCGAGCGCCATCCGCAAGCGGGCCTGTTGCCCGCAGCCGATGACCCGTCGCGTCGCGACTGCCTGCAGTGGATGTTCCACCTGGCCCAGTCGGTGCAGTCGCTGTTCCGGATCTGGTGGTATCCGCACGAAGTCGCCGGCGCCGACATGTCCGACGTGGCGCGCGACCAGGTCCGTCCGCGGATCGAGACAGCCTGGGAACGGATCGACGCGCACCTGGGCGCCAATGGCCCGCACCTGCTCGGCGCCGAAGCCTGCGTGGCCGACTTCTACCTGGTGATGCTGATGCGCTGGTCGCGCAACATGCCGCGCCCCGCCACCGACTGGCCGCACCTTGCCGCCCTGGCCACCCGGATGAAGGCACGGCCTTCGTTCGCCGCCCTGTACGCCGCCGAAGGCCTGGAGGAGTGGACTTGAATACCGCCGCCGCACGTCCGCGCCTGCCGAGGCAGATCCCGTACATCATCGGCAACGAAGCGTGCGAGCGCTTCAGCTTCTACGGGATGCGCAACATCCTGGTGCAGTTCCTGGTCAGCAGCGTCATCCTGGCCTACATCCCGGAAGGCCAGCGCGAAGGTGCGGCCAAGGACATCTTCCACAGCTTCGTCATCGGCGTGTACTTCTTCCCGCTGCTGGGCGGCTGGCTGTCGGACCGCTTTTTCGGCAAGTACGACACGGTGCTGTGGTTCTCGCTCATCTACTGCGCCGGACATGCCTGCCTGGCGTTGTTCGAAGACAACCGAAACGGGTTCTACACCGGCCTGTTCCTGATCGCGCTCGGCTCGGGCGGGATCAAGCCGCTGGTCGTGTCCTTCGTCGGCGACCAGTTCACCCAGGCCAACAAGTCGCTGGCCAAGGTGGTGTTCGACTTCTTCTACTGGACGATCAACTTCGGCAGTTTCTTCGCCTCGCTGCTGATGCCGCTGTTCCTGCGCGAGCTCGGTCCTTCGATCGCCTTCGGCATCCCGGGCGTGCTGATGTTCATCGCGACCTTCCTCTTCTGGCTTGGGCGGCGCAAGTACGTGCGCGTGCCGCCCACCCGCGGCCAGGATCCGGATTCGTTCTACAACGTGGCCCGTAGCGCCTTGCTGTCGCAGGCGCCGGGGCAGGGTCGCAATGGCCTGGTGGTGGCCGTCGCCGGAGCCGTGGTCGCCGCGGCGATGCTGGTGTTCTGGGCCCTGCACGCCTGGGCCGGGCTGTCGCTGCCGTTCTGGCCGGACGACTTCCACTTCGTGATCAGCGCCTGCCTGGCGCTGGGCGCGCTGATCGCCTTCGGCGGCATCGGCGTGTCGATGCAGCTCGATCGCGCCCGAGGCAAGCATCCGGACGAAGCGGTCGACAGCGTGCGTTCGGTGTTGCGCATCATCATCGTGTTCGCCCTGACCACGCCGTTCTGGTCGCTGTTCGACCAGAAGGCCAGCACCTGGGTCATCCAGGGTCGCGACATGGCGGTGCCGCACGACAGCTGGTGGTGGCCGAGCTGGCTGGTCAAGGAGGCGGCGCAGATGCAGGCGCTGAACCCGCTGCTGGTCATGCTGCTGATCCCGTTCAACAACATCGTGCTGTATCCGGCCCTGCGCCGGCTCGGATACGAGCCGACGGCGCTGCGGCGCATGGGCTGGGGTATCGCCTTCGCCGGCATTGCCTGGATCATGGCGGGCTTCATCCAGTTGCAGATCGACAGCGGCGCGCCGACATCGCTGGCATGGCAGGCTTGGCCGTACGCGCTGCTCACGTTCGGCGAGGTGCTGGTCTCGGCGACCGCGCTGGAGTTCGCCTACAGCCAGGCGCGGGCATCGATGAAGGGCGTGATCATGGCCTTCTGGTACCTGGCGAGTACCTTCGGCAGCCTGTGGGTGTTGCTGACCAACGTGGCGGTGCGCAACGATGCGGTGACCGCGCGCATCGCCACCACGGGTTGGAGCGAGAACGCGTTCCTGATGTTCTTCTTCGCCGTCTTCGCTTTCGCTGCCGCGGCAGTGTTCGCCCTGTACGCGCGCAGCTATCCGATGCAGGACAACTACCGCCCGGCCGACTGAGCCGGGCATCAGGGGAATACGATGATGGGGAAGCACTGGATCATTGCACTCGCGTTGCTCGGTCTTGCGGCCTGCAGCGACAAGCCGGCCGAAGCGCCGGTTGATGCGCCCGCGGCGCCGGCTGCCGCGGAACCCGCGGCACCTCCGCCCGAGGCAGCAGCGGCCCCGGTGGCGAACGATGCGGCCTTGCAGGCTGGCGATGTCGATGCCTACCTGCTGGGCATGCAGAAGGAAGTGCAACTGCTGCGCGATGAGTACGCGAAGATCGAGAAGGCCCGCGCCGACGACGACAGCGATGCGGAGACCGCCGCGCTGTTCGCGATGACCGCCAATGCCATCGACGAAGCCGGCGCGCAGGCTGCGGGATTGCCGGCGAAACGCTACCGCAACGTCAAGGAACGGGTCGACGAGGTCGAGTCGAAGCTGGCGATGCTCGATGGCCTCGCCGCAATGGAAGGCGACACGACGGCGCTGCAGTCCCAGGTCGGCGATCCTTATTCCGGCCTCGATGACGAGGTCACGCAAGCATTGAAGGCGCGCCAGGGCGACATCGCGGCGCTGCGCGGCGAAGCCATCGGCCTGCGCCTGAAGGCCGCGGGGGGCTGAACGTGGAGTCCCTGCTGACCATCGCGATCATCGCCGTCACCGTGCTGGTGTCGTGGATGGCCTTCAACAACCCCAGGCTGCTCGAACGCCTGATCCTGTGGCCGCCTGCGATCTCGCGCAACCACCAGTACGACCGCCTGGTGACCCACGGTTTCATCCACGCCGATTTCCAGCACCTGCTGTTCAACATGATCACCCTGTACTTCTTCGGCAGGGCGGTGGAGCAGTGGTTCGTGCCCTACATCGGCCGGGTCGGCTTCGTGCTGTTCTACCTGTCGGCGCTGGTGGTGGCGATCCTGCCGACCTACCTCAACCACCGGAACGACAGCCGCTATCGCAGCCTGGGCGCGTCGGGCGCGGTGTCGGCAGTGCTGTTCACCTTCATCCTGGTGCAGCCCTGGTCGCTGATCTTCGTGTTCTTCATTCCGGTGCCGGCGATCGTCTACGCCGTGCTGTACGTCGGTTATTCGATCTGGATGGACCGGCAGGGCCGCGACAACGTCAACCATAGCGCGCACCTGTGGGGTGCCGGCTACGGTGTTTTGTTCACGGTGATCATGGAGCCGCAGGTCGCGTCCAGCTTCATCGCCCGGCTGATGGATCCCGGCTTCTTCTAGGACAGCCACTCACCTGGCGTGGATGCCACGCGTGCTATCGAGTTGCCATCCGCGGTGATTCCGCGCACGGGAGGCAGCATGGCCAGCGTACGCAAGGCAGCAGCAAAGAAGAAGCCGGCGAAGAAGGTCGCGAAGAAGAAGGTCGCGAAGAAGGTCGCGAAGAAGGTTGCCAAGAAGGCCGTAGCGAAGAAGAAGGTTGTCGCCAGGAAGAAGCCTGTCGCGAAGAAGACGGTCGCGAGGAAGAAGGCGCCGGCGAAGAAGGCCGCCCCGCGCCGCATCACCGCGAAGAAGGCGCTGGCCAACACCCGCAAGCTGCTCAGGCAGAAGCAGGAACACGCGCGCGAAACCCCGCCCTGGCAGGCACTGGAGACCACCCAGGCGGGTGGCATGGACGCGGGGTACCAGTCGGACGAAGCCCGGCAGAAGGCAGGTGAACTGCACCAGGCGGAAGCGCGCCTGGACGCGATCCACGGATCGGCCAGCACCGTGGACCGGCATAATCAGGGCAAACGCGACAAGCGCTGACCAGGAATCGACATGACCGACGCGACCGATCCGACCCCCGTCCATGAACCCGAACGGGGGCGCTGGATCGTCGCGCTGGAAGGCCAGCTCGCGCATTTGGACTACAGCATCGCGTCCGGGGTGGTCACCATCCACCACACCATCGTTCCCGAGGCGCTGGGTGGGCGGGGCATCGCAGCCAGGCTGGTGCGCGCTGCGCTCGACTACGTTCGCCGCGAGGGCCTGAAGGTCCAGCCTGATTGCGCTTACGCGGCCGCGTGGATGCTCAAGCATCCGGAGTACGAAGACCTTCGCCGCGACTGAAGCGGGGGCATAGGTCGCATGGCCTATATGCTTTGGTGTTATAGGTAACTACACTACCGGCACGGCGCCCCTGCAGGCGCCCGGGGATTTTTCGTGCCGGCCTGCCAATTGACTCTGGAATCAGTGGGTTACTCGTATCCGAACGGCCACCAGGCGCTGTCGGACATCGACCTGGACCTGGGTCCGGGCGTGCTCGGCCTGCTCGGCCCCAACGGCGCTGGCAAGTCCAGCCTGATGCGGATCCTGGCCACCCTGGCCAAGCCCGGCCGCGGCGCGGTGCGCTGGAACGGCATCGACCTGGCGCGGGACCCGGACGCATTGCGCCGCAGCCTGGGTTACCTGCCGCAGGACTTCGGGGTCTATCCGGCGCTCAGCGCCCGCGAGTTCCTCGGCTTCCTGGCGGCCGTCAAAGGCCTGGCCGGGGCGAAGGCGCGCGGCCGCATCGAGGCCTGCCTTGCAGCGGTCGGCCTGGAGAGCGTCGCCGACCGCCGGCTCGGCGAGTTCTCCGGCGGCATGCGCCAGCGCGTCGGCATTGCCCAGGCCCTGCTCAACGATCCGGTGTTGCTGATCGTCGATGAGCCGACGGTGGGCCTGGACCCGGAAGAGCGCATGCGCTTCCGGCACCTGCTGACCGACCTTGCCGGCGAGCGGCTGGTGATCCTGTCGACCCACATCGTTTCCGATGTCGAAGCCACCGCCACCAGCCTGGCTGTGATGACGGGCGGCTGCCTGCGCTTCCACGGCACGCCCGAAGCATTGCTGGCGCGTGCCGACGGCCACGTCTGGGAATGGATGATCACGCCGGAACAACTGCCGCAGGTACGCGCGCAATTCCTGTTGTGCGGTTCCCTGCGCCGGCCCGACGGCATCCGCGTGCGCGCGGTCTGCGCGCAACGGCCCGCGGAAGGCGCGCAGGCCGTGACGCCGGAGCTCGAGGACGCCTACACCTGGCTGACCGGCGCCTCCGCCGTGGTTGCCTGACATGCAGGCCTTGCAGCGTTTCGCCGCGATCCTGCTCGCCGACCTGCGCGAACGCACGCGCACGCCGCGCTTCTGGGTGATGCTCGGCCTGGTCGTGGCCGCGACATGGTGGTGTTTCCCGCCGGCGGAGGCGGGCTATCGCGTGCTCTCCGTGCGCGGCGGCGATCGCGGTTATTACTCCAGCGCATGGATCGGCATGACCCTGGCGATGGTGTACGGCAGCCTGCTGACCCTCGGCGGCTTCTACGCCGTGCGCGGCAACCTGGCACGCGACATCGATACCCGCGTCTGGCAGTTGCTCGTGGCCACGCCGATGACCCGCGGCACCTACCTGCTGGCCAAGTGGGCCAGCCACATGGTCGTCCTCGGCGCGATCCTGGTCGCGGGGCTCTCGGTCGCGCTGGTGGCGCAGTGGGTCCGCGCCGAGGACCGCCATGTCGACCTGTTCGAACTGGCCAAGCCGGTGCTGGTGCTGGGCGTGCCGGGGCTGGCGATGATGGCCATGCTCGCGATCTGGTTCGACCTGGTGCCTTGGTTGCGGCGTACCGCCGGCAACGTCGTGTTCTTCATTGCCTGGGTGGCGGCTTCCTCGATCGGGATGGCGCAGTTCGAGGCCGCGGATACCACGGCGGCGCGTACCGGCTGGCGCAGCGACCCGGTCGGGATGGTGGTCGTGGCCCGCGACTTCCAGCGCGTGCGCACCGCACAGACCGGACAGACGCAGGAGTTCGGCTACAACATCGGCGTGCAGGTACAGCGCGAGCCCGGCGGGCTGTTCGAATGGAAGCGCTGGTCGCCGCGACCGATGGACTTGCTCGGGCGTGCGCTGTGGCTGCTTGCAGCGCTGGCTGGCGTGCTGGCGGCAGCGCCGTTCCTCGACCGCGCCGCCGCGCGCACCTCGACGTCGACGCGCAAGCGCAGCGGTGCCGGATCGCGGTTGCGCTGGCTCGACCGCCTGCTCGATCCGTTCGCGCGCGGGCCGCGCTCGACGCTGGTGGTGGCCGAACTGAAAGTGGCATTGCGGCAGCGGCCCGCCTGGTGGTGGTTCGCGGCCGTAGCGCTCGCCGTGGTGCAGGCGTTCGCGCCAATCAAAGGCGCCGCGATCGCGATCGTGCTTGCCTGGGTTTTGCCGCTCGACATCCTCGCGCGCGCAATCCTGCGCGAGCACAGCCACGGCACCGGCGGCCTGGTGCTCGTTTCGCCCGGCGCCATTCCGCGCCTGCTCGGTGCGCGCTTCATGGTCGCCGTCGTACTGCTGGCGGCCCTGTCGTGGCCGGGCATCCTGCGCCTGTCGCTGGCGGCACCTGCCGCGGCGCTTGCGGCATTCGCGGTCATCGTCTCGATCGCGAGCTGGGGCCTGTGCCTGGGCGCCTTGGCGCGCAGTCCGCGGCCTTTCGAGCTGGTGCTGGTCGCAGCGGTCTATGCGGGCGTCCAGGGCGCGGGGCTGTTCGACCTGGTCCATGCGCCCCTGGCCACGGCCGCCTGGCACGCGGCGATGCTGTTGCCGGCATGGGCGCTGCTGGCCTGGTCATGGCCGCGGCTGGCACGGAGCACCGCGATGGCCGCGTA
>JALYWW010000061.1 GCA_030852515.1 Pseudomonadota bacterium
GCCTGGGCCTTTCTTTGCATCCGGGCATTCACCAGGCCGTATGCCAGAATCGAAGCTGCTTCCGTTGCCCCCGCACAGGAATCCGAATGCGCATCCTCGTCATCGAAGACAACACCGATATCGCCGCCAACCTCGGCGACTACCTGGAGGATCGCGGGCATACCGTCGATTTCGCCGCCGATGGCGTGACCGGCCTGCACCTGGCGGTAGTGCACGACTTCGACGCCGTCGTCCTGGACCTGAGCCTGCCGGGCATGGATGGCCTGGAGGTCTGCCGCAAGCTGCGCAACGAAGCGCGCAAGCAGACCCCGGTGCTGATGCTGACCGCGCGCGATTCGCTGGACAACAAGCTCGCCGGTTTCGATTCCGGCGCCGACGACTACCTGATCAAGCCGTTCGCCCTGCAGGAAGTCGAGGTACGCCTGAACGCGCTCGCGCGCCGCGGCAAGGGCGTGCAGACCCGGGTGCTCGAAGTCGCCGACCTGGAATACAACCTGGACACGCTGGAGGTGCGCCGCGGCGGCAAGCTGCTGCAGCTCAACCCGACCGCGCTGAAGATCCTGCAGTCGCTGATGGAAGCATCACCCGCGGTGGTGACCCGGCAGGAGCTGGAGACCAGGGTGTGGGGCGAGGAACTTCCGGATTCGGACTCGCTGCGGGTCCACATCCACGGGCTGCGCGCGGTGGTCGACAAGCCGTTCGACATCGCCCTGATCCAGACCCGCCACGGCATCGGCTACCGGATCGCGGCACCCGATGGCGGCAACTGAGGAAGAAGTCCCGCGCCGCAAGCCGGTGCGTTACCGGCGCCGGCTGCGCACCCGCATCATCCTGTCGTTCGTGCTGTTGGGGTTCGGCCTCACTTCGCTGTTCGCGTTGGCTACGCTGTATTTGCGCAACACTCTCGAACAACAACTGATTGAAGAAACCCTGAAGCGCGAGGTCGACAACTTGGTCGCCCAGGTCGAGAACGATCCCGAGCAACCAGTGTTCTTCCTTCTCTATGATGCGCGTACCTGGAGCCAGCAGAACGCTTACCGAACCGATCCGCACTATCGAGACCTGCCGCCGGGCATCCATGAAGTCAGGCAGGAAGCGGCCGATGGTAGCGCGCGCGTATACAAGGTAGCAATCGCGCGCGGAGTGAGTCCGGATGGAAAATCGTTCACCAGCCTTGTTCGCTACGACGTCACGGATGCGGCGGCGAGTTCCGAAAAGCTTGGGCACTGGATGCTTTTCTCGGTGATCGTGTTTTGCGCCTTCTCGCTGTTGGTTGGGCTATGGGCCGCTTCCAGGGTAATGAGCCCCGTTTCGGAACTGGCGCAACGGCTGCGCGAATCCGGGAGCAGCTCGCAGCCCGAAGCATTGGCAGCTCATTTCCCTGATGACGAAGTGGGTGAACTGGCCACGGCGCTGGACGACTATGCCGCGCGCCTGACCGAAGTGGTGCAGCGCGACCGCGAGTTCAACGCCGACGTGAGCCATGAGCTGCGTACCCCGCTGGCGGTGGTCAAGGGCGCGGTCGAGCTGCTGTTGTCGAGGCCCGACATCGACGACAAGAGCCAGGCGCGACTGCTGCGCATCCAGCGCGCCGAACAGCAGTGCACCGACCTGATCAGTGCGCTGTTGCTGCTGTCGCGCAACGAACGCGGGCATGGCAGCGCCGATGTCGCGCGCATCGCCGAGCAGTTGCTGGATGTCCACCGCGCGCAGCTGCGAGGCAAGGACCTGGAGCTGCGCCTGGAAGGCGAGAACGGGTTGGTGGTGGATGCACCCGATGCTGCGGTGTCGGTCGCGCTGGGCAACCTGGTCGGCAACGCGGTCAAGTACACCGCGCATGGCGAAGTCGTGGTCAGGGTGCTGTCCAATGCGGTGGAAGTGGTCGATTCCGGCCCCGGCTTGAGCGCGGACGATGCCGCGCGCCTGTTCGAGCGCGGTTATCGCGGCACCCATGCCGAGCACTCGATCGGCGGCGGCATCGGCCTGTCGATCGTGCGCCGGCTATGCGACCTTTACGGCTGGAATGTTCGTGTGCTCCCGGGCCGGCATGGCGGCGTTGTCGCCACCCTGACCTTCGGGCCCTAAACCGGCTCGAGCCAGCCGTGCCTGTCGGGCGTGCGCCCGTCGAACAGGCCGAAGAACAGCTCCTGCATGCGCCTGGTCACTGGCCCGGCCTTGCCGGCACCGACCTGGCGACCGTCGACCGAACGGATCGGGGTGATTTCGGCGGCGGTGCCGCACATGAACAGCTCGTCGCACAGGTACAGGTACTCGCGCGGCATGTCGCGTTCGATCACCGTGATCCCGGCTTCCTGGGCCAGGGTCATCAGCGAGTTGCGGGTCAGGCCGTTGAGCAGCGCGGCGCTGACCGGGGTGGTGTGCAGCGCACCGTCGAACACCAGGAACAGGTTCTCGCCGGCGCCTTCGCTGAGCAGGCCGGTGGAGGCGAGCGCGATGCCCTCGCCGAAGCCGAGGCGACGGGCTTCGCGCGCGATGAGCTGGCCTGACAGGTAATTGCCGCCGGCCTTGGCGCCTGCCGGGATGGTGTTGGGCGCGAATCGCTGCCAGCTCGACACGCAGGCGTCGATGCCCTGTTCGAGCACGCCTTCGCCCAGGTACGGACCCATGTGCCATGCGGCGACGCTGACATCGATCGGGGTTTCTGCCGAAAGCCCGAAACCGCCGAGGCCGCGATACGCCAGCGGCCGCAGGTAACCCTTGGAAAGTTCGTTGCGGCGCAGGACCTCGCGACAGGCAGCGTTGATCTCGTCCAGCGTGTACGGGATCCGCATGTCGTAGATCCGCGCAGACGCGAACAGGCGACGGTTGTGGTCGCTGAGGCGGAAGATCGCGGGACCGGAAGGCGTCTCGTAGCTGCGGATGCCCTCGAACACCGAAGACCCGTAATGCAGGGCGTGCGACATCACGTGGGTGGTGGCGTCGGCCCACGGCTTGATCGCGCCGTTCTGCCAGATCCAGGCGGGGTACTGCATGCGGGGCTCCCGGCGGGCTACCCCCGCGTCGAAGTCCGCATTCTACGGCTTCAGAACGAGACGAAGTAGCAGCCGGCGTAGCGGTGGATGTCGAAGTCGACGGCCGAAGCGCCGCCCCCGGAGTCGGCAAGCAGCAGCTGCAGGTTGGCCGTGCCGAAGGACTGGCTGTCGAGTACCTCGTGCCCGAGCAGGCGCTCGAGGCGGTTCATCGTGGCGCGCCCCGCGGAACTGGACATCCCGGCGAAGTGGTAGCTCTCGGCGACGCGATTGACATCGCCAAGGGCAAGCGCGCCGTACAGGTCCGTCGCCAGCTGGGTCGGCGAACGCGCGCAGCCGCTGGCGGGCGAGCGCCGTCCCGTGCCCGCGCGCGACCAGGAATCGCCGTTCGAATAGTCGCCCCAGTCGATGTCCGCGATCACCTCGCTGGTCTCCAGCGTCGATCCTGCGCCGAAGATCGCACAACTCCTGTCGGTATAACCGACACTGCCGTCGGGTGCGCGGCAGCGTTGCAATGTAGTGGTGGTGCCGGCGTTGGCCGGCAGGGTTGCGGGGATCACGGTGGCGATTGCGGCAACCAGCGCGGCGGCGAGCAGTGGGGTATTCATGTGCGGCTGCGATGCGGGGTGATCGGCATCGTCCGCTTGCACGCGTCAATTCCGCGTGCGATCAGCCTCTATTCAGCGCAATTGCTGCAACACGTTCAGTGTGGGTTTCGAAAGATTGAGCGTGTAGAAGTGCAATGCGGGGGCGCCGCCATCGACCAGGCGCCGGCACATCGCCGCAACCAGGTCGGCCGCGAAGGCGCGGATCGCATCGGCATCGTCACCGAATGCATGCATGCGCTTGGCGATCCAGCGCGGTATCTCCGCGCCGCAAGCTTCGGAGAAGCGCCGCAGCTGGGCGAAGTTGGAGATCGGCATGATCCCCGGCACGATCGGCACCTCGACACCGAGCCGGCGCACGTCGTCGAAGAAGCGGAAGTAGGCGTCGGCGTTGTAGAAATATTGGGTGATCGCGCCATCGGCGCCGGCATCGACCTTGGCCTTGAAGTGGCGCAGGTCGGCGAGCGCATCGTCGGCCTGCGGATGGCACTCCGGATAGCAGCCGACCTCGATGTGGAACCAGTCGCCGTGCTCGGCGCGGATGAACGCGACCAGGTCCGTGGCATGGCGCAGGTCGCCCATGCGCGCCATGCCCGAAGGCAGGTCGCCGCGCAGCGCGACCAGGCGCCGGCAGCCCATGGCCCGGTACAGCTTGAGCAGCTGGCGGATCTCCTCGCGGCTGCCACCCATGCAGCTCAGGTGCGGCGCCGCATCCAGCGCGTGCTTCTCGCGCAGGCGCTGGATGGTTTCCGGCGTGTACGACAGCGTCGACCCGCCCGCACCGAAGGTGCACGACACGTACTCCGGGCCCTCGCGCCGCAGCCTGGCCGCGGTGCGGTCCAGCTGCGTGCGTTGCTCATCCGTCTTGGGCGGATAGAACTCGAAGGAAACGGGAATCGGGAGCCGGGAGCCGGGAGCCGGAGGGCCTGTCATTGTGAAGTCTCCTCGGAGATCCTGGATTTACTGTTGATCAGTGCGCTGAGCATCGCAGCTACGCGCTGGATCAGTGGGCGACTGCCACGACCTGCTCCCTCGGCGATATTCGACGCCACGCTGACCACGGCACGCCGGACCTGGGCAACCAGTCCGAACCGCTCCTGCTCGGGAAAGTCGGCCGACGCCCGGTAAACCCCGCGCGCGAGCCGCATGGCGTCCTTCCAGACTTCCAGGTCGTAATGAAGCGGCTTCTCCGCTTTCCGGCTACCCATTCCCGGCTCCCGGCTACCTTCCTAGTACCTGTAATGTTCGGGCTTGAACGGCCCGTCCACCGGAACGCCGAGGTACTCGGCCTGTTCCTTCGTCAGGGTCGTCAGCTTGACCCCGATCTTCTCCAGGTGCAGGCGCGCGACTTCCTCGTCGAGCTTCTTCGGCAGCAGATAGACCTGCTTGGCGTACTTGTCCTTGTTCGCCCACAGGTCGATCTGGGCCAGGGTCTGGTTGGCGAAGGAGTTGGACATCACGAAGCTGGGGTGGCCGGTGGCACAGCCCAGGTTGACCAGGCGGCCTTCGGCGAGCAGGAAGATCGCATTACCGTTCGCGAACACGAACTTGTCGACCTGCGGCTTGATGTTGATCTTCTCCACGCCCTTGAGCGCGTACAGCGCGTCGACCTGGATCTCGTTGTCGAAGTGGCCGATGTTGCAGACGATCGCCTGGTCCTTCATCGCCTGCATGTGGGCGACGGTGATGATGTCCTTGTTGCCGGTGGTGGTGACGTAGATGTCGCCGCGGCCCAGGGTGCTTTCGATGGTGTTGACCTCGAAGCCTTCCATTGCCGCCTGCAGCGCGCAGATCGGATCGATCTCGGTGACCACCACGCGCGCGCCGTAGGCACGCATGGAGTGGGCGCAGCCCTTGCCGACGTCGCCGTAGCCGCAGATCACGACCACCTTGCCGGCCAGCATCACGTCCATCGCGCGCTTGAGGCCGTCGGCCAGCGATTCGCGGCAGCCGTACAGGTTGTCGAACTTGCTCTTGGTGACCGAGTCGTTGACATTGATCGCCGGGATCAGCAGCTTGCCCTGTTCGGCCAGCTGGTACAGGCGATGCACGCCAGTGGTGGTCTCTTCGGACACGCCCCTCCAGCCCTCGACCACGGTGTGCCAGTAACCCGGGCGCTCCTTGTGCACGCGCTTGAGCAGGTTCTTGATCACCTGCTCCTCGTGCGAGGAAGCCTTTTCGTCGACCCACTTGCTGCCGTCTTCGAGCTCGTAGCCCTTATGGATCAGCAGGGTGACGTCGCCGCCGTCGTCGACGACCAACTGCGGGCCGAGGAAACCGCCCTTGCCGTCGGGGAAGGACAGGGCGTCGAGCGTGCAGTCCCAGTATTCCTCCAGGGTTTCGCCCTTCCACGCGAACACCGGGGTGCCGCTGGCGGCGATCGCCGCAGCGGCGTGGTCCTGGGTGCTGAAGATGTTGCAGGAGGCCCAGCGCACGTCGGCGCCGATGTCCTTCAGGGTCTCGATCAGGACCGCGGTCTGGATGGTCATGTGCAGCGAGCCGGTCACGCGCACGCCCCTGAGCGGGGCTTCGGCGGCATGCTTGCGGCGGATGGACATCAGGCCGGGCATCTCGTGCTCGGCGATGTCGATTTCCTTGCGGCCGAAATCGGCCAGGGAAATGTCGGCGATCTTGTAGTCGTGCGTGGTCATGCGGTGCTCCGTCGGATGGATTCAACGGGCGCCGTTGTCGCTGCGTCCCGCCGAGCCTGGCCGTCCGGTCGACGGTCGCAGCGCCCCTCGGCGGGACGGTTCAATGCATCGCGGCTTCCGCCGCTCCTACTTCAGCTTTGCGGCCTTGCGCAGCTCGTCGGCCTTGTCGGTCTGCTCCCACGAGAACGCGGTCGCCTTGTGCTTCTTGCCGGCGCCGTCGACGTACTCGATCGCCTGCGGCTTGCGGCCGAAGTGGCCGTACGCGGCGGTGGCCTGGTACATCGGATGGATCAGGTCGAGCATCTGGATGATGCCGTACGGGCGCAGGTCGAAGTGCTTGCGGATCAGCTTCTCGATCACGTCGTCGCCGACCTTGCCGGTGCCGAAGGTGGTGACCGAGATGCTGGTCGGCTCGGCCACGCCGATCGCGTAGCTGACCTGCACTTCGCAGCGGTCGGCCAGGCCAGCGGCGACCACGTTCTTGGCGACGTAGCGCGCGGCGTAGGCGGCCGAACGGTCGACCTTGGAGGGATCCTTGCCGGAGAACGCGCCGCCGCCGTGGCGGGCCCAGCCGCCGTAGGTGTCGACGATGATCTTGCGCCCGGTCAGGCCGCAGTCGCCCACCGGGCCGCCGATCACGAACTTGCCGGTCGGGTTGATGTGGAACTTGGTGCCCTTGTGCAGCCACTTCGCGGGCAGCACGGGCTTGAGGATGTGCTCGCGCACGGCCTCGACCAGGTCCTTCTGCTTCACGCCCGGGTCGTGCTGGGTGGACAGCACCACCGCGTCGATGGCGACGGCCTTGCCATTGTCGTACCGCAGGGTGACCTGGCTCTTGGCGTCCGGACGCAACCACGGCAGCGGCGAATTCTTCTTCTTGCGCACCTTGGCCTGCTGCTCGACCAGGCGATGCGACAGGTGGATCGCCGCCGGCATGAAGCTGTCGGTTTCGTTGGTGGCATAGCCGAACATCAGGCCCTGGTCGCCGGCGCCCTGTTCCTCGGGCTTGCGGCGGTCCACGCCCTGGTTGATGTCGGGCGACTGCTTGCCGATCAGGTTGAGCACGCCACAGGTGGCGCCGTCGAAGCCGACTTCGCTGGAGTCGTAGCCGATGTCCAGGATCACCTTGCGGGTCAGCGCCTCCAGGTCGATCCAGGCGCTGGTGGTGATCTCGCCCGCGACGATCGCCACGCCGGTCTTGACCATGGTCTCGCAGGCCACGCGGGCGCGCTTGTCCTGGGCCAGGATCGCGTCGAGCACCGCGTCGGAGATCTGGTCGGCGACCTTGTCCGGATGGCCTTCGGAGACCGACTCGGAGGTGAAGAGATAGGCGGAACGGCTCATGTGGCGGGCTCCAGGGAGGGATATATCCCTTGATGCGGATGAAAGGATGGCCGCGAATGATACACGTCCGGGCCGGTTGGTGCATTGTGCCCGCCGCGGGATTGCGGCCTGGTTAAGCGGCGATGTTAAGCGGCGACCGGCAGGCTCGGGGAAACGCCGGCCGCCAGGGCGTCGAAATAGTCGCCGGTCAGGCGCAGTTGCTCGTCCGCCGTCTGGGCGCGGTTGACCACCGCGCGGAAGGCGTTGTTCTCCGGCCGGTCCTTCGCGTACCAGCCCAGGTGCTTGCGCGCGATGCGCACGCCGGCTTCCTCGCCATGGAAGGCGTGCAGGTCGCGCAGGTGTCCCAGGAGGATGTCGCGCACTTCGGCCAGCGAAGGCTCGGCAAGCAGCTCGCCATGGGCGAGGTAGTGGGCGATCTCGCGGAAGATCCACGGCCGGCCCTGCGCGGCGCGGCCGACCATCACTGCGTCGGCGCCGGTCAGGCGCAGCACTTCGGCGGCCTTGCGCGGCGAGTCGATGTCGCCGTTGGCGATCACCGGAATGTCCAGGTCCGCCTTGATCGCGGCGATGGTGTCGTATTCGGCGACGCCGGTGTAATGCTGCTCGCGGCTGCGTCCGTGCACCGCAAGGGCGGCGATCCCGGATTCCCGGGCGATGCGCGCGATGACCGGCGCGTTGCGATGCGCGGCATCCCAGCCGGTGCGGATCTTGAGCGTCACCGGCACGTCGACCGCGCCGACCACCGCCTCGAGGATTCGCGCCACCAGGCCTTCGTCGCGCATCAGCGCCGAGCCGGCCCAGGCGCTGCACACCTTCTTCGCCGGGCAACCCATGTTGATGTCGATCAACTGCGCGCCATGCTCGACGTTGTGGCGCGCCGCGGCAGCCATGATCGCGGGATCGGTGCCGGCGATCTGCACGCTGACCGGATCCGGTTCGCCGGCATGGTCCATGCGCCGCAGCGATTTGGTCGTGCCCCAGAAGCGCGGATCCGAGGTGGTCATCTCGGAGACGGCCAGCCCGGCGCCGAGGCGCTTGCACAGCACCCGGAACGGCTTGTCGGTGACCCCGGCCATCGGGGCCAGGATCACCTTGGGCGAAATGTCGTAAGACCCGATGCGCATGGTGCCAATTCTACGGGACAGGCAACCGGGGCATGGCCGCGGCCGCGCCGGCGTGTTCCGTCGATCGCGCCGCATACCGGTTGGCGAAGGCCACGTGGTCGCGGAACGGCCGCCCGGGGTGCAGCGCCAGCGAGGCGGCGAGGGCGCCGTTGCAGGCATCGCCCGCGCCGGTGGTGTCGACCACGTTCGCCGCTTCGGCCGCGATCCGGTAATGCGCCTGGGCGTCGCCACGCAGCGCATCGGCCGGATGCGAGACGAACAGGCCCTGGCTGCCGAGGGTGATGACCACGCTGCCAGCAGGCAGCAGGCGCCGCGCCAGCGAATGCAGGGTCGCGTCGTCGGTGCCCGCGACGCCGGCTGGATCGACATCCTCGGCGCAATGCGCTGCCAGCAATGCGGCGAACTCGGTTTCGTTGGGCGTGGCGACGTTGCAGAGCGACAGCAGTTCGGCGCTGGCTGTTGCATTTGCCGGTGCCGGATTCAACATTGCGAATGCGCCGGCATCGCGGGCCGCGTGCAATGCCGCGGCCACTGCCGGCAATGGCGATTCGAGCTGGACCAGGACCACGCCCGCCGCCACGATCGCATCGCGCTGCGCTTCAACGAACGCCGGCGACAGGTCCGCGTTGGCGCCCGCGCCGATGACGATGCTGTTGCGTCCCTGCGCATCGACGAAGATGCCCGCGGTGCCGGTGCGCTGCAGGCTGCGCGCCGACCTCAGGTCGATGCCGTCGTCCTGCGCCAATGCGCGCGCAAACCCGGCGCCGGGGTCGTCGCCGAGCGCGCAGACGAAGGTGGTCGCCACGCCGGCACGCGCGGCCGCAATCGCCTGGTTGAAGCCCTTGCCGCCAGGGCCGCTGTGGTACTGGCCGGCGAGCGTCGCTCCGGCGGCGGGTAGCTGCGCGGCCGTCCACACATGGTCGACGTTGAACGACCCGACGACGACGACGCGGCCGTCAGCCGGCGACGCCATCGCTTTCGCCACGCTGGTGCCGATGCTTGAACAGCAGCACGAACGCCACCGCCATCGCCAGGGCGTACAGCGCGAACGTCACCCAGATGCCGTGCCAGTCCTTGACGCCCGCGGCGTCGGTGAACCAGCGGTCGATGACGAAGCCCGCGGCCAGGCTGCCGAACACGGCGCCGATGCCGTTGGTCATCAGCATGAACAATCCCTGTGCACTGGCACGGATGCGCGGGTCGCTCTGCTGCTCGACGAACAACGAACCGGAGATGTTGAAGAAATCGAAGGCCATGCCGTAGACGATGCACGAAAGCACGATCATCCACAGGCCCGGGCCCGGATCGCCATAGGCGAACAGGCCAAAGCGCAGGAACCACGCCAGCATGCTCAGCGTCATCACCGTCTTGATCCCGAAACGCTTCAGGAAGAAGGGGATGGTGAGGATGAACAAGGTCTCGGACACCTGCGAGATCGACATGATGATCGCGGGATAGCGCACCGCGAGGTTGTCGGCATACGCGGGATCGCTGCTGAACTCGCCAAGGAACGTGCCGCCGTAGGCATTGGTCAACTGCAGCGCCGCGCCGAGCAGCATCGCGAAGATGAAGAACACCGCCATGTTGCGGTCGCGGAACAGGCGGAACGACGACAGCCCGAGCACATCGACCAGCGAACGGCTCTCGCCGCGACCCAGGCGCGGCGGGGCCGGCGGCAGGGTGAATGCGTACAGCCCGAGCGCGGCCGCCGCACCGGCGGCGATGTAGAACTGGCCCGGCGAGGTTTCCAGTCGCAGCAGGCTGGTGGTCCACAGCGCGGCAATGAAGCCGACCGTGCCCCAGACCCGGATCGGCGGGTAATCGCGGACCACGTCCAGGCCTTCCTGCTTGAGCGCGTTGTACGACACCGCGATGCCCAGAGACAGGGTGGGCATGTAACAGATCATCGTCGCCAGCATCACCCAGAACATCTGCTCCGGGCTGTCGGCCATCGGCAACATCGCCAGGAACAAGGCGCCCGCCAGGTGCAGGGCGCCGTAGAGCTTGTGCGCGCTGATCCACTTGTCCGCGACCACGCCCATCAGCGCCGGCATGAACAGCGCCGAGATGCCCATGGTGGAAAAGATCGCACCGAAGCTCGTCCCCGACCATCCGCGGTTCTCGAACCAGTAGCGGCCGATGGTGATCAGCCATGCGCCCCAGATGTAGAACTGGAGGAAGCTCGCCACGGTCAGGCGCAGGGCTAGCTGTCGTTTCGGGCTCAAGTGGTTCCCCAATGTCGCGGCTTGCGCCGCTCCCACGAATGTTTCGCGAGTTTAGCCGCGCCTACGGGTCGCGCGCCATGACCCGGTTGCCGCCCTGGCGCTTGCTCGCGCGCTGGCGGCGATCGGCGGCGGCCAGCAGCGACGACAGCTCGTCGCCGTCCTGCGGCCATGTCGCCAGGCCGGCGCTCAAACTCAGCCGCTGCGGATCCATGCCGCGCCCGGGCTGGAAGGGTTCTTCCCAGAGGATCCTTCGCAGCTGTTCCATGCGTTCCCAGGCGGTGCCCATCGGGCAATGCAGCAGGGCCACGAACTCGTCGCCGCCCATGCGCACCAGGCGTTCGCCATCGTGCAGGCCCTGGGCCACCGTAGCGACCGCGTGGCGCAGCGCCCGGTCGCCGTCGATCCGTCCCAGGTCGTCGTTGACCCGGCGGAAACGGTCCAGGTCCAGCAGCGCAAGGGTCAGCGAGCCGCCGCCGCGCATGCGTTCGATCACCCGCGGCATCTGTTGCAACAGCCACATCCGGTTCGGCAATCCGGTCAGGCCATCGCGCCCGGACATCTCGACCAGGCGCTGCATGCGGTGCACGATCGACACGGTGAGCAAGGTCATGATCAGCAAGAGGATCAGGCGTTCGAGCTGGTTGGCCGGTATCGCGGTGCCATAGTCGGGCGACACCAGTTGTGCCGGGCCGGTCGCGGACGCGAACAGGAACCAGGCCAGGGCGCCGTACTGCAGCATCGACAGCGCACCCGCATACAGGGTCAGGCGTCCGTCGTTGCGCAGTGCCGTCATCGCGATCGCGATCAGGTAGAACGCCCAGACCACCATGCTGTTCATGCCGGCGACGCGGTCGCCCAGCGCCAGCAGCACCAGCACGCCGGTGGTGGTGGTGATGTCGTAGGTTGCGGTGGCAAACGGCAGCCAAGCATGCTGGCGGCGCTGCCGCGCCAGTACCAGCCAAACCTGCGCCATGATGTTGACGAACACCGCGGCCGCCAGTCCGATCACGGTTTCGCCGACCTCTGCGCCGGACACGGCGCCGATCAGCGGCAACAGCAGGATCAGCGCGGACAGTGCGGCACGCAGGCGCGCGACCAGCAGTTCCCCGCCTGCGCCCAGTTCGAGCATGACTTCGTCCGGGCGCGCCAGCAGCGTGGCCAGCAGGGTGCCCAGCCAGACCCTGGTTGCCTGGCGTGTTTCCGGGCGTGTTCCCTTGTGTGCGCCTTCAAGCACCGGCCATTCCCCTCCCCGAGGTGGCCAGCATACTCAAGCCACGCCGAAGATTGCCGCCCACAGCCCAAGCGCCAGGAACACCAGCGCCGCCACGATCCGCGCGGCGCGCAACGGAAGGCGGTCGGCGAAACGGCTGCCGAGCGCGACCACCGGCACGTTGGCCAGCATCATCCCGATCGTCGTGCCGGCCACGACCTGCCACAGCGGCGGGTAGTTCGCGGCCAGCAGCACCGTTGCGACCTGGGTCTTGTCGCCGATCTCGGCGATGAAGAAGGCGATGGTGGTGGCGATGAATGCGCTGCGCGGCGGCAGGGTTTCGCCTGCGTCGAGCTTGTCCGGCTTCAACGTCCACACGGCGATGGCGATGAAGCTCGCGGCGACGACCCAGCGCAGTACCCGCGGCTCCAGCCACGTTGCGGCGACCGTGCCGAGCCAGCCGGCAAGCGCATGGTTGAGCACGGTCGCCACCAGGATGCCGGCGACGATCGGCCACGGCTTGCGGAATCGCGCAGCCAGCAGCAACGCCAGCAACTGGGTCTTGTCTCCGATTTCAGCCAGGGCGACGGTGAGGGTGGAGACGACCAGGGATTCCATTGCATCTATTGTATGAGCAGCGCGAGCAGCGCCTCGCCGTAACGCTCCAGCTTGGCCGCGCCGACGCCGGGAACTCCGGCCAGGCCGTCGACATCGGACGGCCGGGCGAGTGCGATTTCGCGCAGGGTGCGGTCGTGGAAGATCACGTAGGCGGGCACGTTCTGGGTGCGGGCGGCTTCGGCGCGCCAGGCGCGCAGTGCTTCGAAACGCGCCGCCGCATCGGACGGCAGGTCGGCGGGCGCCGGCGGGGTGCTG
>JALYWW010000129.1 GCA_030852515.1 Pseudomonadota bacterium
ATGGCCGAAGTGGTGCTGGACTTCTTCGACCGGCTCAAGTCGGTGTCGCGCGGCTATGCCTCGCTCGACTACCACTTCCTGCGCTTCCAGGCCGGCCCGTTCGTGCGCGTGGATACCCTGATCAACGGCGACCGCGTCGACGCGCTGTCGCTGATCACCCATCGCGCCCACGCCGACCGCCGCGGCCGCGAGCTGGTCGAGAAGATGCGCGAACTGATCCCGCGGCAGATGTTCGACGTCGCCATCCAGGCCGCGATCGGCTCGCAGATCATCGCCCGCTCCACGGTCAAGGCGCTGCGCAAGAACGTGCTGGCCAAGTGCTACGGTGGCGACGCCTCGCGCAAGAAGAAGCTGCTGGAGAAGCAGAAGGCGGGCAAGAAGCGGATGAAGCAGGTGGGCAGCGTCGAGATCCCGCAGGAGGCGTTCCTCGCCGTGCTGTCGACAACCAACAAGGAAGGCGCATGATCGTCTGGTTCGAAATCGTCCTCGTGGTGCTCACCCTGTTCACCGGCCTGGTGTGGCTGCTGGACAAGCTGTGGCTGCGCAAGCGTCGCGAGGAGCGCGCCGGCCTGCTGGACGTGCACGAGCCGATGGTCGTCGACTACTCGCGCGCCTTCTTCCCGGTGCTGGCCGCGGTGCTGTGCCTGCGCAGCTTCGTTGCCGAACCCTTCCGCATCCCGTCCAGTTCGATGATGCCGACCCTGCTGGTCGGCGACTTCATCCTGGTCAACAAGTTCGCCTACGGCCTGCGCCTGCCGATCAACAACAGGAAGTTCGTCTCGATCGGCGCACCCGAGCGCGGCGACGTGGTGGTGTTCCACCCGCCGCAGTACCCGGACCAGGACTGGATCAAGCGCGTGATCGGCCTGCCCGGCGACACCGTGGCCTACCGCAACGACACCGTGTACCTGAACGGGCAGCCGCTGGCCTATGAACAGCAGGGCCGCTACGTGGGCAAGGGCAAGGGCAGCGACGCCACCGGCGCGCGCCTGATGACCGAACGGCTGCCCGGGCGCCCGCACCAGGTGCTGGAGCGCAACGACCAGCCGTTCTTCATGCAGGGCGAGGGCGAATGGACGGTCCCGGCGGGCTACTATTTCGTCATGGGCGACAATCGCGATAATAGCGAGGACAGCCGCTTCTGGCCGGAAGACATGCACTTCCTGCCCGAGGCCAACCTGCGCGGCAAGGCGTTCATGATCTGGATGCACTGGGACGGCAGCGCGGGTGGCGTCGATTTCGGCAGGCTCGGAAAGAAAATTCCATAACAAGGGGAGAGGCGCATGAAACGCACGCAAGGCGGCATGACCCTGATCGGATTCGTCATCGTCCTGGGCGTCATCGGCTTTTTCGCCTACATCGGCATGAAGCTGGTGCCGATCTACTCGGACTACTACGCGGTCAAGCAGGCGCTCAAGGGCCTGCAGGAGCAGCCGGGCATCGGCAACAACGATCCGGCCCGGATCCAGGACCTGTTCTTCCGCCGCCTCTACATCAGCTACGCCGAAAACGTGAAGCCGGACAACGTCAAGATGGAGCGGATCGATGGCGGCTGGGAAATGAGCGTGCAGTACGAGGTGCGCAAGCCGCTGATGGGCAACCTCGACGTGGTCGGCAAGTTCCAGGCTTCCGAGCGCCTGACCAACCAGTCGCGCGAGTGAACCACGGCGACGCCGGCGATGCGTTCGGCGGGCACCGGTTCTCCGACCCGGGCCTGCTGCGGCAGGCCCTGACCCACCGCAGCGCGGGCAGCCCGCACAACGAGCGCCTGGAGTTCCTCGGCGATTCGCTGCTCAACCTGGTCGTGGCCGAACAGCTCTACCTGCGCTGGCCGCGCGCCGACGAAGGCGCGATGACCCGCGTCCGCGCCGAGCTGGTGCGCGAGTCGACCTTGGCGCGGATCGCGCGCGAGCTGGAAGTAGGCGAGCAGCTCACGCTCGGCCCGGGCGAAATGAAGTCCGGCGGCCATCGCCGCGATTCGATCCTGGCCGATGCGCTGGAAGCGGTGATCGCCGCCTGTTACCTGGATTCCGGTTTCGCCGCCTGCCGCAAGCTGGTGCTGGGCTGGTACGAGCCGCTGCTTGAGGCCCTGCCGCCGCTGCACCAGGTCGGCAAGGACGCCAAGACCCGGTTGCAGGAATGGCTGCAGGCGCGCCAGCTGCCGCGCCCCTGCTACGAGCTGGTGTCCGAAAGCGGCGACGAGCACGACAAGACCTTCCTCGTCGCCTGCACCCTGGAACAACCCGTGCTCGCCGCAGAGGGCAGCGGCAGTTCACGCCGCGCCGCCGAGCAGCGTGCCGCGGAAACCATCCTGGACCAGCTGGACCAACTCCAATGAGCGCTGCGCAACATTCCGGCCATGTCGCCGTCATCGGCCGGCCCAACGTCGGCAAGTCGACCTTGGTCAACGCCCTGGTCGGGGCCAAGGTCAGCATCGTTTCCAACCGCCCGCAGACCACCCGCCACCGCCTGCTTGGTATTGCCACCTTCGACAACGGCCAGCTGCTGCTGGTCGATACGCCCGGCATCCATCGCGAGCAGGGCAAGGCCTCGGCTTCGGCCATGCACCGGTGGATGAACCGCGCCGCGCGCGGCGCGCTGGAAGGCGTGGACGCCGCGGTGCTGGTGATCGAGGCCGGACGCTGGGACGAGGAAGACGCGCTCGCCTACGACGCATTGCGCGAGGCCGGCGTGCCGGTCGTGCTCGCGGTCAACCAGGTCGACCGGTTCAAGGACAAGACCACGTTGCTGCCATTCCTGGCCAAGGCCAACGAAGGCCGCGAGTTCGCCGCCGTGCATCCGGTTTCGGCGCTCAAGCGCCAGGGCCTGGAGGCGCTGGTCGAAACCCTGCTGGCGTTGATGCCCGAGCAGCCGCCGTTGTACGGCGAAGACGAGATCACCGACAAGAGCCAGCGCTTCATGGCTGGCGAACTGGTGCGCGAGCAGCTGATGCGCCAGCTCGGCGCGGAACTGCCGTACGCGACCACGGTCGAGATCGAAAGCTTCACCGAAGAACCCGCGCGCCACGGCACCCTGCTGCGCATCGGCGCGGTGATCTGGGTCGAGCGCGACGGCCAGAAGGCCATCGTGATCGGCAAGGGCGGCGCCCGCCTGCGCGAGATCGGCACCCGCGCCCGCGAAGGCATGGAGCGCCTGTTCGGCGCCAAGGTCTTCCTCGAAACCTTCGTCCGCGTCCGCGCCGGCTGGTCCGACGACGAAGCCGCCCTCCGCACATTGGGTTATCACGAGTAGCGTGGGAGCGGCGGAAGCCGCGATGCGAATCACCAACGAACCCGTCTTCATCCTCCACACCCGCCCCTGGCGCGAGACCAGCCTGCTGGTCGAAGCCCTGAGCGCCAACTACGGCCGCATGGGCTTGCTGGCCCGCGGTGTGCAGGGACCGAAGCGGCAGTTGCTGCGCGCCGCGTTGCAACCGCTGCAGTACAGCCGCATCGACGCGGTCCAGCGCGGTGAACTGGCCCAGCTGCGCAGCGCCGAAGCCCTCGATGCCGCGCCGAAGCCGGGTGGCGAGGCCACGCTCGCCGCGTTCTACGTCAACGAACTGGTGCTGCGCCTGGCGGCGCGCGGCGACCCGCAGCCGGAGCTGTTCGATGCCTATCGCGTGATGCGCGCGCGCCTGGGCACGGCCGAACCCCTGGCCTGGAGCCTGCGCCGCTTCGAGCGCGACCTGCTCGATGCCATCGGGTTCGGCATGGACTTCGCCCACGATGGCGATGGTGTCGCCATTGATCCGGCCGCGCGTTATCGGCTGGACCCGGAGCACGGTCCGCGTCGCCTGCTCAGCGACCGCGGCCACGGCGACCGCAGCGATGCCGCGACCGGGCGCGCGCTGCTGCTCCTCGCCGATGCCGCCGAAGCTCCGCCCGGGGCGGACGATCTCGCCGGCTTGCGCCGTGCGTTGCGGCCGGTACTGGAACACCACCTCGGCGGCCGGCCGCTCAAGTCCTGGGACCTGATGCGCGACATCGGCCGCCTGGTCAAACC
>JALYWW010000062.1 GCA_030852515.1 Pseudomonadota bacterium
CCCTTGAGCACGGCGCCCTCGACCAGCTTCTCGAGCAGCTGCTCGCGCTCTTCCGAATGCTCGCTCTCGACCACCGCGCGGCGCGAAACCACCACGTTGTTGCGCTTGCGGTCGAGCTTGATGAGCTTGAATTCCAGCTCCTTGCCTTCCAGGTACACCGGGTCGCGGACCGGGCGCACGTCGACCAGGGAACCGGGCAGGAATGCGCGGACGTCCTTGATGTCGACGGTGAAGCCGCCCTTGACCTTGCCGCTGATGCGACCGGTGATCGTCTCGTTCTTCTCGAGCGCTTCCTCGAGCTCGTCCCACACCATGGCGCGCTTGGCCTTCTCGCGCGACAGCACGGTTTCGCCGAAACCATTCTCCAGGGAGTCCAGCGCCACCTTGACGGTGTCGCCGATGCCCACGTCGATCTCGCCGGCATCGTTGCGGAACTGCTCGATCGGGACGATGCCCTCGGACTTCAGGCCGGCGTTGATGACGACCACGTCGGAACGCACGTCGACCACGATACCGGTGACGATGGCACCGGGCTTGAGCTTGGCGATGTGGGCCTGGCTCTGTTCGAACAGTTCAGCGAAGGATTCGGTAGCTACGGTCATGTTTTTCTCAGTTGGCGCATGCGGGCTTGCACTTGCCAGGGGTTGGGGTGGATGGAAAGGTCGGCTCTACCGGACAAGTGCGAGCACCTGTTCGACGACCGCGTCGATCGGCAACCCGGTGGTGTCGATGCGCTCGGCGTCTTCGGCCGGTCGCAGTGGCGCCACCGCGCGGCTGGCGTCGCGGGCGTCACGGGCAAGAATCTCCCGCAGCAGACCGGCCAATGTAACGGAAACTCCTTTTTCCTTCAACTGCTTATAGCGTCTTTCCGCCCTTTCCTCGGCGCTGGCGGTAAGGAAGACCTTGTAGCGGGCATCGGGGAAGATCACCGTGCCCATGTCGCGGCCGTCGGCCACCAGCCCCGGCGGCTGGCGGAAGGCGCGTTGCCGGTCCTTGAGCGCGGCCCGGACTTCGGGGATGGCGGCGATGGCCGAGGCGGCGGCGCCGGCGGTCTCGGTCCGCAGCTCGTCGGTGGCATCATGGCCGTTGACCAGCACCCGCAGCTCGCCGTCGGCGGCGTCACGGAAGGCGATCTCCGTGTCGAAGGCGCAGCGCACCAGGGCGCCGGCGTCGTCCAGGTCCAGGTCGGCCCAGCCAGCGGCCACGCCAACGGCCCGGTACAGCGCCCCGGAATCCAGGTAGTGCCAGCCCAGGCGCGTGGCCACCAGGCGGCTGATGGTGCCCTTGCCGGAACCAGAGGGGCCGTCGATGGTCAGGACCGGGCTGGACGGGTCCGGGGAGCTGTTGGTATCGGTCATCGGGGGATTGTAGCCGGCGGCAACGGAAAACCGTTGCAACCACTTGAATGACGGGGGAAATCCCGTCTACAATGGGCGGCTGGCGCTTGTGGCGCCTTTTTTGATCCGCCCCATTCCATCAATCCAACCGTTGCCGAGGTTCCATCATGAAGGTCCTGTCCTCCCTGAAGTCGGCGAAGAACCGTCACCGCGACTGCAAGGTGGTCCGCCGCCGCGGCAAGATCTTCGTGATTTGCAAGACCAACCCGCGTTTCAAGGCGCGCCAGCGCTGAGCCACCGCACAGGTAGTTCCCGGAAAGGCCGCAGCGATGCGGCCTTTTTGTTTCTGGCCCTACAATCGGCGTCGAACCCTACCCGAGGATCACCGCCATGCGCCTGCCGATCGCCGCTTCGCTCGTCCTGTCCGGCCTTGCCTGCCTGGCCAGTACTCCCGCCGCCGCCGATACCCCGGCCGGCGATACCCTGCTGATCGAGCGCGTCCAGCAGGAACCCAGTGCCGCCCTGCCCGCGCGTGGACTGTCCATGGCCCAGGTCCAGGCCAGCTACGGCGAGCCGGCCAGCCGCCTGGATCCGCGCGGCGGCCAGAGCCAGGCCTGGCCGGTGATCAACCGCTGGAGCTACCCGGGCTTCACCGTCTATTTCGAGCGCGACAAGGTCATCGACGTGGTCGCCACCAAGGCCGGTCCCAACGAGATCGGGCCCAAGCCGACGCCATGACCGAACGTTCCACGGACTGGCGACTGCCCGCCGAATGGGAACCCCAGTCGGCGATCCTGCTGGCCTGGCCGCATGCCGGCACCGACTGGGCCGAGCGCCTGGAAGCCGTCGAGGAGACCTACATCGCGCTGGTCGCGGCCATCACCCGCTTCCAGCGCGTGCTGCTGTGCGTCGCCGATGACGACATCGAGGCGTATGCCCGTGCGCGCCTGTCCTCGGCGCGGGTCGACATGGATCGCGTCGTCTTCGCCACCCTCCCGTACGACGACACCTGGTTGCGCGACAGCGGACCGATCACCCTGGTCGACGGCGACCCGGCCGCTTCCGATGGCTTCAAGGTCCTGGATTTCCGCTTTACCGCCTGGGGCGGCAAGTTCGAGGCGGCGCAGGATGACCGCATCGTCGAGCGCTTGCACGGCATGGGAATCTTCGCGAAGAGTTATCGACAAAGCATTGATTTTGCACTGGAAGGTGGCGCCATCGACGTCGACGGTGCGGGCACGCTGCTGAGCACGTGGCAGTGCCTGCACGAGCGCCACCCTGATGCCGGGCGCGAGGACCTCTCCGCGAAGCTGGCCGCCTGGCTCAGGCAGGAGCGCGTGCTCTGGCTCGAACACGGCTACCTGGAAGGCGACGACACCGACGCCCACATCGACACCCTGGCCCGCTTTGCCGGCGCGGATGCGATCGTGTTCCAGGCCTGCGACGACGAGGACGACTCGCACTTCCACGAGTTGCGCGCGATGGCCGGCGAAATCGCCGCGCTGCGCACCCGCGACGGGCAACCCTATCGGCTGTTCCCGCTGCCATGGCCCAAGCCCATTCTCGACGGCGATCGGCGGCTGGCTGCCAGCTACGCCAACTTCCTGATCGTCAACGGCGCGGTGCTTGTGCCGGCCTATGGCGACCCGGCCGACGGCGTGGCCGCCGGCGTGATCGCGCAGGCCTTCCCCGATCGCGAAATCGTGCAGGTGCCCTGCCGGTCGCTGATCTGGCAGAACGGCAGCCTGCATTGCCTGACCATGCAGCTGCCGCAAGGGATAATGGCGGCATGAAGCAGAAAACCCTTCCCGTCGCCCTGATCCAGGAACACGCCATCATCGACCTAGGCAGGGGCGATGCCGAAGCCAACCTGGCGGTGATCGAGCAACGCGTGGCCGAGGCTGCGAAGGCCGGCGCACGCCTGATGCTGCTGCAGGAACTGCACAACGGCGCCTACTTCTGCCAGCACCAGGACGTGTGCGAATTCGAACTGGCCGAGCAGATCCCCGGCCCGAGTACGGAACGGCTCGGTGCATTGGCGAAGAAACACGGCGTGGTGATCGTGGGCTCGCTGTTCGAGCGCCGCGGCGCCGGCCTGTACCACAACACCGCCGTGGTCCTGGAAAAGGACGGCAGCCTCGCGGGCAAGTACCGCAAGATGCACATCCCCGACGATCCGGGATTCAACGAGAAGTTCTACTTCACTCCGGGCGACCTGGGCTTCCAGCCGATCGACACCTCGGTCGGCCGCCTCGGCGTGCTGGTGTGCTGGGACCAGTGGTATCCGGAAGGCGCGCGGCTGATGGCCCTGGCTGGCGCCGAACTGCTGCTGTATCCCACCGCGATCGGATGGGATCCGGATGACGACCAGGCCGAGAAGGATCGCCAACGCAACGCCTGGATCCTGAGCCACCGCGGCCATGCCGTGGCCAACGGCCTGCCGGTGCTGTCGTGCAACCGGGTCGGGCACGAGCCTTCTCCGGTCGGCCGCTCCGGGATCGACTTCTGGGGCTCCAGCCACGTGCTCGGGCCGCAGGGCGAGTTCCTGGCCGAGGCCTCGATCGATGCGCCGGAGGTGCTGCTGGCCGAAGTCGACCTGCAGCGCAGCGAGCACGTGCGCCGGATCTGGCCGTTCCTGCGCGACCGACGCATCGACGCCTACGGCGACCTCGTGAAGCGCTACCGGGATTAGCCGACGGACGGTCTTGTTCGAACGAACGGTCGTGCTATTGTTCGCCACATGACTTCATCCCCTGCTGTAGCTGTAACCCCGGCCGCCACCGCCAAGGGCGCCTCCACCCGCGAGACCATCGTCGACCGGGCCTATGAGATCGCCCGCTTCGCCGGCCTCGAAGGCCTGTCGATCGGCAACCTGGCCCAAGCCGTGGGCATGTCCAAGAGCGGCGTGTTCGCCCATTTCGGCTCGCGCGAGGAGCTGCAGCTGGCGATCCTGCAGTCGGCGGCGACCCGGTTCGGCGAGGCGGTGCTGGTCCCGGCGTTGTCGCAGCCGCGCGGCCTGCCGCGGCTGCGCGCGATCATGCGCCACTGGTTCGACTTCGTGCACCGCAACGACGGCAGCTGCGTGCTGCTGGGATCGGTGATCGAGTACGACGACCGCCCGGGCGCCCTGCGCGACCAGGTCCTGGCCAACGAGCAGCGCTGGCGCACCGAACTGGGGCGCGCGATCGGCCAGGCCATCGAATGCGGCGACCTGCGCGATGGCGACATCGGCCAGTACGTCTACGAGCTGTACGCCATCGCCCTGGCGCTGAACCAGGAGTCGGGCCTGTTCGGGCACGAGCTCGCACGCCGGCATGCCGACGCCGCCACCGAACGCTGGTTCGCCAACCAGTCATGAGCATGCTCGCGACCCTCCGCAACGCCGCGCTGCTGTACGCCATTCGCGTGCAGTTCCTGCTTGGCCGCTGGATCGCACCGGAGTCGGTGGCGCGCCGCGCCGGCGACCTGTTCTCCCGGCCCATGGAATCCTCGCGCATGCGTGCGCAGATGGCGCCGACGCATGACGCACGGGAGTTCGACCTGGATGTCGACGGCACCCGTATCCACGCCTATGTCTGGGGCGATCCCGCGCGCGAACCCTACGTGCTGTTCGCGCACGGCTGGTCGAGCCATGGCACCCGCATCGCGTCCTGGCTGCAGCCGCTGCGCGATGCCGGCTACGCAGTCGTCGCCTTCGACCAGGCCGCGCACGGCCGCAGCAGCGGCAGGCGCACCACCCTGCCCGACTTCGCCTGCCACCTGCTCGCGGTCGGGCACCGCTTCGGCCCGGCTGCGGCGGTGATCGGGCACTCGCTCGGCGGATCGGCCACCGCCCTGGCGCTGTCGAACGGACTCAAGGCCGAACGCGCGGTATTGATCGCGCCGATGGCCGATCCGCTGAGCGCGGTCGAGCGCTTCGCCAACATGCTGTGGCTGGGACAACACCTCGGGCGCCGCATGTTTGCGCGCTTCGAGGAAGCGATGAATTTCGACGTGCGCGAGGTGCAGGCGCCGCACAGCGCGCCGCGGATCGGACGCCCTGCGCTGATCGTGCACGACCTGGAAGACCGCGAAGTCCCGTGGGCCGACGGCGAATGTTTCGCCCGCGCCTGGCCCGGATCGCGGCTGCTCAGCACCACCGGCCTGGGCCACAACCGGATCGTCGACGACACCGGCGTGATCGCGGCGACGCTGCGATTCCTGCATGGCGACAACGTCGGCGAACGCGTGGTGTCCAGTCCCAACCTGCCCTACGGACTGTCCTGAGCGGGTATCCTGCCGGACTCCCCGCGAGCCCGCACATGACCGACGTCCCCCACGGCGATTTCCTCGGACAACCGCATGCCATCGTCGAGCGCGACGGTGTCCGCTTCACCTTGCTCGGCACCGCGCACGTCTCCCACAGCAGCGTCGACGCGGTGCGCGCGGCGATCGACACCGGTGCCTACGACACCATCGCGGTCGAGCTCGATCCGCACCGGTTGCAGGCGCTGACCGATCCCGACGCGCTCGCGCGGATGGACGTGATCCAGGTGATCCGTTCGGGCCGGACGGCGCTGTTCGCCGCCAACCTTGGCCTGGCGGCGTACCAGCGCCGCCTGGCCGAGCAGCTCGGCATCGAGCCCGGCGCGGAACTCAAGGTCGCCGCACAGGAGGCACGGGCGCGTGGCCTAGACCTGCGCCTGATCGATCGCGACGTCGGCCTGACCTTCAAGCGCGCCTCGCAACGGCTGGGCTGGTGGGGCCGGGCCAAGCTCACCACGGGCCTGGTCACCACGCTGTTCTTCGGCGACGAAGACCTGGGTGCCGAGGAGATCGAAAAGCTCAAGCAGGGCGACATGCTCGAGGCCAGCTTCGGCGAGTTCGCCAGCGGCAGCCCCGTGCTTTACGAAGTGGTGATCGCCGAGCGCGACCGCTACATGGCCTCGCACCTGCGCGGCATTGCCGCCGATCCGCAGTCGACCGCGCGCGAAGTGCTGGCGGTCGTCGGTGCCGGCCACCTGCAGGGCCTGGCCGCGCACCTGCGCGAAGACCAGGTCGCACCGGAAGTGATGCGCGCCGACCTCGAGTCGATCGCGGAAAAGAAGTCGATTCCCTGGTTCACGATCGCGTTGGCGACGTTCGTGCTCGGCGGCTTCGCCTGGGGTTTCTGGCAAGGCGGCCTGGAAGTCGGTGCCGACCTGCTGCTGTACTGGGTCCTGCTCACCGGCACCCTGGGCGCGCTGGGCTGTGCCATCGCCGGCGGCCACCCGCTGAGCATGCTCGCCGCGTTCCTGTCCTCGCCGGTCACGCCGCTGCACCCGGCCCTGGCGTCGGGCACGATCAGCGCGCTGGTCGAAGCGTGGGTCCGCAAGCCGACCCACGGCGACTTCATGGCCCTGCGCGACGACGCCGCGACCATCGGCGGCTGGTGGCGCAACCGCGTCGCCCGCCTCGTCCTGAACTTCTTCCTGACCAGCATGGGCACCGCAATAGGCGTCTGGCTCGGCGGCGCCCGCCTCCTCGGCAAGCTCCTGGGCTGATCGCGAAGAGCGAAAAAGCCGGCCACGGATTACACAGATGAACACGGATAAACACAGATAGAGCGAGCAGGAGTGGGCTCAGGAAGGTCGTAACCGATCGCCTGAACCCACTACTGCTTTATCTGTGTTCATCTGTGTTCATCTGTGTTCATCTGTGGCAAAAATGCTCTTCGCTTGCTTTGCCTGCTTTCCTTGGCACGGGCGATGAGGCGGGAGGTGCCGTTGCTGAGGTCGTCGAGGAGGGCGTAGATGGTCGGCAGGAACAGCAGGCTGACGACGGTGGAGAACGCCAGGCCGCCGGCGATGGCCCGGGCCATCGGGTAGTACGGCGGACCCTCGCCTGCCAGCTGCGTCGACGACATCGCGATCGGCACCATCGCCAGGATCGCCGTACCCATCGTCATCAGGATCGGCCGCAGCCGCTCGCGCCCGCCCATCACCAGCGCATCGGTGCGCGACATCCCGCGCCGTCGCAGGTTGTTGATGTGCTCGATCAGCACGATGCCGTTGTTCACCACTACGCCCATCAGCACCAGGATGCCGATGAAGGCCATGATGTTGAACGCGGTGCCGGTGAGCCAGAACAGCCAGTACACGCCGAACACCGAGAACAGCACGCCGCTCATGATCGCCAGCGGGAACAGCAACGATTCGAACACCGCGGCCATGACGATGAAGATCAGCAACAGCGCGATTGCCACGTTGCGCAGCATGGTCTTGTTCATGTCCATCTGCATGCCGAAGCCGCCGCCCTCGAAGGTGTAGCCGTAGCCGGGCGGGAACTGGATCGTGGCGAGCGATTCCTCGATCGCCTTGCGGGCATCCTCCATGGACGCATCGGCGGCGAGGCCGGCCTCGACCTTGAGCATGGTCTGGCGGTTCATCCGGTTGATCGAATCCGCCGACGGCGTCACGTCGACATCGACCATCGCCAGCAACGGCACGCTGCGGCCGTCCGAGGCGCGCACCAGGAACGACTCCAGGTCGGCCGCGGTGTAGTGCTCGGCACCCGCGAAGCGCACGTTGACCGGGATCTCGACATCGCCGCGGTGGAATTCGCGCAGCGACGAGCCGCGCAACGCCAGGCCGATGAACTGCGCGACCTGCTCGGCGCTGAAGCCGAACGCCGCCGCGCGTTCGCGGTTGACCCGCACCTTCATCTCGCTGCTGCTGTCGCCGGTGTCCACGCGCACGTCGCGCAGCGACTTGCTGCGCATCAGGATCGGGGTGATGTCCTTGGCGATCTGGCCGAGCACCTGGCTGGATTCACCGATCAGGCTGAACTGCACGCCCTTCTCGTCGCCCATGCTGCCCTGCCAGCCGATGCCGATGTTGGCGCGCGCCGACTTCGGCAGGTCCTTTCGGATCTCTTCCTTCAGTTTGGCGGTGAGCTCGGGATCCTTCGACTCCAGGTCGATCTCGGTACGCGCCCAGCCCTGCTCGCTGTAGCGCGAGTATATCCGCTCGACGCCCCAGCGTTCGCGGTTGGCATCGATGTAGCGCTCGATCCGCTTTACCTCGCTGCCCATCTCCTCCTTGGAGTAGGAGCCGTGCCACTGGTAGAAGACGTTGATCTCGCTGGGATCTTCCTCGTCGCCGGAATCGGACTCGACCAGCTTCATCGGGATGACGCTCAACAGAGAGATCGCGATGATGCCCGCGACCGCCCAGCCGCGGTGTTCCAGGGTCCAGCGCAGGAAGCTTGCGTAGCGGTCCTGCAGGCGCGGAATCAGGCCCGTGCCCGAGGACACCGCCGGCGGCGTCTTCAGGCGTGCCGACAACATCGGGATCAGGCTGACCGCCACCAGCCATGAGGCCAGCAGCGACACCGAGATGGTGATCGCCAGCTGCGACAGGTAGATGGTGATGATGTTCTTCTCGCCGAACATCATCGGCAGGAACACGATGCAGTGGCACAGGGTTCCGGCCGACAGCGCGATCGCCACGTGCCGGGTGCCGACGATCGATGCCAGCCGCGGCTGGTCGGGGAACTTCTCGCGTTCCTGGTAGATGCTTTCGACCACCACCACCGCGTTGTCGACCAGCATGCCGACCGCGAGCAGCAGGCCCATCATCGACAGGATGTTCAGCGTCACCCCGGTGAAATACATGAAGCCCAGGGTCATCACGAAGCAGATCGGGATGGCCAGGGTCACCATCAGGGTCGATGGCCAATGGCGCAGGAAGAAGAACAGGACGGCGATCGACAGGATCAGTCCGATGGCGCCGGCCTCGGCAAGCGCAATCAGCGAACTGGTGACTTCCCGGCCCTGGTCGTCGGTCACGTCGACGCGGATGCCGCGCATGGCCGGGTCCTGGCGGATCAGCTCGACCTCGGCGCGCACGTCGCGCGACAGGTCGACGACGTTCGCGTTTCGCTCCTTGTAGATGTCGACGCCGACCGAGGGCTTGCCGTCGACCTGGCGCACGTAGTCCATGCGCTCCGGGCGCAGGGTGACGTCGGCGATGTCGGACAGGCGCGCGCCGTTCTCGCCCAGCGGCAGGTCGCGCAGTTGCTGCAGGTCGGTGAGTTCACCGCGCGGGCGTACCCGCAGGCGCTGCCCGTCGTCGGTAATTTCGCCGGCCGACACCGAGAAGTTCGCCGCCTGCAGGCGGCTGACCAGTTCGTCCAGGCCGATGCCGCGCGCGTCCAGCCGTTGCGGCCAGATCGCCACTTCGACCTCGAGTTCCGGCACGCCTTCGATCTCGACCCGGGCCACGCCCGGCAGCCGTTCCAGCCGGCGCTTGAGCACGGCGTCGATCAGGTCGCCGCGCGCGGTGAGGTCGTCGTCGCTGATCAGGCGCAGGCCCATCGCCTCTTCGTCGCTGGTGGTCCAGCGGTGGACGAAGTAGCGGCGGAAGTCGTCGGGCAACTGGTCGCGGATGGCATCGATGCGCTCGCGAGCCTCGCTCGCGGCAATCGCGATGTCCTTGCCCCAGTCGCTGAACTGTACGAACACGCCGCCGCCGTCGGCATTGGCCTCGGCGTTCATCGACTTGATGCCGGGCATGGTGGCGATGGCTTCCTCCACCGGCCGCACCAGGTTGCGCTCGACTTCCTCCGGCGTGGAGCCCGGGTACGGCAGCTGCACGAAGAAGAACGGCGCCGTCGCCTCGGGGAAGGACTCCAGCGGCAGGCGCACCGCCGCGATCAGGCCGATCACCACCATGGAAATGAAGAACATGACCGTGGTGACCGGTCGGCGGATGCTGAACTCGGTGACGTTCACAGCGGATCCTGCTCGTGGGCGAGCACGTCCGCGGCGGCATCGGCGTCGTTGCGGGCACGGCGGCCGCGTTCGACGTAGTCCGAATCCGAGCGCCGGTCGAGCAGGTCATACACCACCGGGATCACCACCAGCGTCAGCAGCGTGGAGACCAGCAGGCCGCCGATGACGGTGATCGCCATCGGCGAACGCACTTCCGCGCCCTCGCCGAAGGCCAGCGCCAGCGGCAGGAACCCGAACACCGCGCACAACGTGGTCATCATGATCGGCCGCAGGCGCGAGCGTGCGCCCTCGACCAGGGCCTGGCGCTTGGCCACGCCGGCCTCGCGCAACTGGTTGACCTTGTCGATCAGGATGATCGCGTTCTTGACCACCAGGCCGACCAGCAGGATCAGGCCGATGAACACCACCACCGATACCGGCGAACCGGTCATCAGCAGCGACAGCACTGCGCCGACCAGCGCCAGCGGGATGGTGAACAGGATCACGAACGGGTGCAGCAGCGATTCGAACTGCGACGCCATCACCAGGTAGACCAGGAAGATCGCCAGGGCGAATGCGAACAGCAGGGAACGCATCGACTCGTCGAGCTCCTCGCCCTGGCCGCCGATATGCATGCCGACTTCGGTGCCCAGGGGATTCTCGGCCACCATCGCCTCGACTTCGCGGACCGCGGCGCCAAGGTCGATGTCGCGCAGGTTGGCCGACACGATCGCCACCCGGGTCTGGTCGGCGCGATGGATCTCGCTCGGACCGGTGGTGGCCATGATGTCGGCGACGGCCGACAGCTCCACCGGCGCGCCGCTGCCCGGGTTGACGATCAGGCGGCGGATGCTTTCCACCGAGTCGCGATCCGATTCGCGGGCGCGCACCAGCACGTCGATCTTGCGGTCGCGGAAGCTGTAGCGGGTGGCGACGTCGCCGCGCACCTTCTTCACCACTACGTCGGCGATCTGGCGCGTGGTCAGCCCGAGCGCGGCCGCGCGCTCCTGGTCGAACACGATCTGGATCTCGGGGAAGCCCTGTTCCACCGACGACTTCACGTCGGCGTAGTGCGGATTGGCGCGCAGCATGCCGGCGAGCTTGCGCCCCGCCTTCTGCAACGTGTCGAGGTCCTGCCCCTGGATCTCGATCTCCAGCGGCGGCGAGAGGCTGAACAGCTCCGGGCGCGCGAAGTCGACCTGCGCCGAGGCCTTGCCCTGCATGCTCGCGCGCAGCTTCTCGGTCTCGGCGGCCTCGAGCTCGCGACTGCCGCCGCCTTCCATCACCACCGTGAGCTTGCCGATGTTCTCGCCGCTCTCGGTCGGGCTGGCGTCCAGGCGCGTGCCGGTGCCGCTGACGCCGTACAGCGCGCGGATGCCTTCATCGCCGGCGTGCTTCTCCTGCAGTTCGCGCACCAGCGCATCGGTCTGCGCCAGTGGCGTACCCGGCGGCAGCTTGACCGTCATCTCGAACCGGTCCTGGGCCAGCTGCGGGATCAGGTCGGCACCGAGCAGCGGCACGACCACCATGGTCGCGGCGAAGGCCGCGCCGGCAAAGCCCAGCACCAGCGCCGGACGCGCCAGCGCTGACGGCAGCAGGCGCATGTAGCCGCGCTCGGCGCGGTGGTACGGCGCCATCGCCAGGTCGCTCGCCTTGCGCATCACCGGGCCGACCACGGCGACCAGGCCGCGCCAGGCACGGATCACCAGCCACGCCACGCCGAAAAACGCGCCGCGGACGACGCCGCTGGCGCCGCGCCCGGCCAGCGCCGCAGGCTTCTGCCAGCGCTTGTCGGGTTCCCAGCGCGGATGCGGCGGCTCTTCCGGGAAGCCCAGCGGCGCCCTGCCCTTGAGTGACGCCAGCATCGGGATCAGGGTCATGGCCACCGCCAGCGAAATTGCGATCGCCAGGGCCACGGTCAACGCCTGGTCACGGAACAGCTGCCCGGCGATGCCTTCGACGAACACCAGCGGCAGGAACACCGCGATCGTGGTCAGGGTCGAGGCGACCACCGCCATGCTCACTTCGCGCGTGCCTTCGAATGCCGCCTCGATGATCCCCAGTCCGCGCTCGCGCGCCTTGGCGATCGATTCCAGGACCACGATCGAGTCGTCGACGACCAGGCCCGTCGCCAGCGCCAGGCCGCCGAGCGACATCACGTTGAGGCTGAGCCCGAACTGGCCCATGAAGAAGAACGTGGTGATGATCGAGATCGGCAGCGACAGGCCGATCACGAACGTGCTCCAGCCATCGCGCAGGAACAGGAAGATGATCAGGATCGACAGCAGGCCGCCGATCACCGCGTCGATCTTGACGTCGCTGATCGCGTGGCGGATGAAGACCGACTGGTCCTCGATCGTGGTCAGTTCGATATCCGGCGGCAGGTGCGCGCGGATGTCGGCCAGCTTCGCCTCGAGCGCATCGGCGGTGGCGACGGTGTTGGCATCGCCTTCCTTGTACAGCGCCAGCTCGACCGCTTCGCGGCCGCCCAGGCGGATGATCGCCTCGCGCTCCTTGTAGCCCTGGCGGACTTCGGCCACGTCCTTGAGCCGCACCGCCATGCCGCCGGCCGGACCGGAAGTGCCACCGCCGCGCGCGCCCATCGCCGCGGCCATCACCGC
>JALYWW010000130.1 GCA_030852515.1 Pseudomonadota bacterium
GCGCCCGGCGGCCAGCCGCTTGCTTCGGCGACATTGACGGTCGGCACCAGTCGCTGCACCGGTTCGGGCAGCTTCGGATCCGGGCCCATGCCGTCGCGCACCGACAACCGCGCGGTTTCGGTGCACGCGGCCAGGCACACTGAAAGGATGGCGAGGGCAAGCCAGGCCGTCGTTCGCGGAGTGCGCATCGCAAGACTCCACTCGGGCCTGCGAGCGTGGCACCACCGCCGTGACGGCGACGGCGCGGCGCGGTGAAGGAAACGTCAGCGGCGGCGTGACGCCTGGCGCATGCGATCCAGCGACCACGAGACGGCGACGCAGGCCAGCATCGCAGCCATCCAGCTCACGGCGGTACCGCCTTCGAGCATCGGCAGCGCGCCGAAAGCCGGTAACCAGTCGCGGCCATGGATCGCGGCGACCACGATGCCCGCGAGCACCAGCAAGGACATCAACACCCGCACCAGCCAGCGTTCGACCGCGGGATCCGCAACCTGTTCGCGCACCTGCGCGGCCACGCTGCGGGCGAAATCCGCCGGCGGCCCCGCGTCGGCTTCGCGTCGCAATGCCAGGTCGATGTGGCGCTCGATGTCGTGTTCGATGCGAGGGGTATTCATGCGGCAGCTCCGATCTTCGGTTCCAGCAGCTCGCGCAGGCGCTTGCGGCTGCGGAACAGATGGCTCTTGATGGTGCCCTCGGCGAGTCCGGTGATGCGTGAAATCTCGCCGATCGGGACCTCGTCCAGGTGGTACAGGGTCAACAGCATGCGCTGCAACGGCGGCAACGACTCGATCGCCTCGCGCAGCAGCAGGGCAATCTCGCCATCGGCGACGGACGCCTCCAGGTCGAAGCCGTCGCCGACCAGTTCGTGCAGCGGGGTGTCGTCGCCCGCGGCTTCGGCCAGCGGGATGCGCTTGCGTTCCAGGTGCCGGCTCGCGACCGAATAGGCGACCTGGCCGATCCACGATTTCAGCGGCGCGTCGAAGCGGTACTGGTGCAGGTTGCGGTGCACGCGCAGGAAGGCCTCCTGACACAACTCGCGGGTGTCTTCCGGATGCCGGACCATGCGTTGCACGATGTGCCAGCACAGGCCCTGGTACTGGCGCACCAGGCGCTCGAACGCGCCCGGCCTGTTGCCGAGCACGTCCGTGACCAGTTGGCGGTCGTCGATGTCCATCGCGCGCAAGGCGCGCTCCTACGCCTGCTTGCGGGCGATGAAGTAGTACGCCAGGTTGCCCAGGCCGGTGGCGCCGAGCAGGATCGCCATCACCGCCGGGGTGAGGTCGTCCCAGCCGCCGGCGTCGACCACGCCGAATCCGACCGCGAGCGCGACCAGGATCACGCCCCAGCGCAGCGAGCCGTGGCGACGGCGCAGTTCCTCGCCTTCCAGCATCGAGCGGACGAGGTCCTGGGAGCCGTTGGAATCGACCATCTGCCGGCGCACGCGCGCGTCGACGACCGCCTTGATGGTGTAGGCGATGCAGATGAAGAAGGTAATCGGGATCAGCAGTTCGAGGTTCATGGGTTGCTCCGGGTAGTGGGCCTTCGGAACAAGGGATACGGGCGGGCCTCAGGCGGTTGCAGCCGCCTCGCCGGTCCGGGCCGCCAGGCCCGAGAGGACCTCCTCGGCCGGCGCGGCCTTGCCGATCAGGTAGCCTTGGGCGTACTCCACGCCCATTCGTTGCAGGCGGTCGAGCTGCTCGCGGGTTTCGACGCCTTCGCAGATGACCTTGGCGCCGATCGCATGGGCCATGGACACGATCGCCTCGACCATCGCCATCGCCCGCGCGCTGTCGAACATGTGCCGGGCAAAGGCCTGGTCGACCTTGATGAACTCGAAGTCCAGCGCATGCAGGTGGGTGAGGTTGGAATAACCGGTGCCGAAATCGTCGAGCGCGAACGGCAGGCCCTGCTCGCGGCAGTGCTTCATCACCGCGGCAACCGGCGCGTAATCGAGCATCCGGCTTTCGGTGACTTCGAGCTTGAGCGCCCCAGCCGGCAATTGCGCGCGCTCGGCGCGGGCCACGATCTGCCGGGCCATGCCCGGCTCCACCAGTTGCCGCGCCGACAGGTTCACCGCGATGCTCGGCAGCGGATCTGCGCCGCCGTCGCGCAGTGCCTGCAGCACGCCGATGACCTTGTCGAGCACGTACTCGCCGACCGGCACGATCAGCGAGGTTTCCTCGGCCAGCTGGATGAACTGTGCCGGCGACACCGGTCCATTGCCGGGCAGGTCCCAGCGCACCAGCGCCTCGTACCCGGCCACCCGCGCTGCGGCGATGTCGTAGATCGGCTGGTAGCGCACGTCCAGGGTGCCGGTGGCCAGGGCGTCGCGCAGCTGGGCCTCGAGCCGGATCTTGTCGATGCCGGTGCGCTCGACCGGATCGTCGCAAGGCACGTCCTCGGACGGCATTTCGGCATCGGCGGGCAGGCTCGCGACCAGGCCACGGATGCGCTGCAGCAAGCTGTCGACCAGGGTGCGCAGGATCGGGTCGCCAGACTGCAGGCGCTCCATGAACTGCTCGCGCTCGATCGCCAGCAGCACGCTGTCGGCGCGCGCGGTGGCGGTGGCGCTGCGCGCCGCGCCGTCGATCAGGCCCAGCTCGCCCAGCAGTTCGCCCGGGCCGAGCAGGCCGTGGCGGGCGGTGCGCCGCCCCTGCACCGACACCAGTTCCACCTGGCCGCTCTCCACCAGCCAGGCGCAATCGGATGCGTCGCCCTGCCGGTAGAGCACTTCGCCTGCGAACAGTTCGCGCCGGATTGCCATCGGCGGCTAAGTTATCATGTGCCGATGAGCAATGAACTGCCCGACCGCCTGTCCCTGGACCCCCGCAGCCCGCACCACGATGCCGCCCTGCTCGAGCGCGGCGTGGGCATCCGTTTCAACGGCAGCGAGCGCACCAACGTCGAGGAATACTGCATCAGCGAGGGCTGGATCCGGGTGGTTGCCGGCAAGTCCCTGGACCGGCGCGGCAATCCGATGACCATGAAGCTCAAGGGCACCGTCGAGCCTTACCTGCTGGACGCCGACGGCGACTGACCCGGCAATGGCGGTCTACGTCGACGATGCCGTGACCCTGTGGCGCGGACATCGCTGGGCGCACCTGATGGCCGACACCCTGGACGAACTGCATGCGATGGCCGCCCGGCTCGGGATTCCCCGCCGCGCCTTCCAGGACAAGACCAGCGGTGCGCACTACGACGTCAACGCCGAGCTGCGCGAGCAGGCGATCACCCTGGGCGCCATTCCGATCTCGCGGCACCGCGATCGCGAGCTGGTCCGCGCCGTGATCCGCCGGGCCAAGGCCCAGGGCCGGCACGAAGCGCCGTAGGAGCGCGCCTTGCGCGCAACTCCCTAGCTTTCGGCCGTCACCACCCGATTCCTCCCTCGCGCCTTTGCCGCATAAAGCGCCCGGTCCGCCGCGGCGACCAGGCGTTCGGGTTCGCCGTCGACCTCGGGGACCAGCGCCGCGACCCCGATGCTGACGGTCAGGTGCGCGGCGACCGGCGACGCCGGGTGCGCCATCGCCGCATCCTCGATCCGCAGGCGCAACCGTTCGGCGACGATGCGCGCCTGTTCCAGGTCACGCCCCGGCAGCATGATCACCATCTCCTCGCCACCGAATCGCGCAACCAGGTCGCCTTCCAGGACCAGGGTGCACAGCCGTGCGAACTCGCGCAGGCATTCGTCGCCATACAGATGGCCGCAGGCATCGTTGAGCAGCTTGAAGTGATCGGCATCCACCAGCAGTACCGCCAGGGGCTGGCGATCGCGTGCCATCCGCTTCCATTCCAGGGCCAGCTGCCGGTTGAAATGGCGCCGGTTTCCGACACCGGTGAGGCCATCGCTCATCGACAGGGTTTCGAGCTTGCGGTTGGCCGTCTCCAGCTCCCCCGCCAGCCGCGCCAGGTGGATCGCGCCGGCGACCTGGTCGGCGATGGCATCGAACATGTCGCGGACCTGTTCGTCGAACAGG
>JALYWW010000063.1 GCA_030852515.1 Pseudomonadota bacterium
TCGCTTCAAGCCGTCAGGGATTGCCCCGCGGTCAGTACGGTGCGTCCGGATGCTTCAGTTCGAACTCGACGCGGGTCGGCTTGACGCTGTCCATCACCAGGCCGTAGCTCATCTTGTCGAAGGTGCGGAACACCATCACGTGCCCGGCGAACTCGTCTGGCAGCCGCACCTTGCTACCCGAAGGAATGGTGCCCTCGGTGCGGTCCAGGCCGTACTCGACCCGGTCCACGGAATTGCTGCCGACGCGCCATGCGGAGAACACGGTGCCGTTGTCGATGCCGTCGCGTGCGCCGACCGAAAGCGCGACCACGTCGTGCGGGCCGCCGGTGGCGAGCATGTCCGCCACCGCCATGACCTTGGCCCGGCCGTACTCGAAGTCGCGTGCCGGCGGGTGCGGGTGGAAGTAGGGGTCGTAGGACTGCACGTCCACCGGCATGATCCGGTCGCCGACGCGGACTTCGTGCGAGTTCTCGTCCAGCATCAGCGTGCTGGCCTCGATGCCGCCGACCTCCCCACGGGTGATGGTGCCGGTGCTGACCCGCTTGAGCTCGTGGCCCAGCAGTTCCGTGCCCTTGTCCATCACCATCACACTGGCCCAGAAGTCGGCCGAGTCGAGGGTGTGCTTGCCGCGGAAATCCAGGACGTCCCGGTCGAACAGGTCGCAGCAGGCATCGGTGCGGTCGACGAAAGCGTAGCGCTGGACCGGGCGGACCACCATGAAGCGCTGGCCGGGCTGGGCGAACGGAATGCCGCGCAAGTAGACCAGTTGGCCCTGGCCGCCCCGCAGGCGATCGTCTTCCAGGCCTACCACGTACGGCATGTCCTCGAAGGAATCGACGACGCGCAGGTCCTTGAGGAACGGCTCGATCTCGCCGAGCGGAATGCCGGTGATCGGCGGCTCGGTCCGCGGGCCCGGCTGGATCACGGCCTGCGGCTGCTGCACGCGGTCCAGGTAGGCCAGCGAGAGCAGGTCGCCCGGATAGATCAGGTGCGGGTTCTCGACTTGCGGATTGGCCTGCCAGATTTCCGGCCACAACCACGGTTTCTGCAGGAAGCGCCCGGCGATGTCCCACAGGGTGTCCCCCCGCTTCACCACGTAGGTGTCCGGATGGTCGGCGCGCAGGTCGACCGCGACCGCCCAGGTGGTGATCGTGAGCAACGCTACGGCCATGACCGTGCGCAGCCCTTGAGGCAAATGTTTAAGCTTTGCGGCCATGTACCCGCTCCCCTTGGGAAAACCCACCCTTAACCCGGGCCAATATAGCGCAGGGATCGCGGCCGGAGGCAAGCCGGTAGCGGTATAATTGCGCAATTCCGCAAGCCGGGTGCTTGCGGATGTGACCCACGCCTCCATTTTCAAGCCATGGCCCTGCTCCCGATCCTCGAATTCCCCGATCCCCGGCTGCGTACCAAGGCAGTGCCGGTCGATCCGTCGTGGCTGGCCGAGGCGTCGACCCAGCAGCTGTTCGACGACATGTTCGAAACCATGTACGAGGCCCCCGGCATCGGTCTGGCCGCCAGCCAGGTCGACGTGCACAAGCGCTTCATGGTCATCGACGTCTCGGAAGGGAAGGACCAGCAGCTGGTCTTCGTGAATCCGGAGATCGTGGCCAGCGGTGGCGAGGAGATCTGCCAGGAAGGCTGCCTGTCGGTGCCCGGCATCTTCGCCGACGTCACCCGCGCGGCCGAAATCACCGTCAAGGCGCTGGATCGCAACGGCAAGCCGTTCGAGCTGAGCACCGACGGCCTGCTCGCGGTCTGCATCCAGCACGAAATCGACCACCTCGACGGCAAGCTGTTCGTCGACTACCTCTCGCCGCTCAAGCGCGAGATGGTGCGCAAGAAACTCGCCAAGCAACGCCGCGCCGACGCCGCCTGACGGCCCGCGATGCGGATCGTCTTCGCCGGCACCCCCGAATTCGCCGTTCCCGCGTTGCGCGCTGCCGCCAGCCGCGGCGAAGTCGTTGCGGTCTATACCCAGCCTGATCGTCCCGCGGGCCGCGGTCGCGGCCTGCAGCCGTCGCCGGTGAAACTGGAGGCGGTGCAGCGCGGGATCCCGGTGCTGCAGCCCGAATCGCTGAAGTCGCAGGTGTCGCGCGATGCCTTGCGCGCGCTGCGACCCGACCTGATGGTGGTGGTGGCCTACGGCTTGCTGCTGCCGCAGAAGATCCTCGACATCCCGACCCACGGTTGCTGGAACGTGCATGCCTCTTTGCTGCCGGGCTGGCGCGGCGCGGCGCCGATCCAGCGCGCCATCGAAGCCGGCGACGCCGAGACGGGCGTATGCCTGATGCAGATGGAAAAGGGCCTGGATACCGGGCCGGTGATGCTCACCCAGCGCATCGCCATCGGTGCCGATGAAACCTCGGGCCAGTTGCATGATCGCCTCGCTGCACTCGGCGCCCAGGTCCTCGCCGACGGCCTCGGCCTGTTGCGCGCAGGCATGCGGCCGGTGCGCCAGCCGCAGCCCGAGGCAGGTGTCACCTACGCGCACAAGCTGGACAAGTCCGAAGCCAGGCTCGACTGGTCGCAGCCGGCCGAAGTGCTGGCGCGCAAGGTGCGTGCATTCAATCCCTGGCCCGTGGCCGAAGCGCAACTGGCCGGCGAACGCGTGCGCATCCACCACGCCCGGGCGTTGTCGCTCGCGCATGCCGCTACGCCCGGCGACGTCGTCGCCGCCGGTCGCGACGGGATCGACATCGCCTGCGGCGACGGCGCCCTGCGCCTGCTGCAGGTCCAGCGCGAAGGCGGCCGGTCGATGGCTGCCGCCGATTACCTCAACGCACGCCCGCAGCTGGGTCGCGCATGAACAACCGAGGTCGCCCGGATGCGGGCGGCGCCGGCGTCCGCGCCGCTGCCGCGCGCCTGCTCGACGCGGTGCTGCATGGCGGCCGATCGCTCAAGGCCGAACTGGCCACGGCGCTGCCGGCGCTGCCCGATCCGCGCGATCGCGCACTGCTCGAAGCCATCGTGTTCGCTGCGCTGCGTTCGCGAGCGCGCTACGAAGCGGCCCTGGCGCAGTGGATGCCCAAGCCCCCCGGGCGTCGCGACGGCATCCTGCGCACGCTGCTGTATGCAGGTTTCGCCCAGCTCGATGCGCTGCAGTTGCCGCCGCATGCCGCGCTGGCGGCGACCGTGGATGCCGCGCGCCTGCTCGGGCGCGCACACCAGGCAGGCCTGGTCAATGCGTTGCTGCGGCGCGCGCAACGCGACGGCCTGCCGATGGTGGACGCATCCGCGTCGTGGCCGGCGTGGCTGCTCGACGCGTTGCGCCGCGACCGGCCCGGCCAGGTCGATGCGATCGTGCAGGCCAGCGCCGAACCCGGCCCGCTATGGCTGCGGGTGAACCGGCGCATGACCACGCCCGAAACCGCACTGGCGCGCCTGGCCGGAAGCCGGATCGAAGCGGTGCAGGTGCCTGCGTGCCCGGATGGCCTGCGCATCGACGCGCCGGTGCCGGTTTCGGCGTTGCCGGGGTTCGCCGACGGCGAGCTGTCGGTGCAGGACGGCAGCGCGCAACTGGTGGCCGATGCGTTGGCGCCGGCGCCAGGGGCGCACGTACTCGACGCCTGCGCCGCTCCCGGCGGCAAGGCTGCGCACCTGCTCGAACGCGACCGCGCGCTGCGCCTGCTGGCACTGGACGTCGACGCCCGCCGCCTCGAGCGCGTGCGCGCGACGTTCGCCCGTCTCGCCGTGGACGACGGCAACGCGCGCCTGCGCGCCGCCGACGCGGCCGACCTCGGCAAATGGTGGGACGGCACCGCGTTCGACGCCATCCTGCTCGATGCGCCGTGCAGCGCCACTGGCGTCGTCCGTCGGCAGCCAGACATCCTGTTGCACCGCCGCGCGTCGGACATCGACGATCTCGCCGCGATGCAGGCGCGATTGCTGGATGCCTTGTGGCCGGCGCTCGCGCCCGGCGGCACCCTGCTGTACGCAACCTGCTCGATCCTGCGGCGCGAGAACGACGCCCAGGTCGCCGCTTTCCTCGCCCGCACGCACGACGCGATGCTCGAGCCACTGGACGCGCGTTTCGGCGAGGACACCGGGTACGGCAGCCAGCGCCTGCCCGGCGCCGATGGCATGGACGGATTCTTCTACGCGCGGCTGCGCAAGTCCTGAGGCGCGTCCCGGCGTAGCGCGAGCCTGTCCCAGGCCGCCGCAACTGCCGCGGCATCGACATCGGCCACCCGGCTTTCGCTGCCGCGCCCGCCACCCAGCAGCGCAATCGGCCCCGGGCCGAGCGGATGCCAGACCGCCGGCGGGGCATCGCCGAACAACACCACCAGCGGGCAACCGAGCGCGGCCGCGGCGTGCGCCGGGCCGGTATCGACCGAGACCATGCCCAGCGCGATTTCCATCAGGGCCAGCAGGCGCGGGATCGGCAGGTCGCCGGCAAGGTTGTGCACGCGACGATCGCCGCCGCAGGCGATGCGGATGTCCTCCAGCACTGCGTGCTCCGGCGCGGAACCGCAGAGCAGCACCTGCGCATCCGGCGCCGTTGCGTGGATCGCCGCGGCGACCTCGGCCCAGCGTTGCGGCGGCCAGTGCTTGCAGTGTCCCTGGGTGGCGATCCTGCCGCGCTTGTGGGTGCGCTTGTTGCCTGGCTGGAACAGCACCAGCGGCCCCGCCAGTCCGCGCGCCGAACGCCACCGTTCCATCTCGATGCGCGCGTCGCCGGACACCACCAGCCGTGGCAGGCGGAACTCCGCGGCCGCTACCGATGCGGTGGGATACGCACGCGCGCAGTCGCGCATGCCGAGTTCCAGCCAGCGGTCGGGCCATGGCCGCGGCAGGGCGTCATCGGCGGCGGTACGCGCGACGATGTCGTCGGGATGCACGCCGGCGCGATCGAGCAGCGCGCGGCTTGCAGGCTCGATATCGGCCACGTAGACCGGCCCGCGGCCGCGGGCCCGCAACCAGCGCACCAGCGCCCACTGGCTGGGGCAAAGCGGGTAGGGCGTCTTGCGGCTGGTAAGCAACTGCAGGTGTCCCAGCGCGGGTTCGTTGCGCAGCAGCGGCGCGGTCCAGGCACCCGAGCTGACTAGGTCCACCGGGCTCTCGAAGCGCGCCGACAGCAGCCGCAGCAACGTGCTGACCATGACCATGTCGCCGAAGGCACCACAGCGCATGACCAGCGGGCGGGCGGCCCGGTTTTTGACGGTCGTCATCGACGCATGTTCTACCATGCGCGGGCATGGCCGCCCCACGCTCCACCCGCGAGACCTGGCTGTTCTGGATCCTGGCCCTGCTGGTGCTGGGCGCAGGTCTCGGCTTGCGCGATCCATGGCCGGCCGACGAGCCGCGCTTCGCCCTGGTCGCCAGGCACATGGTCGAAAGCGGCGACTGGCTGTTCCCGCATCGCGGCAACGAGTTGTATGCCGACAAGCCGCCGTTGTTCATGTGGTTGCAGGCCGCCGCATACAGCGTGCTCGGCAACTGGCGCGTCGCCTTCCTGCTCCCGTCGTTGCTGGCGGCACTGGGCACGCTGTGGTGCGTGGTCGACCTCGGACGCAGGTTGTGGACACGCCGGGTCGGCCTGTATGCCGGGTACGCGCTTCTTTTCGCCTTGCAATTCACCTACCAGGCGCGGAAGGCGCAGATCGATCCGCTGGTGACGTTCTGGATCACCCTGGGCAATTACGCGCTGCTGCGTTTCTTCCTCGCCAGTCGCGGGGATCCGCGGCCTGGTTGGCGGTGGTGGGCGCTGGGCTGGTTCGCCGCCGGACTGGGCACGATCACCAAGGGCGTCGGCGTGCTCGCGTTGCTGATGCCGCTGCCCGCCATTCTTGCCGCATCGCGCGGCTGGCATGGTGCCCGCGCGCCGCTGCGCGACATCCGCGCGCTGCTCGGACCATTGGCGTTCCTGTTCGCGGTGTCGTTGTGGCTGGTGCCGCTGCTGCTGGCCGTTGCCGGCAGCGCCGACCCGGCCTACCGCGCCTATCTCGACGAGATCCTGTTCAAGCAGACCGCGCAACGCTACGCACAGTCCTGGGACCACCTGCAGCCACCTTGGTACTTCATCGAGGTCGTTGCGCTGGCGTGGTTGCCGGCCATGCTCGCCCTGCCCTGGGCCCTGCCGGCGTGGTGGCGACGCCTGCGCCGCCGCGACGCGCGCTACCTGCTGCCGCTGGGGTGGTGGCTGCTGGTGCTGGTGTTCTTCTCGATCCCTGCGGGCAAGCGCGATGTGTACATCCTGCCGGCGTTGCCCATGGCCTGCCTGGCGCTGGCGCCGCTGCTGCCGGGCATCGTGCGTCGGCGCGGCGCGCAATGGCTGGCGCTGGGGTTCTCGATCCTGCTGGTGGTCGCATTCGCGGGCGCCGGCCTGGCGATGCTGGTGTCCGAACCGCGTTTCGAAACCGCGCTGGTGGTGGAGCGCGGACTGAGCGTGGGCGAAGTCGATGCCGGCGCCTGGATGTTGCTCGCGATCGGAACCTGGGGCATCGGCTGCCTGGCGTGGTCCGGTCGTCGCCGCGCGATCGCAGGCATGCTCGGCGTGCTTGCGGGGCTGTGGATCGCCTACGGGGTGGTGGCCTATCCGTTGCTCACCGACTCGGGTTCGGCCGCGGCCCTGATGCGCGACGCCGGCCGGCGCATCGGTCCGGATGCGCAGCTGGGACTGGTTGCCTGGCGCGAGCAGAACCTGCTGATGGCCGATCGTCCGGCCGCGACCTTCGGCTTCAAGGCCGCGCCGGCGGAACAGATGCAGCGCGCGCTCGCGTGGCAACGACAGGCGCCGGCTTCGCGCTGGCTGCTGGTCCAGGACACGGCATTGATGCCGTGCGTGGCAATGCCGCAAGCGCAGTCGCTGGGCGGCGCCAATCGGCGCGAGTGGTGGCTGCTGCCCGCCCGTGCCACCATGGCGTGTCGTTGACGGAAGCAACCGATGGCCCAGCACGCGCGGCGTTACCTGTTGTACGGATCGGAGCGTTACGCGCTTGCGATCCTGCGCCCGCTGCAGGATGCGATCCGCCGGCGCGGCGGCGAGGCGGCATGGTTCTTCGACGGCCCCGGCGCTGCCGACCTCGTGCCCGGCGAGCGCCTGCTCGACGTCGCCCAGGTGCGCGAGTGGCATCCGGACGCCGTACTGACGCCCGGCAACCACCTGCCGGCTTTCTTTCCCGGGGTAAAGGTCGAAGTCTTCCATGGCTTCGATGCGGGCAAACCGCGGCACATCCATATCCGCGGCTTCTTCGACCTGTACTGCACCACCGGCCCGCGCGATACCGCCCAGTTCCAGGCGCTGGCGGACGAACTGGGCCACTTCAGCGTCACCGAGACCGGCTGGCCCAAGCTCGACCCGTTCCTGCGCAGCATCGACGGGCCGCTGCCGCCCGTGCGCCAACCGCCGGTGATCCTCTACCACTCGACGTTCTCGCCCTCCTGGAGCGCCGCCGGGATCCTGCACGACGAGGTAAAGCGCCTGTCGCGCGACGGACGCTGGAAGTGGATCGTGACCCTGCACCCCAAAACCGATCCCGCTGTCGTTGCGCAGTACCGTGCGCTGGAGAATGAGCACCTGCGATTCGCCGACGACGACAATATCCTCGACCTGTTCGCGCAGGCCGACATGATGTGCTCGGATACTTCGTCGGCCCTGAGCGAGTTCCTGCTCACCGGCAAGCCAGTGGTGACGTTCCGTAACCGCCGGCCAGGGCCGCAGCTGATCGACATCCAGGAGGTCGCGCAGTTCGAACCGGCGATCGAGCGCGCACTGTCGCGGCCACCCGAACTGATGCAGGCAATCGCCGAATTCGGCGCAGCGATCCATCCGTATCGCGACGGCCATGCCAGCGAACGGGTGCTCGATGCGGTCGAGGCGTTCATCGCCGCAGGCGGACGCAATCGCAAACCCAAGCCGCGCAACTGGTGGCGCCATTTCAGGCTGCGCCGGCGGATCGGTTACTGGGGCCCTTCCAGGTCGCGATAGGGATTGGCCTCGCCGCTCCCCGGCGGCCGCTGCTTGTAACGCTTGTAGGTCCACTGGTACTGCGCCGGATCGCGGCGGGCGATGCGCTCGACGCCCGCATTGAGGGCGTGCGCACCGGTCGCGGTATCGGCATCGTCGATGCCCTCCGGCGCGGCTTCGATCCGCAGCGCGAACGCGGGCGCAGGCCCCGGACCCGGGATTCGCTCGCAGTACGCGAACAGCACCGCCGAGCCCGTGCGCGCGGCCAGCCGCGGCAGCAGGCTCATGGTCAGGGCCTGGATGCCGAAGAACGGCGCGAACACGCCTTCGCCGGCCTTGGGTTGCTGGTCGGGCAAGATCCCGACCACGCCGCCGCCCTGCAGCGTGCGCAGCAGTTGCCGTACCGCCGCGCCTTCGGCCGGCACCTGGGTGACGCGACCGCCGTCATCGGCACGCACCCGTTGCAGGAAGGCTTCGCCGATCGCCGACTCCGGCGGGCGATACAGGATCGCCAGCGGCGTGCGCGCCGCCAGCCACTGGTTGAGCAATTCCCAGTTGCCGTGATGCGGCGCCGCGACGATGACGCCGCGGCCGGCAGCGATGGCCGCGTCGAACAGTCCGGTGCCGTGCGACTCGCGGATCAGCGCCAGGTTGCGCGGGTGCGGCCGGGTCCACAGGGCGAGCGTTTCCAGCGCCTGTCGCGCGGTGGTGCGCAGTACCGCGCGGTGCAATACGTCGCGTTCGGCCGGGTCCAGGTCCGGGAAGGCAAGTTCGATGTTGCGCCTTGCCACACGCGATTCGCGCGCATCGCGCCAGCGCGATACCCGCGCGAGACCATTGCCGAGCGCATGCAGCCACGGCCACGGCAGGTGGCCTACGGTCCATGCCAGCAGGTAGAGGAGGTTGCCGAGCAGTCGCTTGACCATACGCGGCTACCAGCGCAGCTTGCGCGCGGCGACGGCCGTGCCCAGGCGTTCGAACAGTTCCCGCGCCTCGGCTTCGCGCAGGTAGCGCAAGCGCAGCGGCGGCGCCATCGCGCTTGCGCCGGCGGTGTCGAGGACCAGCGTGGCCATGCCGCAACGCCGGTCCAGCGGCGATTGCGCCAGGCGCAGCGCCTGCAGCTTGTCGATCTCGGCGAAGCGCCAGTGTCGCGACCACCAGCCGCCGCGGCCGGCGACCATGCGTTCGTCGCAGGCATAACCGGCACCGTGCGCGTGCCGGTGCGCGGCCAGCAATGTCCAGGCCAGCCACACGGCCAGCAGCAGCCACGCCCAGGCGCCGCCACGCCAGGACAGCGCCGCGCACACCACCAGCGCGAGCACCGCACCAGGCCATGCCAGCCGCAACCAGGCCAGGCGATGCAGCGGTTGCCAGTGCGCGGGTGGCCATTGCACACCCGGCAGCAGGTGCCGTACCAGGTCGTTGCAGGCATCGGGCATCGCGATCGGCGCCAGCTCGCGCAGTGCGCGCTGCTCGGAGTCCGCGCCGCCGCTCGCGGTGTCGATGCGCAGGCTGCGCCGGCGTAGCAGGCGATGGGTCAGGCCTTCTTCCAGCGTCCATGCCTGGATGCGCCGGCGCGGCACGCTGGTGCGCAGCCGGGTCAGCAACCCGCGCTCGACCGTCAGCCGGCGGCCGTGTTCGTCGAGGCGGAATCCGAAATAGCCCAGCAGCGCCAGGCCCACCGAAAGCGCGCGCAGCAGCAGCACGAAGGCGAGCAGCAGGCTTGCACCGGCGATCGCGTAATCGCTGGCGTCGAACCGGTGCGCATCGGCATAGCCGAACAGCGCCTTGCCCCAGCCTTCGAAGAAGTCGGCGAACAGCTGCTGGTTGAATTGCGACATCGCCGCCGCCGCGCCACCCAGCACCAGCAGGCCGCGATTGGAGACCAGCCCGAGGCGCACCACTTCCATCGGCGGCAACTGCAACAGGGTCCGGCCTGGTGCTTCGCCCGCGTCGGTCGTGCCATCGCCGCCGGCCGGCAGCACGCCGCGTCGCCGCACCAGCTGCTCCAGCGCCATCGCATCGGACAGGTGCAGCACCCGCATCTGCGCCTCGGGCTTGTCGCCGCCGGCCGACTCCAGCCGGACCTCGGCCACGTCGAACATGCGGTGCAGCAGGTTCTGGTGCAGGGCGACGTTGTGGATCCGCGCGAACGGCACCTGGCGCAGGTGCCGGTGCAGCAGGCCGCTGCGGATCACCACGCTGTCGTCCTCGATCCGGTAGCGGTAGGTGAAGTACTGCCACACCGACAGCAGCGCCAGCGCGCCGACGCCGACCAGCGGCCACAGCGCGTACTCGTCGCGCTGGCCGAAGAACAGCAGCGCCACCAGCGGCACGATGAACTGGCGCAGCTGCGCCAGCAGCACGAACAACCAGGACATCGGATGCAGGCGGCGCTCGGCGCCGTACTCAGGCGTGGTCGGGCTCATCGTCGTCTTCGCTCTGGCGCGCCATGATGTCGCGCAGGCGTTCGGCGTCCGTCGCATCCAGGCCGCCCACGCTGACTGCGCTGTGGCGCGTACCTGCGGTATGGATCACCAGCGTCGACAGGTCGAAGCGACGCTGCAGCGGGCCGCGCTGCAGGTCCAGGTGCTGGACCCGCGACTGCGGCACCCGGGTTTCGCTGCGCCAGAGATGCCCGCGGCGCAGGGTGAAGCCGGCCGCGTCCAGGCGCCACCCGGTGTAAGTCCAGGATCGGTGGCCGCGCCAGAGACCGAACGCGGCGCCGACGATTGCGCCCGCGATGCCCGCCCACGCGGGCGACCAGGCGTCGAGCGCCAGGGCCAGCACCAGCGCCGCCGCGCCAAACGGAATCGCCAGCAGCGCCCCCCGCAGCAGGAACAGCCGCAACGCGCGCCGCGGCAGTGGTTGCCATTCGCCATTCATGCCATCGAGCCCATGGCCTCATCCTACAATGCGCCCATGCTCGCCCTCATCCAGCGCGCCAGCTCCGCTGCGGTCACCGTCGATGGCGAAACCGTGGGCGCGATAGGCCCCGGATTGCTCGCCTTGGTCGGCATCGAGCCCGGCGACGGCGCCGCCCAAGTCGCAAGGATGGCCAGGCGGCTGGTCGGCTACCGCGTGTTCGGCGACGACCAGGGCCGGATGAACCGCTCGCTGGCGGATACCGGCGGCGGCCTGCTGCTGGTCAGCCAGTTCACCCTCGCCGCCGACACCAGCTCGGGCATGCGTCCGGGCTTCAGCACGGCCATGGCGCCGGCCGAAGCTGAACGGATATTCGACGACCTGCTGCGCGAATGCAGGCAGATCCACCCGCCGGGGGTGGAAACCGGGCGCTTCGGTGCCCATATGGTCGTCAGCCTGGCCAACGACGGCCCGGTGACCTTCCTGCTGAAGGCGTAAAGGCCGGACCATTTGGCCCATCACGTATAATGCAGGGTTCTTTCCGTCTCTATCTCCCGGTGGCACCTTTCATATGGCCAACGAACGCCAGGCTCCGCAGTCCGACATCAAGATCCTGATCAGCAAGGGCCTGGAGCAGGGCTACCTGACCTATGCCGAGGTCAACGACCACCTGCCCGACGACATGGTCGATCCGGAGCAGATCGAAGACATCATCGGCATGATCAACGGCATGGGCATCGAGGTGCACGAGATCGCGCCCGACGCCGAGACCCTGTTGCTGGCCGGCCAGTCCGGCAGTGGCCGCGAGGTCGGTGACACCGCCGCCGAGGAAGCCGCCGCCACCCTGTCGGCGCTCGACGCCGAGGGCGGCCGCACCACCGACCCGGTGCGCATGTACATGCGCGAGATGGGCACGGTCGAGCTGCTGACCCGCGAGGGCGAGATCGCGATCGCCAAGCGCATCGAGGAAGGCCTGAACCAGATGCTGTCGTCGCTGGCCAGCTTCCCGCTGTCGGTGAACCTGCTGGTCGAGGACTACGAACTGCACAAGGCGGGCAAGAAGCGCCTGGCCGAGATCGTGGTCGGCTTCAACGACCTGCTCGACGAGGAGCCGGAACCGCCGGCGCCCGTACCCGCGCCCGCGGCCGCAAAGGACGACGACAGCGACTCCGAATCCGACGAGGACGACGACGACTCGGGCGAAGAGGAAGAAGCCGGCCCCACCGGTCCGGATCCGGTCGAGGTCGAGCGCCGCATGAGCGAGCTGGCGTCGCTTTACGCCAAGTTCCAGAAGTCCTACGCCAAGAACGGCCCGGGCGCCAAGCCGGTGCTGAAGCTGCGCGAGGAGATGGCCGCGATCTTCGTGACCATCAAGCTGCCGCTGCCGCTGACCGACACCCTGGTGCGCAACCTGCGCGAAGTGCAGGGCGCGATCAAGGACCACGAACGCCGCATCCTCGACCTGTCGGTGCGCGTGGCCAAGATGCCGCGCAAGGACTTCATCCGCGCGTGGGACGGCAACCAGACCAACCTGCAGTGGGTCGACGACGTCCTCAAGCGCAAGCAGAAGTGGTCGAGCGGCCTGCGCGACGTCAAGGACCAGATCGTCGCCGAGCAGGAAGCCACCATCGCCCTCGAGAAGACGATGATGGTGACGCTCGCCGACCTCAAGGACATCACCCGTGCGATGGCCTACGGCGAAGCCAAGGCGCGCAAGGCCAAGAAGGAAATGGTCGAGGCCAACCTGCGCCTGGTGATCTCCATCGCCAAGAAGTACACCAACCGCGGCCTGCAATTCCTGGACCTGATCCAGGAAGGCAACATCGGCC
>JALYWW010000064.1 GCA_030852515.1 Pseudomonadota bacterium
CGGCAGCCGCGGCGCCACTGCTGCGCGACGCAGCCTTGGGCGTTCCGGAAGCCGCGGCCGGAGGCGGCGCGCCGCCCTCGACCTGGCCGGGGCGGAACGCGAGCATGCGCAGCAAGGCCATCTCGAACCCGGCGCGCGGGCTGGGCGCATATTGCAGGTCGCGGCGCGCGTTCAGGGCCATCTGGTACCACAGCTGCACCAGTTCCGGCCGGGCCGCGGCAGCGATCGCATCGGTATCGATGCCCTCGCCTTCGACTTCCATTCCCGGTACCAGTTGCCGCACCTGCACGTGGTGCAGGGCTTCGGCCAGTGCATCGAGCACGCCGCTCCAGTCCGGCGAGAACTCCGCCAGCGTCGCCACCTCCTGCAGCAGCAGCCCGCCGTCGCCAGCAGCCAGGGCGGCAAGCAATGCACCGATGCGCGAGCGGTCGACGCTGCCGAGCATCGCCGCCACGCCGGCATCGTCGAGCTTGCCGGTACCGGCAGCGGCACCGGTATAGGCCAGGGCCTGGTCGAGCAGTGACAGGCCGTCGCGCAGGCTGCCGTCGGCGGCCTTGGCCAGCTGGCGGATCGCGCCGGCATCGGCGGCGATGCCCTCGGCTTCCAGGATCCTGCCGACCTGGCCGCCGATCTGCTCTTCGTCCAGGCGCTTGAGGTTGAACTGCAGGCAGCGCGACAGCACCGTGACCAGCAGCTTCTCCGGGTCGGTGGTCGCGAACAGGAACTTGACGTGCTCCGGCGGCTCCTCGAGCGTCTTCAGCAGCGCGTTGAACGCCGGCTTGGACAGCATGTGGACTTCGTCGATCAGGTAGACCTTGTAGCGGCCGCGCGAGGGCATGTACTGCGCGCTCTCGATCAGGTCGCGGACGTTGTCCACGCCGGTGTTGGAGGCGGCGTCGATCTCCAGCAGGTCGATGTAGCGGCCGGCATCGATCGCCTTGCAGGTCTCGCACTCCCCGCAGGGCTCGGCGGAGGTCCCGCGCTCGCAATTCAGGGACTTGGCGAAGATCCGGGCGATGGTGGTCTTGCCGACGCCGCGGGTGCCGGTGAACAGGAAGGCATGGTGGACGCGGCCCGTTTCCAGAGCGTTGGTCAGGGCGCGGACCACGTGCTCCTGCCCGACCAGCTCGGAGAACCGCTTCGGACGCCACTTGCGGGCGAGGACGAGATAGGACATGGCCCATTCTGACATGACCGGGTAGAATTGCCGGCCCTGAACGTCATCCCCGGGTGGCGTTCGCGGGTCCAGCGGAGAGGTGTCCGAGCGGTTGAAGGAGCACGCCTGGAAAGTGTGTAAGCGTCTAAACCGCGCTTCGGGGGTTCGAATCCCCCTCTCTCCGCCAATTTTGCAGCAGCAAGTCCATGCAAGTCCCTATGGTGGCCCCGTCGGCCCCTCGCGACGCTAGGTCGAAAACCCCGCCAGGGCCGGAAGGCAGCAACGGTATCGATCGACGCGGGCGCCGAGGCAAGTTGGCGGGGCCATCGCCATTTCAATCTCAGGTCGCGGCAGGAATCGCCTGCTGCACTGCCAGCGTGCGCGGGTCGTCGGCACGCCCGACCACGGCAAAGCCATACCCGTTCCGGTACCAGTAGCGCAACGCGAGGCCATCGTCGCGGCGACTGCCGCGCGCATCGGCGAAGCGCGTGCTCGGGCGCACGTAGAAGCTGATCCGTCGTCCTTCGGCATCCTGGTACATCAGCATCGCCGCGGCACCTTCGGGCGTGGCGAGCATGCGTCCGCCAAGCAGCGCGAAACCATAGGGCTGGAGGTCGGGCAGCGCCATCGGCCGACCCAGGCGTGCCGACAGCCACGCCTGCAGTTCCCCGCCACGAGCGGCGTCCATCTCGACCGGACGACTGCGATCGGTGGCGAATATGCGGTATGCGGCCATGGCGTCTTCCATCGGCGGCGCGGCAGCCGCGATCCGCGCGGACTTTGCCTGCCAGCCGCCCACGCCGCCCAGGCCAAGCGCGAGCACCAGCGAGGCGCACAGCACGAACCGGTGTCGTATCCGCTTGCGGCGATTGCGCCGGATCGAGGCCGGGTCCAGCCGCGGATTCGGCGGCAACGCCAGGCCACCGGCCAGCGCCGCGCGCAGTTCACGATCGACATCCGCCTGCGAAGTGTCGTCATCGGGAGTCTGCTCGTTCATCCGATCCTCCGTAGCCGGGCGCCACCGGGTTCGTCGCCGGTGAGCTTGCGATACGCGGCACGCGCACGATGCAGCCGCGACATCACGGTGCCCACCGGCACGCCCAGCGCGTGCGCGGCTTCCTCGTAACCCAGTCCCTCCGCCACCACCACAAGCAGTACCGCCCGGTGATCGACGGCCAATGCAGCGAACGCCTGCAGCGACGACCGCGCCACGAAGGTGTCCTCCGCCGATGGCACGGTGGTGCCCGGCTCGGCACCGAATGCCTCGAGCACCCGTCGCCAGCGTCCCGCGCGCCGGCACTGGTCGAGGAACCTTCGGTGCAGGATCGAGAACAGCCAGGCTTTCAGGCCGGCGTCGCCTCGATAGGTGGACCAGCGCGACAGCGCCCGCTCCACGCTGGCCTGCACCAGGTCGTCGGCATCGCTTGGGTTGCGCACCAGCGTCAGCGCGAACCGCCGCAGCGATGGCAACAGTGCGCGCAGTTCGTCGTCGTCGATCGCATTCATGGAGGATGAAATCCTTGCCGTGTCCTGGGTACGACGCGCGAGGGCGGCGTTTATTCCCGTGGAATAAGCCGCCGTCCCGGACGTCCCACTGTCATCGAACGCCACGCAGGAGCCACGATGACGCCTCCCACCCCGCCACCGCAACCACCACGGCCATTCCGCACGATCGCCCGCCTGGGCCTGATCGCGTTCACCGTCGGCACGATCGGCCTGGCGTTTGCCTGGACCGCCGGCTGGCTGTCTCCCGCACGCCTGTCCGGAGCCGACGTGGCCGATGTACTCGAGCAGCACAACGGCGAGCACCCCGGGTTCCGGCGCGCCCACGAGAAGGGCACGTGCGTCATCGGTCATTTCGACAGCAACGGCCGCGGCCAGGCACTGTCGAAAGCCGCGGTGTTCGCGCCCGGGCGCACGCCTGTGTTCGGCCGCTTCGCGCTGGCCGTGGGCTCGCCATATGCGCCCGATGGCGTGCCTGCGCCGCGCAGCCTGGCCCTGGACCTGACGGCCGCCGACGGCAGCACCTGGCGCACTGCGATGAACAGCGTGCCGCTGTTCCCGGTGGGCACCGTGCACGACTTCGTCGGCCTGCAGCGCGCAACCACACCGGAACCGACGACCGGAAAACCCGATCCGGCCAAGGTGGCGGCGTTCATGGCCGCGCACCCGGAGACCCGCGCCTTCAATGCGTTCATGGCATCGCGCCCGATTCCATCGAGCTTTGCCAACGGTAGCTACCACTCGATCAACGCCTTCCGTTTCATCGCCGCAGACGGCGTCGCGCGCGTGGTGCGCTGGTCGATGGTGCCCAAGGCCGCCTTCACCGCGCTCGACCGCAGCCGTTTCGATGCGCTCAACGAGCGTGACCGCGACTTCCTGTTCAACGACCTGGCCGCACGCCTGCGGCAGGGACCGCAGCGTTGGCACCTGGTGGTCACCCTGGCCGCCGCCGGCGACCGCAGCGACAACGCCACCATCCAGTGGCCGGAGACGCGCGAACGCGTAGACGTCGGCGTGCTGGTGATCGAGCAGGCGCTGCCAGAATCAGCCGGCCCATGCCGCGACATCACCTTCGATCCGCTGGTACTGCCATCGGGCATTGCCGCCTCCGACGACCCCTTGCTGGCGGCCCGTTCGGCCGTCTACGCCGCTTCGCTGCGACGGCGCTCCGGCGAAGGAGCTCCGCGATGAGGACGCCGGGCAATCGCTTCGACCCCAAGGCGCGCCTGCTGCACTGGCTGATGGCGCCGCTGGTGCTGGCGATGCTGTTCATCGGCATCGGCATGGTGTCCACGACGTCGACGGCCTATGCGCTGCTGCTTGCCATCCACAAGCTGCTGGGCGCCATCCTGCTGGTACTGGTGTTGTTGCGCATCATGGTGCGGCTACGCCATCGGCCGCCGTCGTTGCCCGCCGACATGCCGCGCTGGCAACAACGCGCCGCCCTGCTGTCGCACTGGCTGTTGTATGCGTTGCTGCTGGCGATGCCGCTGGTGGGCTGGGCGATGCTGTCGGCGGCGGGCTATCCGGTGGTGATGCCGATCGCGCCGCACGACCCGGCCTTGTTCGCATGGCTGCGCAGCGCGCATCATTGGCTGGCGTTGTTGCTGTTCGCCGTGATCCTGCTGCACCTGGCCGCCGCGCTGTTCCACGGACTGGTCCGGCGCGACGGTGTGCTGTCGAGCATGGCGTCGTGGCAACGGCGCGAGGACGACTGAGGAGTCCAGCATGTCGAGGAGCCTGCCATGGCGGTCTCGCTGAAGCGGGCCTACGAACCACCTTGGGATGCGGACGGCACGCGGGTGCTGGTCGATCGGCTGTGGCCGCGCGGGGTGACGAAGGCGAAAGCCGCGATCGACGTCTGGTTGAAGGACGTGGCGCCATCGACGCAACTGCGCAAATGGTTCGGACACGATCCCGAGCGCTGGGTCGAATTCCAGCAGCGCTACCGCGCCGAGCTCAAGGGCAGTCCTGCCTTGGCCGAGCTGCGCAAGCTCGCGCGCCAGGGGCATGTCACCCTGGTGTATTCGGCGAAGGACGAACTGCACAACGATGCGGTGGTGCTGGCGAAACTGCTGCGCAGGTGAGCCGGGTTCAGCCTTCCGGATGCAGCCAGCCGGCATCGCCTTCGACGTAGCGTTCGTGCTTCCAGATCGGCACGCGCGATTTCACTTCATCGATGATGTGGCGGCAGGCGGCGAATGCGGCATCGCGGTGGGCGGCGGTGACGCCGACCCAGACCGCAAGCTCGCCGATCGCCAGTTCGCCGGTGCGGTGCACGCAGGCGGCGTCGAGGATGTCGAACTTCGCCAGCGCTTCCTCGATGACCGCCTCCCCTTCTCGTCGGGCCAAGGCGTCATAGGCCTCGTAGTGCAGGCCATGCACGCTGCGTCCGTCGTTGTGGTCGCGCACCCAGCCTTCGAAGCTGGCGTAGCCGCCGACGCGCGCATCCAGCAGCCGTGCACGCAACGTGGCGGTGTCGAACGGCGTGGGCGAGAGCTCGAAGCGCGCCATTCAGCCTCCCGACACCGGCGGGATGAAGGCGACCTCGCTGCCTTCGCGCAACGCGTCGCTCCATTGGCCGAAGGCGCCATCGATGGCGACCCGCAAGCGCTCGCGTGGCATGCCGAATCCGTGGCGGGCCTGCAGCTCCGTGTACAACGCGGCGGCATCGACGGCATCGGTGTGCACGTCTTCCTCCGGCACGCCCGCCGCGTCGCGCAGGCTGGCGAAGTACAGCACCCTGAGTTTCATTTCGCGGAAACCCCGAAGTCGCGCTTGCCGCCGCGCTTTCCCAGCAGCCTGGCCGGGCCCAGCACGATCGCGTGCGACAACGCCTTGCACATGTCGTAGACGGTGAGCGCAGCGACGGTGGCGCCGGTCAGCGCCTCCATCTCCACGCCGGTGCGGTGGGTGGTCTTCACCGCGCATTCGATGCGCAACTCGCGCTCGTTGTGCCAGGCGATCGCGATCCGGCAACCGTCGATCGGCAACGGGTGGCAGAACGGAATCAACTCGTGGGTGCGCTTGACCGCCATGGTGCCGGCGATGATCGCGGTCTCGACGATGCCGCCCTTGGCGCTCTTCAGGCCGTTGGCGCGCAGCTGGCCGGCAACCGCGGCGGGGAAACGCACCCGGCATTCGGCGACGGCTTCGCGTGCGGTGGCGTCCTTCGCGGAAACATCGACCATCGCCGGCATGCCGCGCTTGTCGAGATGGGTCAACACTTTCCCGGCCGCCATCAGCCACCCACCAGGTACATTTCGACGCGACGGCGCGACGCGGTCGCATCCGCATCCATCGATTCGCCACGCAACTCGCTGTAGCGATCGGCGCGCGCCTGCCACAGCGCTGCCATGCGGTCGACCAGCGCATCCTCGCCCTGGGCGAGGGTCGCGCGGAGGTCATGGCCTTCGCCCGCAAACAGGCAGGTGTAGAGCCGGCCGTCCGCGGACACGCGGGCGCGATGGCAATCCCCGCAGAACGGCGCGCTGACCGAGCTGACGAAACCGACCTCGCCGCCGCCATCGACGAACGCATGGCGCGCCGCGACCTCGCCCCGGTAATGGCGGTCCAGCGGCCGCAGCGGCCATTGCCCGTGGATCGCATCGCGCAACTCGGCCGAAGGCACGACCCGCGCCCGGTCCCAGCCGTTGCAGGTGCCCACGTCCATGTACTCGATGAAGCGCATGACATGGCCCTGTTCGCGCGCGAACCGCACCAGCGGCAGCACCTGGTGTTCATTGACGCCGCGCTGGACCACGCAGTTGAGCTTGAGCGGGCCGAAGCCGGCGGCTTGCGCGGCATCGAGGCCGGCGAGCACGTTCGCAAGTTCGCCGCGACCGCCCGAGAGCGCGCGGAACAATGCAGGATCGATCGCGTCCAGGCTCACCGTCAGCCGCCCGAGACCTGCCTCGCGCAGCGCGCGCGCCTGCGACGAGAGCAGCGATCCGTTGGTGGTCAGGGCCAGGTCCTCGATGCCGTCGATGGCCGCCAGGCGCGCCACCAGCTCCGGAAGGCGCTTGCGCAACAAGGGTTCGCCACCCGTCAGGCGCAGCTTGCGCATGCCCAGCCGGGCGAATCCGCGGACCAGGGTTTCGATCTCGTCGAACGACAGCCGCGACGCACTGTCGGTGCCATGGTCTTCGGCGATGCGGTCTGCCGGCATGCAATACGGGCAACGGAAGTTGCAGGCGTCGATCACCGACAGGCGCAGGTCGCGCAACGGACGCCCGAGCAGGTCGCGCGGCGCACCGGCGGCGGCAGGATGCAACCTTGCGTTCACGACTGTGCCGCCACTTGCGCGGGCGACGGCCGTGGCGCGCGCAATTCGACGACTTGCCCGGGGGACGCAACCTGATGGCCGCGCGCGCGCATGCTCGCGCCGTCGCTGGCGTTGGCGTAGTGGTACAGCAGGCAACGCGACAGCAGTTCGGGCGGATACTCGCGTTCCAGGTCGTCGAGTCCACTGTGCGAAGGATTGCCATGCAGCGCGCAATCGTGGGCCACCAGTTCGCCGGCGTCGGCATGGCGCGCGAGCATCTCCGGGATCGGCCGGGTATCGCCGGTCCACACCAGGCTGCCATGCAGGCGCAGCGCGAACGCGGTGTCCGGCCAGTGGTGGCGCACCGGGAACACCTCCAGGCGCATGCCTTCGTGCCAGAAGTGGTTGCCCACCGGAACCAGGCGGAAGGCATCCCAGAAATTCGCGCCACCCTCGGCGACCACGTTCGGATAGCTGGCCACGCGCTGCTGCAGCAACGGCACCAGCGGCGCCGGCACGTAGATGCGGGTATCGCGCGCGCTGGCGGGATCGAAATAACTGGCGCCGAACAGGCGCTCGAAGCCGCCGACGTGGTCCAGGTGGGCGTGGGTGATGAACAGGGCGCGCGGCATCGCGCCGTAGTGGGCCAGGCAGGCGGTCAGGCCTTCGCCGCCGCAGTCGATGCTGAGCCAGGGCGCGCCGTCGCGCTCGATCGTGGCCATCGCCGAGCCGAGTTCGACCGCGCCGGAATTGCCGACGCCGTGGAAGCGCAATGCCCACGTTCCGGGGGCGGTACCACTGGCGACCATGTCAGGTTCCCTGCAACCAGGTCGCATCATAGGCGCGGCGCAGGCGCGCGAAGTCTTCGCGCACGCCTGGCTCGCCGCGATTGCCGCGCAGCTTCAGCAACGAGCGCAGCAACCGGGCCAGGTTGCGCTCGCGCCAGCCGGTGGCCGGGATGCGGATGCTGCCCTTGTCGAAGTCGATCAGCCAGCCCTTGTTCGCATCGGGCGGGCCCACGTTGAACAGGATGTTGTCGGCGTTGAGGTCGGCGTGGTCCAGGCCGGCGCGATGGAACCGGGCCAGCAGCCGGCCGGCGGCGTCCCATGGCGCGCTGGCGGGATCTTCCGCGGCCAGCTCGCCCAGCGAGCGGACGCCGGGCAGGCGCTCGACCAGGATCGCGGCGCGATAACCCATGCCGCGGCGCCAGTAACAGGCCGCGATCGGCCGTGGCACCGGCAGCCCGAGCGTATGCAGGGCGCGGGTGAGGCGGAATTCGCTGAAACTGCGGGTGCGGTCGGCGCCATGCCAGGCATAGGTATCGCGGCTGAGCTTCGCCGCCAGGCCGCCGCGCAGGTAGTGGCGCAGCACCGACTGGCCGAACGGGGCCTCCACGAACCACGCCCCGCCACGCCCCCCGGCCGACACCGGGACGGCGCGCTCGCCCCACCATGCCGGGTCGAACCAGCCGGGCTGCGCTTGCTGCACGCGCCGCGCGTCGAACAGAATCGCCCCGTAGCCGGCGGATCGTCCGTCGCGCCGATGCTCGAAGGGCGTCAAGCTCTCGTTTGCGTCGAAGGCGACCATCCAGCGAGTCTAACAAGGGCATGACGACCGAATCCCCTCCTTCCTCGATCTGCCTGCTGCGACTGTCCGCGCTGGGCGACGTCACCCACGTGCTGCCGCTGGTGCATACCCTGCGCCGCGCCTGGCCCGGGGTCGCGCTGACCTGGATCATCGGCCTCGGCGAACACCGCCTGCTGGCAGGCCTGCCCGGGGTCGAGTTCATCGAATACGACAAGCGCAGCGGGATCGCCGGCATGCGCGCCGTGCGCCGGCAGCTGGCCGGCCGCCGCTTCGATGCCCTGCTGCAACTGCAGGTGGCGGCGCGCGCCAACCTGCTGTCGGCATTCATCCCGGCACGGCGCCGGATCGGCTACGACCAGGCGCGCTCGAAGGACCTGCACGGCCTGTTCGTCAACGAGCGCATCCCGGCGCGCGCCGGCGCCCACGTGCTGGATGCCATCGGCAGCTTCTGCGAGCCGCTGGGGCTGCGCCAGGAGCCTGTGGAATGGAACCTGCCGGTGCCCGACGATGCGCATGCCTGGGCACGCGCGCAATGGGAAGACGACGGACGACCGGTGCTTGCGATCTCCCCATGCTCCAGCCATGAGTTGCGCAACTGGCGCGCCGAACGCCACGCCGCCGTGGCCAGCCACGCGATCGAACGCGGCTGGCGGGTAGTGCTGTGCGGCGGCCGGAGCCAGCTCGAGCGCGATACCGCCGACGCGATCATCGCGGCGATGGCGCAGCCGCCGCTGGACCTGGTCGGCAAGGACACGCTGAAGCAGCTGCCTGCCCTGCTCGCCCGCGCCGACCTGCTGATGACCCCGGACTCCGGACCGATGCATATCGCCAACGCCATGGGCACGAAGGTGCTGGGGCTGCACGCGGCGAGCAACCCGGCGCGCAGCGGGCCGTATTCGGATCGCCGCTATTGCGTGGACCGCTACGACGATGCGGCGCGCAGGTTCCTCGGCAAGCCGGCGGCGGAACTGCGCTGGGGCGCCAAGGTCGAGGTCGAAGGGGCGATGGACCTGGTCACGGTCGACGATGCCGTCGCCGCGTTCGAGCGTTACGCGGCCGGGCCGCGCCCGTAGTCCTGATAGGACTTCTCTTCGACGTAGGTCGAGCCCAGGGCGACGTTGATCTCCTTCTTGATCCGCGCGCGCTCGTCGTTCTCGACGTAGACGCTGCGGGCCAGGGCGATGAACTCCGCGTCGAAGGCCTGCGCCTTCTCCTTGAGCCGGATGTCGTCCTCGATCACCCACAGGCGCTCGTTGACCGCCTTGAGCCGGGCGCGCAGCGCGGCGATGTCCTCGACCGCGGCCGGGTGCGCCATCCAGGTCTTCTCCAGCGCCGAGAGCTCGGCCCGGACGTTGGCCAGCTTAGCCGGCTCGGTCATGCGCTCGGACTTGATCTGCAGGATCGCGATCTTGTCGAGCAGTTCGCCGTACGAGACGGGGACGAGGAGTTCGGACATGGGCTCACAATATGGCGGAGAGGGTGGGATTCGAACCCACGGTACGCTTACACGTACGCCTGATTTCGAGTCAGGTACATTCGACCACTCTGCCACCTCTCCGGTGGGCCGCAAATGATACGGACCGGCGCGCCCAGCCACAAGCGCCTGTTGTGGACAGGCCGCCCGCCCGCGATGATTGCGTTCTTCCCGTTACTTCCCCACACCCCGGCCGCAGGTTGCATGATCGAGTTCGGACACCTGACCCACGTCGGCCTGCGCCGCGAGCTGAACGAGGACACCTATTACGGCGACAGCGAGCTGGGGCTGTGGCTGGTGGCCGACGGCATGGGCGGGCACGAGTACGGCGAGGTCGCCAGCGCCCTGGCGCGCGAGGCGATCGTGCGCGAGGTCCGGCGCGGCACCGCCCTGGACCAGGCGATCCGCACTGCCGACGAGGACATCATCCGCGCCTCGCAGCGCCGCGGCGACGCCCTGCCCATGGGCACCACGGTGGTCGCGGCGAAGATCTCCGGACGCCGCTTCCAGGTGGCCTGGGTCGGCGACAGCCGGGTCTACCTGTGGCGCGACGGCAAGCTGACCCAGTTGTCCCAGGACCACAGCTACGTGCAGGAACTGATCGGGCGCGGCGCGATCAGCGTCGAACAGGCGCGCAGCCATCCGCATCGCAACGTGGTCACCCAGGCCTTGGGCGTGACCGATCCGCAGCAGCTCAACGTGGAAACCATGTCCGGCGAGCTCGATACCGGGATGCAGCTGCTGCTGTGCAGCGACGGACTCACCGAGGAAGTCGACGACGAGCGCATCTCCCGCGCCTTGGCGCACACCGACTGCAGTGCCCAGGAATGCGTCGACGAGCTGGTCGCCGCGGCCCTGGACGGCGGCGGCTCGGACAACATCACCGTGGTCCTGGTCAGGCAGGGATAGCTTCGGCTTCGGCGACGGCAGCGGTGTCGAGCTCGTCCCACACCGCCCGCCCGGCCCTGGCGCGCAGCTTGTCCAGGCGCGCCTCGTGCGCCTGCATTTCCGCTGCCGATACCTGGACCCGCGGTCGCGGCGCATCCACGGCCGCCAGGCGCGCGACCGATTGCGCCGCGTCGCGGCGTTCGGCCTCGGCCAGCGCATCGAAACCGATCTCGCCCTGGCCCGAGGTCAGCGCCAGGTACGCCTCGGCGAGCAACTGGGCATCCAGCAGCGCGCCGTGCAGCTGTCGGTGCGAGTTGTCCACGCCCAGGCGCCGGCACAGTGCGTCCAGCGAGTTGCGCTGGCCCGGAAAGCGCTCGCGCGCCAGCAACAATGAATCCTCGACCGCGCAACGCTCGCGCAACGGCGGGTGCTGCGCGCCCAGTCTGGAAAGCTCGGCATCGAGGAAGCCCAGGTCGAAGGCGGCGTTGTGGATCACCAGTTCGGCGCCGTCGATGAAGGCCAGGAATTCCTCGGCGACGTCGGCGAACTTCGGCTTGCCGGCCAGGAATTCGCGGGTCAGGCCGGTGACTTCCTGGGCACCCGGCTCGAAGTCGCACTCCGGATCCAGGTAGCACTGGAAGGTGCGGCCGGTCGGGCGCCGCTCGACCATTTCCACGCAACCGATCTCGACGACACGGTTGCCCTTCTCCCAGGAAAGGCCGGTGGTTTCGGTGTCGAGCACGATCTGGCGCATGGCTGCAGTCTAGCGCCTGAAACGTTCGGCTTCGACGCGCGCGAGCTGGTCGACGCGCTCGTTGCCAGGATCGCCGCTGTGGCCCTTGACCCAGCGCCAGTCGATGGAATGGCGTGCGCCGGCGGCATGCAGGCGTTCCCACAAATCGCGGTTCTTGACCGCCGCGCCGCCGGCGGTGCGCCAGTTGCGCCGCACCCAGTTGGGCATCCATTCGGTGATGCCCTGGCGCACGTACTGCGAGTCGGTGTGCAGCACGACCACGCAGGGTTCGCTCAACGTTTCCAGCGCCATGATCGCGGCCATCAACTCCATGCGGTTGTTGGTGGTCAGCGCCTCGCCGCCGGAGATCTCGCGCTCGCGGCCGCGGTAGCGCAGCAGGGCGGCCCAGCCGCCGGGTCCCGGATTGCCGAGGCAGGCGCCGTCGGTGTGGATGCCAACTTCTTTTGCGGTCATGGGTTCGTCATGCATGGGACCCGTCATGCGGCCGGCACGCCGCCGCCGATGCGCAACGGCTGGCGCGTGCGCACCGGGGTCAGGGGAGAGGTGCGTTTTTCGGCGCGCAGCAGCCATGCCGCGCGCAGGCCGGGGCCGTGCTGCGGCGATGGATCGGGCACCGCGCCCCAGCGTGGACCCAGGCCTTGCGAGACCGGTTCCGGGACCAGCCCGGCGGCGCGCATCCGGCGCCGCCACGGCATCGGCTCGGCACTGCCGGGGCCTGCCCCCGCCCAGCGCCAGCGCCATGGGGACAACGGGTTCAGGCAGAACAGCGACAGCCGGCCGCCCGGCACCAGCACGCGCGCGCACTCCTCCATCAGGATCCTGGCCGGCTCGCCGGCGCCGGCCACGTGTTGCACGATCACGGCCGCCACCGACTCGTTGGCCAGCGGCAACGCCTGTGCACAAC
>JALYWW010000018.1 GCA_030852515.1 Pseudomonadota bacterium
GGCCGGGATGTTGGGCGGCGGGCCGTGCCGGTCACGACGATCCTGTTTTCGCGGCGATCGTGGCCGCGCGACACGGGACAGGCGGTTCTGTCCGACCTCGACGTCCGGCGGGCGGCTTGCATCGTCAGCGCAGCCCGGTTTCGTGGCGGGCGATGACCAGGCGCTGGATCTCGCTGGTGCCCTCGTAGATCTCGGTGATCTTGGCGTCGCGGAAGTAGCGCTCGATCGGCATCTCCTTGGAGTAGCCCATGCCGCCATGGATCTGCAGCGCCTGGTGGGCGATCCACATCGCGCCTTCCGAGGCGGTGAGCTTGGCCACGGCCGCCTCGGTGGTGAAGCGCTTGCCCTGCCCCTTCAGCCACGCCGCGCGCAGCGTCAGCAGCAAGGCTGCGTCGAGCTTGCACTTCATGTCCGCGATCTTGGCCTGGGTCATCTGGAAGGCGCCGATCGGCTGCCCGAACGCCTTGCGCTCGCGCACGTATTCCAGGGTCGCCTCGTAGGCGGCGCGGGCGATGCCGATGGCCTGGCTGGCAATGCCGATGCGTCCGGCGTCGAGCACGCCCATCGCGATCTTGAAGCCGTGGCCTTCCTCGCCCAGCACCTCGTCGGGCTGCACCACGTAGTCGTTGAACTCGATCTCGCAGGTGGCCGAGGCGCGGATGCCGAGCTTGGGCTCGGTCTTGCCGCGGCCGAAACCGTCGCGCGTGGTGTCGATGAGGAACGCGGTGATGCCTCGCGCGCCCTTGTCCGGATCGGTCATGGCGAACAGCACGATGTACTTGGCCACCGGGCCGGAGGTGATCCAGCTCTTCTTGCCGTTGACCACGTAGCTGCCGTCGGCCTGGCGCACCGCGCGGCAGCGCATGGCCGTGGCGTCGGAGCCGGATTGCGGTTCGGTCAGGGCGAAGGCGCCGATTTCCTTGCCCTCGGCGATCTCGCGCACGTACTTTTGCTTCTGCGCTTCGGTGCCGTGGATCAGGATGCCGTTGCAGAACAGGGAATTGTTGACCGACATGATCGTCGAGTGCGCCGCGTCGGCGGCCGCGATCTCGACCATGGCCAGCACGTATGCCACCGGGTCCATGCCCGAGCCGCCGTATTCGGCCGGGACTTCTATTCCCATCAGTCCGTTCTCGCCGAGCAGGCGGATGTTGTCCAGCGGGAACTCCCCGCTGCGGTCGTGGTGCTCGGCGCTGGGGGCGATGACTTCCTGCCCGATGCGGCGCGCCACGTCCTGGATCATCAACTGCTCTTCGGTGAAACGGAAATCCACGCGGCCACCCTGGCAAGACATGACAGAACCGCAATTGTAGCCGGGCGCATCCCATAACCGAACCCCGCTTGACCCCGGCCGGGAACCGGCAGAAACTTATATCCTTGAATCGCGATGGAAAGATATTAATGGACCTGGAAGGCTGGTCGAACCGGCTCAAGGTGTTCGCCGACGCCACCCGCGTGCGCCTGCTGGCGCTGCTGGAGGGCGAGGAGCTGACCGTGGCCGAGCTGTCGGCGATCACCCGGCTTGCGCAACCCCGCGTTTCCACCCACCTGGCCAAGCTCAAGGAAGCCGGCCTGGTGCGCGACCGCCGGGCCGGCGTTTCGGCCTACTACCGCTTCGACGAAGCCATCCTCGACCCCGCCCAGCGTGCGTTGTGGCATTCGATCAGCAGCGGCAGCGATGATCCATTGCTGCGCCAGGATGCAGCCCGCGTACCCGGCGTGCTGGCCAACCGCGCGGCCGACCAGAACTGGGCCGACTCGGTGGCCGGCGACATGGAGCGCCACTATTCCCCGGGCCGCACATGGGAAGCGCTGGCGCGCACCGCGCTGCCACTGCTCGAGCCGGGCGACGTGCTGGACATCGCATCCGGCGACGGCGTGCTCGCCGAACTGCTGGCCCCGCATTCGGGCCGCTACGTGTGCATCGACACCAGTGCGCGGGTAGTCGCGGCCGCTGCCGAGCGGCTCAGCCGCTTCGCCAACGTGCAGGTGCGCGAAGGCGACATGCACGCCCTGCCCTGCGACGATGCGAGTTTCGACCTGGTGGTGCTGATGCACGCCCTGACCTATGCGGCCAAGCCTGCGCAGGCGGTCGCCGAAGCCGCGCGCGTGCTCCGTCCCGGCGGGCAGCTGCTGCTTTCCAGCCTGGCCCGGCATGGCCATCGCGCCGCGGTCGAGGCCTACGGCCACGTCAACCTCGGCTTCACCGAAAAGGAACTGCGGCGCTTCATCGACAAGGCCGGCCTGGAACTGCTGTCCAGCGAAACCGTGACCCGCGAACGGCGGCCGCCGCATTTCGAGGTGGTGTCGCTGATCGGGCGCAAGCCATGAGCGAGTCCCTGCCCTGGCTGCATCCATCGCGCGTTGCCCGGCTCGAGGCCGCGCTTGCCCGGCGCATCCTGGTCCTGGACGGCGCCATGGGTACGATGATCCAGCGCCACGAACTGGACGAAGCCGGCTATCGCGGCCAGCGCTTCGCCGATGCAACTCACGACCAGCGCGGCAACAACGACCTGCTGACCCTCAGCCAACCGGGCATCATCCGCGACATCCATGCGGCCTACCTCGACGCCGGTGCCGACCTGGTCGAGACCAACACCTTCAATTCCACCAGCATTTCGCTGGCCGACTACGGCCTGCAGTCGCTGGTGCGCGAACTCAACCGCGAGGGCGCGGCGCTGGCGCGCGCGGCCTGCGACGCAGCCGAGGCGCGCACCCCGCAGCAGCCGCGTTTCGTCATCGGCGTGCTTGGCCCGACCAGTCGCACCGCATCGCTGAGCCCGGACGTGAACCGGCCGGGTTTCCGCGCGGTGTCGTTCGATGAACTTGCCGAAGCCTATCGCGACGCCGCCGGCGGACTGATCGAAGGCGGTGCCGACATCCTGATGGTCGAGACCATCTTCGACACGCTCAATGCCAAGGCCGCGCTGTTCGCGATCGACGATGTCTTCGAGGCCGTCGGCGGACGCCTGCCGGTGATGATCTCAGGGACCATTACCGATGCCTCCGGACGCACGCTTTCCGGGCAGACGGCGGAAGCCTTCTGGTACTCGCTGCGCCACGCGCGCCCGCTGTCGATCGGGCTGAATTGCGCGCTCGGGGCGAAGGAGCTGCGCCAGCACGTGGACGTGCTTGCCCAGGTCGCCGATACCCGGGTCAGCGCGCATCCGAATGCCGGCCTGCCGAACGCCTTTGGCGGCTACGACGAAACGCCCGAAGACATGGCCCGCGACCTGCGCGGCTTTGCCGAAAGCGGCCTGCTCAACCTGGTCGGCGGCTGCTGCGGCACCACCCCGGCGCACATCGCGGCGATCGTCGACGCCATGCGCGACCTGCAGCCGCGCGCCGTGCCAAACCTGGCGGACGCGGCCTGAGCGATGCGACCGTGAACGTGCTCGCCCGCAACACCCGGCTCAGCGGCCTGGAGCCGCTGCAGATCACCCCGGAATCCAATTTCATCAACGTCGGCGAGCGCACCAACGTCACCGGCTCGGCGAAGTTCAAGAAGCTGATCCTCGACGACCGCTACGACGAAGCCGTCGCGGTCGCCCGCCAGCAGGTCGAAAGCGGCGCCCAGGTGCTCGACGTCAACATGGACGAAGGCATGCTGGATTCGAAGGCGGCGATGGTCGCCTTTCTCCACCTGATCGCCGCCGAACCCGATATCGCGCGGGTGCCGGTGATGGTCGACTCCTCCCGCTGGGACGTGATCGAGGCGGGGCTCAAGTGCCTGCAGGGCAAGGGCATCGTCAACTCGATCTCGATGAAGGAAGGCGAAGCCGAGTTCCTGCGCCAGGCCCGGCTGGTCCGCCGCTACGGCGCCGCCGTGGTGGTGATGGCCTTCGACGAGGACGGCCAGGCCGACACGGTCGAACGCAAGGTCGACATCTGCACGCGCGCGTTCGGGTTGCTGACCACCCAGGCCGGCTTCCCGCCCGAGGACATCATCTTCGACCCCAACTGCTTCGCGATCGCCACCGGCATCGAAGAGCACGACGGCTACGGCGTGGCCTTCATCGAGGCCGCGCGCGAGTTGCGCCGGCGCTTCCCGTCGAGCCACATCTCCGGCGGCGTCTCCAACGTCTCGTTCTCGTTCCGCGGCAACGAACCGGTCCGCCAGGCGATCCACGTGGTGTTCCTGTACCACGCCATCAAGGCCGGCATGGACATGGGCATCGTCAATGCCGGCGCCCTGCCCCTGTACGACGACCTCGACCCGGAGCTGCGCGAGCGGGTCGAGGACGTGGTGCTCAACCGCCGCAGGGACGGGACGGAGCGGTTGCTGGAGATTGCCGAGAAGCACAAGGGCGGAAAGCGGGAACGGGGAACCGGGAACGGGGAACGGCTGGCCTGGCGCGACGGGTCGGTGCGGGAACGGTTGTCGTACTCGCTGGTGCATGGAATCGATGCATTCGTCGTCGAAGACACCGAGGAGGCACGACTGGAAGCCACGCGGCCGCTCGACGTGATCGAGGGGCCGCTGATGGACGGCATGAACGTGGTCGGCGACCTGTTCGGCGCCGGCAAGATGTTCCTGCCGCAGGTGGTCAAGTCCGCGCGGGTGATGAAGAAGGCGGTGGCCCACCTGCTGCCCTGGATCGAGGCCGAGAAGCTGCGTACCGGCGATACCGGCAAGAGCAACGGCAAGATCGTGATGGCCACGGTCAAGGGCGACGTCCACGACATCGGCAAGAACATCGTCGGCGTGGTCCTGGCCTGCAACAACTTCGAGGTCGTCGATCTCGGGGTGATGGTGCCGGCGCAGAAGATCCTCGACACCGCGAAGGCCGAGAACGCCGACATGATCGGCGTCTCCGGCCTGATCACGCCGTCGCTGGAGGAAATGGGCCACGTGGCGAAGGAAATGCAGCGCCAGGGCTTCACCATCCCGCTGCTGATCGGCGGCGCCACCACGTCGCGCGCGCATACCGCGCTGAAGATCGACCCGCACTACAAGTCGGCCACGATCTGGGTGAAGGACGCCTCGCGCGCGGTCAACGTCGCCCAGTCGCTGGTCTCGCCCGGCCAGCGCGATGCCTTCGTTGCCGCCAACGAATCCGATTACGCCGAGATCCGCGAACGTCATCGCAACCGCGACGGCGGCAAGCGCCTGGTGTCGCTCGCGCACGCGCGCGGCCAGCGCTTCGACGGCGACTGGGCCAATTACGCGCCGCCGGAACCCCGGCAGCCGGGCATCACCGTGTTCGACGACTATCCGCTGGGCGAGCTGGTCGGGCTGATCGACTGGGGCCCGTTCTTCAATGCGTGGGAGCTGGCGGGCCGGTACCCGGCGATCCTCGACGACGAGGTCGTCGGCGCGCAGGCGCGCGAGCTGTTCGCCGATGCACGGGCGATGCTGGCGAAGATCGTCGACGAAAAGTGGCTGACGGCGAAAGCAGTGGTCGGCCTGTGGCCGGCGAACAGCGTCGGCGACGATGTCGAGGTCGACGCGGGAGCGGCGGAAGCCGCGAAGCTCCACTTCCTCCGCCAGCAGGCGGACAAGCCGCCCGAGCGCCCCGACTTCTGCCTGGCCGACTTCATCGCGCCGAAGGACAGCGGGTGCCGGGACTGGATCGGCGGCTTCGCTGTCACCGCCGGCCATGGCATCGAACCGCACCTGGAGCGTTTCCGCGCCGATCACGACGACTACAACGCGATCCTGCTCAAGGCCCTGGCCGACCGACTCGCCGAGACCCTGGCCGAGCGCATCCACCAGCGCGTGCGCAAGGAACTCTGGGGTTATGCCGCCGACGAATCGCTGGACGCCGACGCCTTGATCGCCGAAAAGTACCGCGGCATCCGCCCTGCCCCCGGTTATCCCGCTTGCCCGGAGCACAGCGAGAAGTCGACCCTGTTCCGGTTGCTGGACGCGACCGCGAATACCGGCATCACCCTCACCGAGCATTTCGCGATGTACCCGGCGGCGGCGGTCTCGGGCTGGTACTTCAGCCATCCGCGCAGCCAATACTTCGTGGTCGGCCGCGTGTCGAAGGAACAGGTCGCCGACTACGCAAGGCGCAAGGGCATCAGCCTGCAGGAAGGCGAGCGGCTGCTCGCCTCCAACCTCGACTACGACCCGGAATGAGGATCGCGCGCAAGGCGCGCTCCTACCAGACCAGGTCGGGGGGAACGTCGTCTTCGAGCGGCGCGTTCGGGTCGACCTTGAGCGCGATCGCCTGCGGATAGATCGCCTCGGCCTGGGCCAGCAATGCCGCGTCGAGCAGCAGGTAACGCCCGTTGACCTGGACCACGCCGAGCTCGCCCGCGTTCAATGCCTTGAGTTGCGCTTCGGTGACGTGCACGCGCTTGATCTTGCCGCCGTACTCGAAATGACGGGCGACTTCCGCGGCTGGATCGTTGAGCGCCTTGCCTTCCACCAGCTGCGCCAGCCGGGCCTGGGCGTCGCGACGAAGGCGCGCGGCTTCCTGCTTCTGCCGCTCGGCCTGGATCCGCTCGTCCTTCTCCTTCTGCGCGCGGATCGCATAGGCCTTGGCCAGGTCGATGTCCTCGCGCGCTTGCCGCGCGGGAGGGCGCGCAGGCGGCCGCTGGCCCTGGTGCTTCCTGCCGGCGGGTTTACCGGCAGGTTTCGGGGGCGGCTTGCGCTCGGGTTTGGCCGGCGGCTTGAAGCCCAAGCCGAGCAGTTGGTCGCGGAGTGAATCGCTCATGTCAGTAATGCGGCGGTGGGGGTTCGCTGCCGGGATCGGCGAAGAAATCGCCGCGCGACTGTTTCAGGTCCTGCAGTGCCTGCTGCAGCAGTTCGGCATTGCGCGCGGCCTCGACCCGGGAGGCGGCCAGCGCATCGCTCAATTCGACGATCGCGTGCTCCTGGAACGCGAGTCGCGTTTCCAGCTCCACCAGCCGCGATTCCAGTGTCGCCAGGTCCATGTCAGTCCTTCGCCAGCGAGCGGCCCCGGCCGACGCCGTAGTAGGCCAGCCCTGCGGCCTCGACTTCGGCCGGCTGGTAGAGATTGCGGCCGTCGAAGACCACGTCGTCGCCGAGCGCCGACTTCAACGCGGCGAAGTCGGGACTGCGGAACTGCTTCCATTCGGTGACCACGACCAGCGCATCGGCGCCTTCCAGCGCCTGCGCGGCCGAGTCGCACAGCACCAGGTCGTCGCGCGCGCCAAAAATGCGCGCGGCTTCGGCGCCGGCTTCGGGATCGTAGCAACGCACCCTGGCCCCGGCTTCCCACAACTGCGCGAGCAGGCGGCGGCTCGACGCCTCGCGCATGTCGTCGGTATCCGGCTTGAACGCCAGCCCCCAGACCGCGAAGGTCTTGCCGCGCACGCCCTCGTCCTCGCCGGTGTCGTAGTGGCGCTGGATCAGTTCGAACAGGTGTCCCTTCTGCGCATCGTTGACCGCCTCGACCGCCGCCAGCAACCGGGCCTCGTAGCCGTGCTGCGTGGCCGTGCGCGCCAGCGCCTGCACGTCCTTGGGGAAGCAGGAACCGCCGTAGCCCGCACCGGGATAGATGAAATGCCAGCCGATGCGCGGATCCGAACCGATGCCGTGGCGGACCATCTCCACGTCGGCGCCGACCTTCTCGGCGATATTGGCGATCTCGTTCATGAAGCTGATCTTGGTCGCGAGCATCGCGTTGGCCGCGTACTTGGTCAGTTCCGCCGAACGCACGTCCATCACCACCATGCGATCGCGGTTGCGGTTGAACGGCGCATACATGCGCCGCATCGTCTCAAGTACGTCGTGGTTGTCGACGCCGACCACGATCCGGTCCGGCCGCATGAAGTCGTCGACCGCCGCGCCTTCCTTCAGGAACTCCGGATTGGAGACCACGTCGAAGGCGATCTCGGCGCCGCGTCCGGCCAGCGTGGTCGCGATCGCGGTGCGCACCTTGTCGGCGGTACCGACCGGCACCGTGGACTTGTCGACGATGACGGCGGGCCGCGCCAGGTGCTCGCCGATCGTGCGCGCCACGGCGAGCACGTATTGCAGGTCGGCGCTGCCGTCCTCGTCCGGTGGCGTGCCCACCGCGATGACCAGGATCTCGCCGTGCGCGACCGCGGCCGCCGCGTCGGTGCCGAAACGCAGGCGGCCGGCGGCATGGTTGGCGCGGAGCATCGGCTCCAGGCCGGGTTCGTAGAGCGGCACGACGCCGCGGGTGAGCGCATCGATCCTCGTCGCGTCGACATCGACGCACAGCACGTCGTGGCCGACTTCGGCCAGGCACGTTCCGGTGACCAGGCCAACGTAGCCGGCGCCGAAGATGCCGATCCGCATCAGGCACCCTTGCCGACGATATCGAGCAGCTCGACCTCGAATACCAGGGTCGCATTCGGCGGAATCGGGCCGCCGGGCGTACCGGTCTCGCCATAGCCGAGGCTGGACGGAATCCAGAAGCGGTACTTGCTGCCCACCGGCATCAGCACGATGCCCTCCTGCCAGCCAGGCACCACCTGCGCCAGCGGGAACTCCGCCGCGCCGCCATGCTGCGACGAGTCGTCGAACACGGTGCCGTCGAGCAGCGAACCCTTGTAGTTGACGCGCACGGTGTCGCTGGCCGTGGGCCTGGCGCCCTTGCCCGCTTCGATCACCAGGTATTGCAGGCCGGAATCGGTGGTCACCACGCCGGGCTTCTTCGCGTTCTCGGCCAGGAACTTCTCGCCCGACTGTGCGTTGTCGCGCGCGTCGGCCATCATCTTCTCGACCTGCTTCGCCTGCAGCTTGCGCTGGAAGCCTTCGCCGATCGCCTGTGCCTGCTGGTCGGTCATCAGCAGCTTTTCGCCGGCGAGCGTGGTCTTGATCGCCTTGACCACGACCTCGATGTCCAGCTCATCCTTCATCGGTTCGAACTGGCGGCCAAGCGCCATGCCGACCATGTAGCTGTTGCGGTCCTTCTCGGTCGGCAGGCCGGGAATCGCTTCCGGGTCGGCGGCGGCGGTCGCGGCCTTGTCGTCGCCCTTGTCGGCATCGTCGGCCTTGTTGCAGCCGGCAAGCAGGGCGAGGGAAACCGCAAGCGCGATCACGGCAAATCGGGGGGACAATCGCATCGGTGTACTCCGGGAGATGGGGGTGCGCGTGCTGGTCAGGGCTGGATCGAAAGCAGTTCGACGTCGAACATCAGGGTTTCGTTTGGCCCGATCGGCCCGCCTGGAGTTCCCCGGGCGCCGTAACCCAGCTCCGAAGGGATCCAGAAGCGGTACTTGCTGCCCACCGGCATCAGCCCCAGGCCTTCGGTCCAGCCCGCAACGACCTGCGACAGCGAGAACGTCGCCGGCTGGCCGCGCGAATAGGAACTGTCGAACTCGGTGCCATCCAGCAGGGTGCCGCGGTAGTTCACCTCGACCGCGTTGGCCGGGCCCGGACGCGGACCGTTGCCTTGGCGCAGCACCATGTACTGGAGCCCGGAGCCGGTGGTGAACACGCCCTTCACCAGGCGGTTCTTCGCCAGGAACGCATCGCCCTCGGCCTTGTTCTTCGCGCCTTCGGCGGCGGCTTTCGCCTCGCCCTGCGCCTGCATGCGTTGCGCGAACTTCGCGCGAAGCGCGTTGGCCTCCGCTTCGGGAAGCGCCGGGGCGGCATTGGCAAGAATGGTGCGTACGCCCTCGACCAGCAACGGCAACTCGATCTCCGCGGCAATCGGTGCCAGTTGGCGGCCGACATCGGCACCGATCAGGAAACCGACCTGGTCGCGCGCCACCGTCGGCACCGGCGTCCCGGCCGGGAGCTTGCCCGCGCGCGAGGCGATCCGCGCCATCAGCGACTCGGCCAGCGGCTTCACCTTGTCCTCGGCCACCAGCGGCTGCCCGCCCTCCATCGCATTGCGCAGGGCGCGCTCGAAGGCCTGCAGGTCGACGTCAGGTCCCGCCGCCTCGATCGACTTGCCGACATCCAGTCCGATCATGTAGCTGACCTTGTCGCGTTCGCTGTCGAGCGCGGGCTTGTCCTGGGCCTGGACGCTGCCGGCAACGGCGGCGGCGAAGGCGAGCGCGATGATGCCGCGCGCGAAGAATGTCATTGCAAGAACTCCTGTCATGCGCCGGGAACCGGCCTGGCCAGCGACTATTGTCGCCGGTTCAGCGCCCGACGGCGATGGCGTCCTCGATCGCGGCGACCACTGCGGGGTCGTCCGGCGTGGTCTTGCTGGGGAAGGTCGCCAGGACCTTGCCGTCGCGGCCGACCAGGTACTTGTGGAAATTCCACGCCGGCGCCTCGCCGGTAGCCGCGAACAGGTCGCGGTACAGCGGCGTGGCCTGCGCGCCGACCACGTGCACCTTTTCGAACATGGGGAACTTCACGCCATAGGTGAGCGTGCAGAACTCCTGGATCTTCTTTTCGTCCTCGAACTCCTGCGACCTGAAGTCGCCGGAGGGAAAGCCGAGCACCGAGAACCCCTGCGCGCCGTACCTGGCATGCAGGGCCTCCAGCGCTTCGAACTGCGGCGTGTAGCCGCACTTGCTGGCGGTATTGACGATCAGCAGGACCTTGCCGCCGTAAGCCTGGGCCAGGTCGACCGGCTGCTTGCCCGCCAGCGGCCGATAGCTGTGGCCGAGCAGGCCGCTCCCGGCCGCGAACACGACCCCGGCGAGCAGCAGCAGGCAGGCGGCGGCGCCCCTGGAAACGGCCATGGACAAGGATCTCGGGGATCGGGCGACAGCCATTGGAGTGCTCCGGACGGTGGCTGCGATTCTAGGGGGTCTATGCCATCAGTTGGTCCACGGAACGTTGACAACCCGTGTTTAGGTGTTATAGTTGCATACAACACCAGTTACCCAAAGCAGGACTCCAAATGAACCGCAAGCTCCAGCATTCCGTGACGGCCCTGTCGGCGACAGCCGCGGTGTTCGGTCTCCTGCTGCTCGCTGGCGGGCCGCCGCCGATGTCCATGCCGATGCCCGGAGCCGGCGCGATGGTTGCCGCCGAAAGCATCGAGGCCCCGGCCGCCGATGCGGACGAAGGCGGCGTCGCCTCGCGCCGCCACCAGCGTCGCGCCCGCGCCGGCCTGGCCCTCCCCTATTTCTCGTTCGCGCAGGGTCTGCGCACCGTCACCGGGAGCTGAGCCATGAGCCCGATCCAGTGGAACGACAGCGCCCCCATCTACCGCCAACTGAAGGAGCGGGTGATCGCAATGATGCTCGACGGCGAACTCAAGCCGGGCGACGCCCTGCCCTCGGTGCGCCAGGTGGCCGCCGAATACCAGCTCAATCCGATCACGGTGTCGCGTGCCTACCAGGAACTGGCAGACGAGGCGCTCGTGGAAAAACGCAGGGGACTTGGCATGTACGTGACCGAAGAAGCGTCGAAGAAGCTGCTCGCCAGCGAGCGCGAGCGCTTCCTGACCGAGGAATGGCCGCTGGTCCTGGAGCGCATCCAGCGCCTTGGACTGGGCGTCGACGAACTGCTCAAGCACGCCAACGGAGGCAACCGATGAACGGCAACGTCGTCACCGCGCGCGGCCTGCGCAAGGTCTACAAGAACAAGGTTGCCCTCGATGGCACCGACTTCAGCATCCCGGCCGGGCGCATCGTCGGCCTGATCGGCCCCAACGGCGCCGGCAAGACCACCGCGCTCAAGGCGATCCTCGGCCTGGTGCCGTTCGAGGGCCAGCTCGACGTGCTCGGCCGCGACCCGCGCACCCAGCGCGACGAGCTGATGAACGATGTCTGCTTCATCGCCGACGTCGCCGTGCTGCCGCGCTGGATCCGGGTCGGCGAGGCGATCGAGTTCGTCGCCGGCGTGCATCCGCGCTTCGACCGGGCCCGCTGCCAGCGCTTCCTCGCCAACACCCAGCTCAAGCCCCACATGCGCGTGCGCGAGTTGTCCAAGGGCATGATCGTGCAGCTGCACCTGGCCCTGGTGATGGCGATCGACGCCCGCCTGCTGGTGCTCGACGAGCCGACCCTGGGCTTGGACATCCTCTATCGCAAGCAGTTCTACCAGCGCCTGCTGGAGGACTACTTCGACGAGGACAAGACCATCCTGATCACCACCCACCAGGTCGAGGAGGTCGAGCACATCCTCACCGACGTGCTGTTCATCCGCGACGGGCGGATGGTGCTGGCCGCGCCGATGGAGACGATCGGCGACCGCTACGTCGAGGTCATGGTCGACTCGGCCAGGTCCGAAGCGGCGCGAGCGCTGCAACCGATCGACGAACGCGCGCTGCCGTTCGGCAAGACAGTCATGTTGTTCGACGGCGTGCCGCGCACGCAGCTCGCCGAACTCGGAGAGACCCGTACCCCGGGCCTGGCCGATCTGTTCGTCGCCACGATGAAGGGAACCTACGCATGAACGCCCCCGCGAAAACGATGTCGCACCCCACCCACAAGTTCCAGCTCCTGCTGCGGCGCGAGTTCTGGGAGCACAAGGGCGGCTTCCTCTGGGCGCCCCTGGTCGCCGGCGGGATCTTCCTGCTGTTGTCGATGATGGGCTTCGGCGTCGGCGAGATGGCCGCGCGCCGCGCCACCGGCAATTTCCAGGTCGGCGACGGCCAGGTCCAGTTCAACGGCATCGACCTGGGCGCCTTCACCTCGCAGATGGACGCCCACGACCTGTACCGGCTCGGCCAGGGCATCGACCTGAGCCTGTTCATGGCCTCGACCTGGCCGTTGATCGTGCTCGCCTTCGTGGTCTTCTTCTACTGCCTGGGCGCGCTGTACGACGAGCGCAAGGACCGCAGCGTGCTGTTCTGGAAATCGTTGCCGCTGTCCGACACCCAGACGGTGCTATCGAAGGCCGCCAGCGCGCTGCTGGTCGCCCCCATCCTCGCGATCGTCGCCGCACTGTTGACCATGGTCGGTTTCCTGGTCGTGCTCAGCGCGATGGTGCTGGTGCACGGCGGCAACCCCCTGGAGATGGTCTGGGGCCCGGGCAGCCCGCTCAAGGTCGCCGGTCAGATGCTCGCGATGATCCCGGTGTATGCGCTGTGGGCGCTGCCCACCGCCGGCTGGCTGATGCTGTGCTCGTCCTGGGCCCGGAGCAAGCCGTTCCTGTGGGCGATCATGATCCCGGTGTTCGCCGGCATCTTCGTCACCTGGTTCGACCTGATGCAACTGTTCGACCTGGAAGCGGGCTGGTTCTGGAAGAACGTGGTGTCGCGCTCGCTGCTCAGCGTCGTGCCGGGCACGTGGATCGACGTGGCCAACCTCGAAGGCCAGCAGTTCCATGGCCCCGGTCAGCTCACCGCCCTGATGTCGCTGCGCACCACCTATTCCGTGCTGGCCACCCCGCAGCTCTGGATCGGCGCCGGCGCCGGCATCGCGATGATCCTCGCCTCGATCCGCCTGCGCCGCTGGAGGGATGAAGGCTGATGAAAATTTTCCCCGCTACCGCCCTTGCCCTTTTGCTCTCGCTGCCGATGGCCGCCCAGGCAACCCCCGCCGGCGAAGATATCGGCAAGGAAATCAGCCGCGAGCTTGCCGACGCCCGGGTGGAAATGCGCGCCGAGATGGCCAAGGCCCGCGAGGAACTGAAGACCGGCAACCTGGAACTCGGCAACAACCTGCGCTTCGCCGGCCGTGAAGGCAGGAAGGACAAGGAGGCCGACCTGCCGCAAGCGGAAATCACCCCGCAAGGCGACCTGCTGATCGACGGCAAGGTACAGCCGATCGACGCCGGCCAGCGCGAGCAGTTGCTCGCCTACCGCACGCAAGTCGTCGCAATCGCCCTGTCCGGCATCGAGATCGGCGAGCGCAGTGCCGGAGCGGCGCTCGAGATGGTCGACGGCTCCTGGGTCAGCCTGCTGTTCAATGCCATGACCGGAAGGCTTGAGCGCCGCATCGAAAAGCTGGTCAAGGAACAGGTGCAGCCGGCGGTGCTCGCGATCTGCGCGCAACTTCCGGCGGTGATGGATGCCCAGCAGCGCCTGGCTTCGACCGTGCCCGGGTTCAAGCCGTACGCCAACCTCGAACAACGCGACGTCGACAACTGCGAGGACGAAGTCCGCAGCGAATTCGCATCACTCTGACCGGGAGCCGCCATGAACATCATCCGCACCACCACCCTCGTCGCCGTGCTTGCCGCCCTCCCCCTGGCCAGCGCCTGCAGCCGGAGCGAACCGGCCGTGGACACGGCCGCTGCCGAGGCCAGCGAAGCCACCGGCGTGATCGGCCGCGCGATCGAGAAGGAGATCGCCAAGGCCCGCAAGGAGCTGCATGAAGGCAACATCGCGATCGGCGGCGACGGCATCAACGTCAGTGTCAACGGCAAGCACTACAGCGGCGACCCCGACGATGGCCGCCCGCGTGCCGAGATCACTCCGCAGGGTGGCCTGCTGATCGATGGCAAGACGGTGGCGACGACACCGGCACAGCAGGCCATGCTGCTCGAGTATCGCGGCCAGATCATTGCCGTCGCCGAAACCGGCATGGCCATCGGCACCAAGGCCGCCGACCTGGCTGGCACCGCGATCAGCGAGTCGATCGGCGCGATCTTCAGTGGCAATACCGAGGAGATCGAAAAGAAGGTCGAAGCGCAGGCGATGAAGATCAAGTCCGAAGCGAAGGTCATCTGCGACCAGTTGCCGGCGATGCTGGCCACCCAGCAGGAACTTGCCGCCTCGCTGCCCGAGTTCGGGCCGTACGCGACCATGACCCAGTCCGATGTCGACGAGTGCATCCAGGACATCGAGGAGGAAGGCGCGTGGTCGACGCAGTAGCGCGCCAGGCGCGCCCCTTGCTGTTCGCCGTCCTGTTGGCGGCAACCCTCGCCGCTTCGCCCGGAGCCCGCGCAGGCGATGGCAACGAGGCGGCGCCGCCCCACGCCGATTTCCTGTTCCTCGGCAGCTATCACATGAACAACCCGGGGCGCGACGTCCACAACACGCGCGCCGACGATGTCCTGTCGGAGCAGCGGCAGGCGGAAATCGCCGAGGTCGTGCGCCTGGTCGAGCGCTATCGCCCCACCCGGATCATGATCGAGACCAGCGCTTCGGCGCAGGAGCGCGTCGATCGCGAATTCGCGGCCTCGTGCGATGGCGATCGTCCGCTGGAAGGCGACGAGCGGGAGCAGCTCGGCTACCGCATCGCCTGCGACCTCGGGCTGCCCGGCGTGGTGGCCGTGGACTGGAACGAGATGGGCCCGATCGCGGACGAGGACAGCGTCGACTACCTGGCGGCGATCGAGCGCGCGGGACAGCAGGAACAGCGCGCACGGGACATGCGCATCGGCAAGGCCAGTGCCGCGCGCACCCAGCAGGTCCTGGACGACGGCAGCGTGCGCGACATGCTGCTGCACCTCAATTCGCACGCATGGCTCGAGGCCAATGCGCGCGCCTACTTCCGCATCGGCCTCTACGGCACTGCCGACGACCCGGCCGGCGCCAACTGGATGATGTTGTGGTTCGGGCGCAACCAGCACATCTTCAACAACATCGTGCGCCATACCGAATCCGGCGATCGGGTGCTGGTGATCTATGGCGCCGGCCACGGCAACCTGCTGCGGCATTTCGCCACCGGCTCGGGCTTCTACCGCGTCCATGACGCTGCGACCTGGCTCGACCAGAAATCCAGCCCCTGAGGAGTCAACAATGCGAAGGATCGCGAAACGCGGCTTGCTGGCCGTGGCGGTACTGGCTGCCACCGCCTGCCTGGCCCTGGTCATCCTGCTCGAATGTTCCAGCGTGGAAACGACAGCGCATGGTGCGCCGGCGCGCCTGCGGGTACCGCTGATCGTCGGCGACATGGCTTCCGATCACGGTTGCCGACGGCAGGCAGGTGCCAATGCCGGGTTTCCTCGACGGCCCGGTCGTCCGCCGGTCCAGCGGCAATACATGGGCAGCGACCTGGTACTGCGAGGACCGCGTCGGCACCACCCGTGGATCGGGAGACAGCTTGCGCCTGGAATGCGCCGGCAAGGAACACCTCTTCCCGTTCCACGACGTGGTGGCGCCCGCGCAAGGCCCGATGCCGGCGCGGGTCGCGGTGCTCAGCGACCTGGAAGGCAATGTCGCCTTCCTCGATGCTGCCCTGCCCAGGCTCGATGTCACCGACGACGACGGCAACTGGAGCTACGGCGATGGCCACCTGGTCATCCTCGGCGACTCGGTCGATCGCGGCCGCGACGTGTTCGCCGTGCTCTGGCGGCTGCACGCATTGGCCGCGCAGGCCGGCGAAGCCGGCGGCGCGGTTCACGTGCTGCTGGGCAACCACGAGCAATACATGCTGCGCACCAATCCTTCGCGTGCCAGCCACGACCACCTGCATGCGCTGAACGCGATGGGCGGATACCGGCAGGCCTTTGCCGGCGACACGGTCATCGGTGGCTGGCTGCGCCAGCAACCGGTGGTGCTCAAGCTGGGCGACGTGCTGTTCGTGCACGCCGGCGTGAGCCCGGAGGTTGCGGGCTCCGGGCTTTCGCTGGAGCAGCTCAATGCTGCCATGCGGGATTACTGGAGCACGCCGGCATCGACCGGCGAACCATCCGCCGCCTACGACGCGGTGCTCGGCCAGGACGGCGTCACCCAGTACCGGGGCTATTTCAGGGCGATGGAAGGCAAGTACCCGAAAGCCGGAAGCGACGACGTCCAGCGGGCACTCGACCATTTCGACGCCAGCCGGATCGTCGTCGCGCACACCATCGTCGATGGCGTGCAGCGCCTGTTCGACGGCCGGATCCTGGCTGTCGACGTCAATCATGACCAGGCGCGCCAGCAAGCACTGGTGTTCGAAAATGGCATGGAGCGCATCGTCGACATCGGCATTGGCCGCAACATCGGCGACGGCGAGGGCCAGGCCTTCCGCGACTTCAGCCTCTCCGACGACGCTGACCGCGCGATGCTGCGCGCGATGATCCGGGATATCCGCCGGTTGTCGGCGCTGCCCTACCCGTATTGAGTCGCTGGCCCGGGTCAGCCCTGGATCCCGCCGCGGGTGAGCGCCGCGGGATCCAGCAGCCTGCGCAGTTCCGCTGCACCCAGGCCGCTGTCCTCCAGCGCCACGTCGAACACCGGCCGCCCTTCCTTGTACGCCCGCTTGGCGATCGCGGCGGCCTTCTCGTAGCCGATGAGCGGATTGAGTGCCGTCACCAGGATCGGGTTGCGCCGGAGCGCCACCTCGACGTGGTCGGCGCGGACCTTCAAGCCTGCGATCGCGGTGTCGGCGAGCAGGCGCATCGCGTTCGACAACATCCCGATCGAATCGAGCAGGTTGCTGGCGATCAGCGGCAGCATCACGTTGAGCTGGAAGTTGCCGCTCGCGCCGGCGATCGAGATCGCCGCGTGGTGGCCCATCACCTGTGCGCAGACCATGCAGGTCGCCTCCGGAATCACCGGGTTGACCTTGCCCGGCATGATCGAGGACCCGGGCTGCAGCGCCGGCAGCTCGATCTCGCCCAGGCCGGCCAGGGGCCCCGAGTTCATCCAGCGCAGGTCGTTGGCGATCTTCATCAACGCCACCGCCAGCGCGTTGAGCTGGCCGGACAGTTCGACCGCGTCGTCCTGCGAAGCCAGTCCCTCGAACTTGTCGATCGCCGACTCGAACCTGGTTTTGGTCGAGGCCGACAGCGCCCTGGCCATCGCCTTGCCGAAACGCGGGTCGGCATTGATGCCGGTGCCGATCGCGGTGCCGCCGATCGGCAGGCGCCGCAGGCGCTTGAGGCAATCGTCCAGGCGATCCTGCGCGGAGGCCAGTTGCGCCGCCCACGCACCGAACTCCTGGCCGAAGGTCAGCGGCATCGCGTCCATCAGGTGGGTGCGCCCGGTCTTGGCGATCCGGCCCAGTGTCCGGCCGCGCCGGTTGATCGTCGCGCGCAGGTGCTTCAGCGCCGGCAGCAGGTCCTCGACCACCGCCAGTTGCGCCGACACCCGGATCGCCGTCGGGATCACGTCGTTGGAGCTCTGGCCGAGGTTGACGTCATCGTTGGGGTGGATCTTCGCGCGCGAGGAGCGCGAAGCCAGGGTCGCGACCACCTCGTTGGCGTTCATGTTGCTGGAGGTCCCGGATCCGGTCTGGTAGACGTCGATCGGGAAGTGCGCGTCATGGCTGCCGGCGGCCACTTCCATCGCCGCCTTGCGGATCGCCGTCGCGCGCACCTTGGGCAGCAACCCCAGTGCCGCATTGACCTCGGCCGCCGCGGCCTTGACCAGGCCCAGCGCGCGGATGAAACCCCGTGGCATCGGTCGGCCCGAAATCGGGAAATTGTCGACCGCGCGCTGGGTCTGCGCGCCCCACAGGGCGTCCGCCGGCACCTTCAAGTCGCCCATGCTGTCGTGTTCGGTGCGGAAACCGCCGCTGCGCGTGGCCATTCCGGGCATTCCTGTCGTGGTATGACCCGAGGATAACGCCGCCAGCGTTTAGAATTGGTGCCCCATCGACGCCGGCCCGCCCCATGCCTGACGCCCAGCTCCTCGCCCTGTCCCCGCTCGACGGCCGTTACGCAAGCAAGGTCGATGCGTTGCGGCCGGTGTTCTCGGAGCATGGACTGATCCATGCACGGGTCCGGGTCGAGGTCGAGTGGCTGCTGGCGCTGGCCGCCGAACCCGGCATCGTCGAGCTGCAGCCCTTTCCAGCGGCTGCCGCGGCGCGCCTGCGCGCGCTGGCCGAAGGCTTTTCCACCGCCGACGCGGCCCGGGTCAAGGACATCGAGCGCACCACCAACCACGACGTCAAGGCGGTCGAATACTTCATCAAGGAGCGGCTGAAGGACGATGCCGAGCTCGGTCCCGCACTCGAGTTCGTGCACTTCGCCTGCACCAGCGAGGACATCAACAACCTGTCGTATTCGCTGATGCTGGCGCGGGGACGCGACCAGGTCATGCTGCCGAAGCTCGATGAGGTCATCGCCACGCTGCGCGCGATGGCGCACGAGCATGCCGCGTTGCCGATGCTGTCGCGCACCCATGGCCAGACGGCGTCGCCCACCACCCTGGGCAAGGAACTGGCCAACGTGGTCGCGCGCCTGTCGCGCCAGCGCGACGTGCTGGCCGCGCTGCCGATGCCGGGCAAGGCAAACGGCGCGGTCGGCAACTACAACGCCCACCTGGCTGCCTATCCGGAGGTCGACTGGCCCGCGTTCTCGCGTCGCCTGGTCGAGTCGCTGGGCCTGTCGTGGCAGCCCTACACCACCCAGATCGAACCGCACGACGGCATCGCCGAGCTCAGCGACGCGATGAAGCGCATCGACACCATCCTGCTCGACCTGTGCCGCGACACCTGGGGCTACATCTCGCTGGGCTACTTCAGGCAGACGGTCAAGGCCGGTGAAGTCGGCAGTTCGACCATGCCGCACAAGGTCAACCCGATCGACTTCGAGAACGCCGAGGGCAACTTCGGCATCGCCAACGCCCTGTTCGAACACTTCGCCGCCAAACTGCCGGTCAGCCGCTGGCAGCGCGACCTGACCGACTCGACCGTGCTGCGCGCACTCGGCACCGCGTTCGGCCACGCACTGGTCGGCTTCGACGCACTGCTGCGCGGCCTGGGCAAGCTCACCGTGAACCCGGAATGCATCGCCGCCGACCTGGACGCGAGCTGGGAAGTGCTGGCCGAAGCCGTGCAGACGGTGATGCGCCGCCACGGCCTGCCCAACCCGTACGAGCAACTCAAGGCGCTGACCCGCGGCCAGGGCATCAACGAAGCCTCGATGCGCGCCTTCATCGAGGGTCTCGACCTGCCTGCCGATGCGAAGCAGCGACTGCTTGCGATGACGCCCGGCAGCTACACCGGCCTCGCCGAGCGCCTGGCCAGCGGGATCTAGGGCCAGCGTCGATGGCCAAGTCCAAAGCCAAGCCCATCGAAGTCGACGGCAGCAAGCAATCGCCGCTGGGCATGCCACCAGAGCGCTTCCTGCGCGACTACTGGCAGAAGCGTCCGCTGCTGGTCCGCAATGCGTTCCCGGATTTCGAAACACCGATCACCCCGGAAGACCTTGCCGGGCTCGCGTGCGAGGAACTGGCGCTGTCGCGCATCGTCGCCCACGATCGCGCCGACGATCGCTGGCAATTGCGCCACGGCCCGTTCCCCGAGGAGCTCTTCCCGACCCTGCCCGACCACGACTGGACGTTGCTGGTGCAGGACGTGGACAAGTGGGATGCCGATGTCGCCGCGCTGCTGCCGGCATTCTCGTTCCTGCCGCGCTGGCGCATCGACGACATCATGGTGTCGTTCGCCGCGCCCGGCGGCTCGGTCGGGGCGCACGTCGATCAATACGACGTGTTCCTGCTCCAGGCCCAGGGCCACCGGCGCTGGCAGGTCGACACGTCACCCAATCCGCCCGTGCACTTCCGCCTCGACACCGAGTTGAAGCTTCTGCAACGCTTCACCCCGGACCACGAATGGGTCCTCGGCCCGGGCGACATGCTGTACCTGCCCCCCGGCGTGCCGCACCACGGTGTTGCCGAGGACGCCTGCCTGACCCTCTCGATCGGCATGCGCGCGCCTTCGGCAGCGGAACTGCTCGGCGACTTCGTCGACACCCTTGCGTCCGAAGCGGATGAAGGCCTGCGCTACCGCGATCCCGACCTTGCCCCACCCGCCGACCCGAACGAAATCGACGCCGCGGCGATGCAGCGTGTGCTCGAAGCACTGAACGTGCTGCGCATGAACGATCCGGCCCGGCTGGGTGACTGGTTCGGGCGCTTCATCACCAGCTACCGCAGCCCCGGCGAAATCGCCCCCGGGCCGCTCGCGCCACGAATCGAGGCCGAATGGCAACTCGAGCACGGCCAGCCCTGGTCGCGGCATCCTTTCAGCCGCATGGCCTGGCGCCGCCAGGGCCGCGGCGCGCGCCTGTTCGCCAACGGCGAGTCCTACGAACTCCCGGTCGCCGACGCCAGGCGCCTGGCCGCGACTCCGGTGGTCGACGCGGCCACCTATGCCGGGCTTTCCCAGGCGGGCCGCGATGCCGCCTTCGCCCTGTACGAGGCCGGCCATTACCAGCCGGCCGGGGACGAAGAGGAATGAACGCCCTTGCGCCTTTCCGGGTGCAGGCCGTGGACTATCCGCAGGCGATGGCCGAACTGCACGCCATCCGCGAAACCGTGTTCGTGCGCGAGCAACACGTGCCCGGGGAACTCGAACGCGACGCGTTCGATGCTTCCAGCCTGCACGTGGTCGCGCGCACCTTGTCGGGCGAAGCCATCGGCACAGGACGGCTGGTACCGCCCTCGCCCGACCAGCCGGCGAAGATCGGGCGCATGGCAGTGTTGCAGGGTTGGCGCAACCGCGGCGTCGGTGCCGCCCTGTTGCTGACCCTGCTGCGCCTGGCGCGGCAACGGGGCTGGTACGAGGTCGCGCTCAACGCCCAGGTCGGCGCCCTGGACTTCTACCTGCAGCATGGTTTCGTGCCGCGCGGCGCGCGCTTCCATGAGGCCGGGATCGAACACCAGGCCATGCACCGTCTCCTCGCCGGTCCGTTCGCGGTCGCCACCCAGGACGATGCGGTCGCCACCAGCGTGGCCGTGGTCCAGGCGGCCAGGCGCGGCCTGTGCCTGTTCCTGCGCGAGCTCGACCCGGGTCTTTTCGACGCGCCGCCATTGCTCGAAGCGCTACGCCGCTATGCCACCGCCGGCATCGGCGGCCAGGCCCGGGTGCTATTGCAGGACGCGTTGCCCCCGCAACGGGCGCAGGCACCACTGCTCTCGCTGGCCCAGCGCATGCCCAGCATTTTTTTGTTCCGCGAGGTCGCCGATGCGGTCGACCGCGAGTATCCCTCGGCATTCCTGGCCAACGACGTCGGCGGCTATTACTTCCGTCGCGCAGCCCGGAGCCTGGAGGGTGAAGCCGACCTGAACGCACCCGGCCGCGCCCGGCAATTGCGTGCCTTGTTCGAAAGCGCGTGGCAACGATCGCGCCCGGTCACCGAATACCGGGCACTGGGCATCTGACGGTGGTGCAGTGCGGCAATTCCTCCGGCTATAATTGATGGCCTTGCGTGCGGTCTCTGCGGTGCAAGGCCGCCCCCTACATCGAGCTTCCGACCAAGAAGTGGACAACCTCCTGAAGCAGTTTGCCCAGTCCTCGCAACTCGGCGCCAACGCCGACTACATCGAGGGGCTGTACGAGCAGTATCTGGTGTCGCCCGACAGTGTCGGGACGAAGTGGAGGGCCTATTTCGACGCCTTCAAGGGCCGCGAGGCCGGTGACGTGCCGCATTCGGCCATCGCCGACGCCGTCGCCAGGGCCGGCCGCGAGGCCGCCCGCGGCGTGGTGGTGCAGGCGTCCGGAGGCGGCGACGACCGCGAACGCGGCGTCGGCAAGCTGATCACCGCCTACCGTTCGCGCGGCCACCTGGGCGCCGGGCTCGACCCACTGGGCATGGCGGCCAAACCCGACGCGCCCGACCTGACCCTCGCCTTCCATCGCCTGTCCGAGGGCGACCTGGGCAGCGAGTTCTCCACCGGCGGCGTTGCCGGCCGGGAGCGCATGAAGCTCGCCGACCTGGTGGAGGTGCTCAAGGCCACCTACACCGGCAGCATCGGTGCCGAGTTCATGCACATCGCCGACGCCGAGCAGCGTCGCTGGATGTACGAGAAGCTCGAATCCGCCGCCGGCAACTACGGCCAGGCGAAGGAGTCGAAGCTGCGCATCCTCGAGCGGCTCACCGCCGCCGAGGGGCTGGAGCGCTACCTGCATACCAAGTACGTCGGCCAGAAGCGCTTCTCGCTCGAGGGTGGCGACAGCCTGATCCCCCTGCTCGACGTGATGCTGCGCCGCGCCGGCAGCGACGGCGTCAAGGACACCGTGCTGGGCATGGCCCACCGCGGCCGCCTCAATGTCCTGGTCAACACCCTCGGCAAGCCGCCGCGCAAGCTGTTCGACGAGTTCGAGGGCAAGTTCGACCATCCGCCCGCGGACCGCGCCCACACCGGCGACGTCAAGTACCACATGGGCTTCAGCGCCAACATCGCCACCCCGGGTGGCGCGATGCACCTGGCGCTGGCATTCAACCCCTCGCACCTGGAAATCGTCGACCCGGTGGTCGCCGGCAGCGTGCGCTCGCGCCAGCAGCGCCGCGGCGACCGCGAGCGCAAGGTGGTGATGCCGGTCCTGATCCATGGCGACGCGGCGTTCGCCGGCCAGGGCGTGGTGATGGAACTGCTGCAGATGTCGCAGGCCCGCGGTTTCCGCGTCGGCGGCACCGTGCACATCGTGGTCAACAACCAGGTCGGCTTCACCACCAGCGCGGCGGAAGATGCGCGCTCGACCCTGTACTGCACCGACGTCGCCAAGATGGTTGGCGCGCCGGTGCTGCACGTCAATGGCGACGACCCCGAAGCGGTGGCGTTCTGCGCCGAGCTCGCGTTCGACTTCCGCCAGCGTTTCGGCAAGGACGTGGTCATCGACCTGGTCTGCTACCGCCGCCACGGCCACAACGAGGCCGACGAGCCGGCGGCGACGCAGCCGCTGATGTACAAGACGATCCGCGCGCACAAGACCACCCGTGAGCTTTACGGCGACCGGCTGGTCGCCGAGGGCGTGCTCGATGCCGCCGCGGTCAAGGCGATGATGGACGCCTACCGCGACAAGCTCGACGCCGGCGTGGTCACCACCGACATCGCCGACACCGGCCCGGACGCATTGGCGATCGACTGGTCGCCGTTCCTCAAGGGCAGGATCGCCGACCCGGTCGACACCACGGTGCCGCGCAAGAAGCTCGACGCGCTGGCCAGGGCGATCAACACGATCCCGGAAAACGTGAAGCTGCATGCGCGCGTGTCCAAGATCTACGACGACCGCCGCAAGATGGTCGCCGGCGATTTGCCCGGGGACTGGGGCTTCGCCGAGAACCTGGCCTACGCCAGCTTGCTCGACGACGGCTACAAGCTGCGCCTGGTCGGGCAGGACTCCGGCCGCGGCACGTTCTTCCATCGCCACGCGATCCTCCACGACCAGGCGACCGACGAGTACTACGAGCCGTTGCGTGAACTCGTGCAGACCCTGCCGGGACGCAGCGCCGAAGACGTGACCATCATCGACTCGCTGCTCAGCGAAGAAGCGGTGATGGGCTTCGAGTACGGCTACGCCACCGCCGATCCGATGACCCTGGACATCTGGGAAGCGCAGTTCGGCGACTTCGCCAACGGCGCCCAGGTGGTGATCGACCAGTTCCTGTCCTCGGGCGAGGCCAAGTGGAACCGCCTGTGCGGCCTGGCCCTGTTCCTGCCGCATGGTTACGAAGGGCAAGGCCCGGAACACAGTTCCGCGCGCCTGGAGCGCTTCCTGCAGCTGTGCGCGCTGGACAACATGATCGTGTGCGCGCCGACCACCCCGGCGCAGGACTTCCACATGATCCGCCGGCAGATGCGCATGGCCACCCGCAAGCCGCTGGTGGTGATGACACCCAAGTCGCTGCTGCGCCACAAGCTGGCCGTGTCCACCCTCGACGAACTCGCCAAGGGCAGGTTCCAGGAACTGATCCCCGATACCACCGCCACCGCGAAGAAGGTCAAGCGCGTGGTCGTGTGCGCCGGCAAGGTCTATTACGACCTGCTCGAGGAAGCCGGCAAGCAGGGCATCAAGGACGTCGCCCTGGTGCGCGTGGAGCAACTGTATCCGTTCCCGCGCGAGCAGCTGGTGGCCGAGCTCAAGCGCCACGCTTCCGCAAAGGAAGTGATGTGGTGCCAGGAAGAACCGCAGAACCAGGGTGCGTGGTACCAGATCCAGCACCACCTGCGCGCCTGCCTGCAGCCGGGCCAGGTCCTCGACTACGCTGGCCGCGCACGTTCGCCTTCGCCGGCGGCCGGGCACATGGACGAGCATGTCGCCGAGCAGGCGCAGCTGGTCGCCGACGCCCTGGTCAATCCGCTCGACGGCGACCACGTCGCGGAATGATCGCCCCGCAATGAACGCCACCCGCCCCCATCCAACCGCTTCGCAGGACGTCCGCCATGGCCACTGAAGTCAAAGTCCCGGTTCTTCCCGAGTCGGTCTCCGACGCCACCATCGCCACCTGGAACAAGAAGGTGGGCGACAGCGTCGCGCGCGACGAGAACCTGGTCGACCTGGAAACCGACAAGGTCGTGCTGGAAGTGCCCTCGCCGGTCGACGGCGTGATCAAGGAAATCCGCTTCGAGTCCGGCGCCACCGTGACCAGCCAGCAGGTCCTGGCCGTGATCGAGGAAGGCGCGGCCGCCGCACCGAAGGCAGAGGCACCGAAGGCAGAAGCCGCCAAGGCGGAAGCGCCGAAGGCTGCGTCGCCTGCGAAGGCTGCTGCGCCTGCCCCGGCCAAGGCCGCCGGTGGCAACGCCCAGTTGCCCCCCGGCGCGCGCTTCACCGCCGAGACCTCGGGCGTGGATGCCTCGCAGGTCGAAGGCACCGGCCGCCGCGGCGCGGTGACCAAGGAAGACATCGTCAACTACGCCGCCGGCCGCACCGCCGGCGTCGCTGGCGGCGCACGCCCCGAAGAGCGCGTGCCGATGACCCGCATCCGCAAGCGCATCGCCGAGCGCCTGATGCAGTCCAAGGAATCGATTGCCATGCTGACCTCGTTCAACGAGGTCGACCTGGGCAAGGTCATGGCGATGCGCAAGGAGCTCGGCGAACAGTTCCAGAAGGACCACGGCATCAAGCTCGGCTTCATGAGCTTCTTCGCCAAGGCCGCCGCCAACGCGCTGCAGAAGTACCCGGTGGTCAACGCCTCGGTCGACGGCGACGACATCATCTACCACGGCTACGCCGACATCTCGATCGCGGTCTCCACCGACCGCGGCCTGGTGACGCCGGTGCTGCGCAACGTCGAGCGGATGGGCTTTGCCGACGTCGAGAAGCAGATCGCCGATTACGCCACCAAGGCGCGCGACGGCAAGCTGTCGCTGGACGACCTGCAGGGCGGCACCTTCACCATCACCAATGGCGGCACCTTCGGTTCGCTGATGTCGACCCCGATCGTCAATCCGCCGCAGTCCGCGATCCTGGGCATGCACACCATCAAGGAACGCCCCATCGTCGCAAACGGCCAGGTCGTCGCCGCGCCGATGATGTACATCGCGCTCAGCTATGACCACCGCATCATCGACGGCAAGGACGCGGTGCTGTTCCTGGTGGACATCAAGAACCAGCTCGAGAACCCGCACCGCATGCTGTTGGGGATGTGAAATGACTGATATGCAGAATTTCGACGTCGTCGTCATCGGTGCCGGCCCTGCCGGTTACCACGCCGCGATCCGCGCCGCGCAGCTGGGCATGAAGGTCGCCTGCATCGATGCAGCGCTGGGCAAGGACGGAAAGCCCGCGCTGGGCGGCACCTGCCTGCGCGTGGGCTGCATTCCGTCCAAGGCGCTGCTCGATTCCAGCCGCCAGTTCTGGAACATGGGCCACATCTTCGCCGAGCACGGCATCGGCTTCGACAAGCCGAAGATGGATGTCCCGACCATGATCGGCCGCAAGGACAAGATCGTGAAGCAGTTCACCGGCGGCATCGCGGCGCTTTTCAAGGCCAACAAGGTTACGCCGTTCTACGGCTACGGCCAGTTGCAGCCCGGCAACGTGGTCGCGGTGAAGCAGCATGACGGCACGACCGTCGAGCTCAAGGGCACCAACGTCATCATCGCCGCCGGCTCTGATTCGATCGAACTGCCGTTCGCGAAGTTCGGCGAGCACATCATCGACAACGTCGGCGCGCTGGACCTGGAGAAGGTGCCCAAGCGCCTGGGCGTGATCGGCGCCGGCGTAATCGGCCTGGAGCTGGGCAGCGTGTGGAACCGCCTCGGCAGCCAGGTCACCATCCTCGAGGCGCTGCCGGACTTCCTGGCCGCCGCCGATGGCGAAGCAGCCAAGGTGTCGGCGCGCGAGTTCAAGAAGCAGGGGCTGGACATCCGCCTCGGTGCCAAGGTCTCCGCCACCGCGGTGAAGAAGGACGGCGTGCATGTGTCCTATTCCGACGCCAAGGGCGAGCAGGAAATCGTCGTCGACAAGCTGCTGGTCTGCGTCGGCCGCCGCGCGGCGACCAGGGGCCTGCTGGCCGAGGGCACCGGCGTGAAGCTGGACCAGCGCGGCATGGTCGAGGTCGACGAGCACTGCCACACCGGCGTCGACGGCGTGTGGGCGATCGGCGACTGCGTGCGCGGCCCGATGCTCGCGCACAAGGGCTTCGAGGAAGGCATCGCCGTTGCCGAACTGATCGCCGGCCTGCCCGGCCACGTCAACTTCGACACCATTCCCAACGTCATCTACACCGAGCCGGAGCTGGCGTGGGTCGGCAAGACCGAAGAGCAGCTGAAGGCCGAAGGCATCCCGTACAAGGCCGGCAGCTTCCCGTTCGCGGCCGTCGGCCGCGCGGTGGCGATGGCCGAGCCGATCGGCTTCGTGAAGGTGCTCGCGCACGCGGAAACCGATCGCGTGCTGGGCATGCACCTGGTCGGCCCGAACGTCTCCGAGCTGGTCCACGAAGGCGTGCTGGCGATGGAGTTCAAGGGTTCGGCCGACGACCTGGCCCGCATCTGCCACGCCCATCCGTCGCTGTCGGAAGCCGTGCACGACGCCGCGATGGCCGTGCACAAGCGGGCGATCCACAAGGCCAACTGAGTTGGCCGCGCTGCGTTCGGTCTGCGTCTACTGCGGCTCGAACGCCGGTTCGCGGCCGGTATATGCACAACGCGCCGCGGAACTCGGCACGCGCCTCGCGCGCGAAGGCCTGGCCCTGGTCTACGGCGGCGGCAATGTCGGCCTGATGGGCATCGCCGCCGACGCCGCGCTTGCTGCCGGTGGTGAAGTGGTCGGCGTGATCCCGGAGCAACTGGTCGACTGGGAAGTCGCGCACCGCGGCGTGACCCGGCTCGAGATCGTCGCCAACATGCATGAGCGCAAGGCGCGCATGTTCGACCTGTCCGATGCCTTCGTCGCCCTGCCCGGCGGCTTCGGCACCATGGACGAGATGTTCGAGATGCTCACCTGGCGCCAGCTCGGCCTGGGCGACAAGCCCTGCGCGTTCCTCGACGTCGAAGGCTTCTACGAACCGCTGGTGGCGATGATGGACCGCATGGTCGCCGAGCGCTTCCTGCATGCCGACCAGCGCAACGACCTGTGGCACGGGGCCGACATGGACCAGCTGTTTTCCTGGATGCGCCACTACACCCCCGCGCAGGCCGACAAATGGCTGGACGGAAAGCGTCGCGAGGCGTTGCGCTGACATGGCCGCGCGCTTCGACGCATTCCGCATCCACGACGACGACGCCGGCTATCGCAGCGGCATAGAATCGGTCTCGCTGGACGACCTGTCGCCCGGCGAAGTGGTCATCGAGACCGCGTATTCGTCGATCAACTTCAAGGACGCGCTTGCCGGCACCGGCAAGGGCAGGATCCTGCGCAGGTTCCCGCTGGTCGGCGGCATTGATGTCGCCGGCCATGTCGTGGCATCCACCGATCCGGCGTTCCGCGAAGGAGATCCGGTGCTGGTCACCGGCTGCGGCCTGAGCGAAACCCGCGACGGCGGATACTCGAAGTTCGCCCGCCTCGAGTCGCGCTGGACGATCCCGCTACCGGCAGGCCTGGACCTGCGCGAAGCCATGATCCTGGGCACGGCCGGCTTCACTGCCGCGCTCGCGTTGCACCGGATGCTCGACAATCGCCAGCGCCCCGGGATGGGCCCGCTATGCGTCACCGGCGCCACCGGCGGGGTCGGCTCGCTGGCCGTCGACATCTTCAGTCGCGCCGGTTTCGAGGTGCATGCGGTCAGCGGCAAGGCCGGCCAGCACGACTATCTGAAGGCCATTGGCGCCAGCCAGGTCCACGGCCGCGATGCCCTCGCCACCACCCGTCCGATGGAATCCGCCCGCTTCGGCGGCGGCCTGGACAACGTCGGCGGACCGATGCTCGCCAGCCTGATGGCCCAGACAGCGCCCTATGGCAATGTCGCCAGCGCCGGGTTGGCCGCCTCGCCCGAACTGCACACCACGGTCATGCCCGGCATCATCCGTGGCGTTTCGCTGCTGGGCATTGCCTCGAGCGGCACCGCGCGCGATATCCGCGACGAGATCTGGGCGCGCCTGGGTTCGGACTGGAAGCCCGCGCACCTGGGACGCATCTGCACCCGGGAGGCCACCCTGGCCGAATTGCCCGGGGTCTTCGAGGGGATGCTCGCCGGCGGCTCGCTCGGGCGCACGGTGGTCCGCCTCTGACCGGCCGGCCGGCGCATGTTTGCGGCGGCCTCCGGGTACCTTACAATCGCGGTCGTAACCTTGGGGAACAACGCATGGCCCGCATCCTGATCGTCGACGATTCGCCTTCGCAGCTGATGGGCATCCGCCGCATCGTCGAGAAGCTCGGCCACGAGGCGCTGACCGCCGAAGACGGCGCCGCGGGCGTCGAGGCCGCCAAGCGCGAGCTGCCCGACCTGATCCTGATGGACGTGGTGATGCCGAACCTCAACGGTTTCCAGGCCACGCGTTCGATTTCGCGCGAACCGACCACCAAGCACATCCCGGTGATCCTGGTCACGACCAAGGACCAGGAAACCGACCGCATGTGGGGCATGCGCCAGGGCGCCCGCGCCTACCTCACCAAGCCTTTCAGCGAAGAGGAGCTGTCCGAGGTGATCGCCGGAAACCTCGGCGGCGGCGACCCGGGCCCCTCCGCGGCATAACGCGAATCGCGCGCAAGGCGCGCTCCTACGCGCGGCGCCAGTCGTCCCCGAACGCATCGCGCAACTTCGCGTAAGCCTCGCGTTCCACCTCGTTGTGCGCCTTCGGCGCCAGCACTTCCAGCTCCACGATCTGGTCCCCCGCCGGCGCGCCCGGCAGGCCGCGGCCGCGCAGGCGCAGCTTGCGCCCTGCTTCCGAATCGGCCGGGATCTTGAGCTCCACCGGTCCACCCAGGGTCGGGACACTCACCGTCGCGCCCAGCGCGGCTTCCCACGGCGCGACCGGCAACACGTGGATGACGTTGCGGCCGTCGACCTCGAACTGCGGGTGCGCGGCATACTCGATTTCCAGCAGCAGGTCGCCGCCATGGCTGCCCTGCTTCGCCAGCCGGATCGCCTGGCCGGGACGCACGCCCTTGGGCACCCGCACCTCCAGGGTCTTGCCGTTGACGCCGATGCGCACGCTGTCGCCGCGGTAGACCGACTCCAGCGGCACCGCCAGCCGCGCGCGAGTGTCGCCACGCGGCTGCGCCCCGCGCGCGCCCGGCCCCGGGCCGCCGCGGCGGCGCCCGAACAGTTCCTCGAAGAAGTCGCTGAAGCCACCGCCAGCGCCACCGCCGGCGAAAATCTCGTCGTAGTCGAAACCGCCCTGCCCCGGGCCCTGGCCGAAACCGCCCGGCGGCGGCTGCACTTCGTCGCCAGGCCGGTAGCCGCGGGTCCGCAGCTGGTCGTAGGCCTTGCGCCTCGCCGGATCGCGCAGCGCCTCGTAGGCTTCGTTGACCGCCTTGAAACGCTCTTCCGCGTCGGCTTCCTTGCTCACGTCGGGGTGGTACTTGCGGGCCAGCCGGCGATAGGCGGTCTTGATCTCGGCTTCGCCGGCGCTGGGTTCGACCCCGAGGATCTCGTAGTAGTCCTTGAACTGCATGTGCTTACCGTCGCCTGTCCGTCATCGACACGCCCATTATCCTAGACTGCATGATCCTAGAGCATGGCTACCCACGGAGCCTCACATGACCATCAAAGCCGGCGACCACCTTCCCGAAGTCACCCTGCAGCGCATCCGCGACGGCGTCGAGACGCTCGATACCCGCGACCTGTTCGATACCGGCAAGGTGGTGATCTTCGCCGTCCCCGGCGCATTCACCCCGACCTGCTCGGAACGCCACCTGCCGGGCTTCGTCGCCAGCTTCGACGAGTTCCGCAAGCGCGGCATCGACGTCGCCTGCGTTTCGGTCAACGACCCGTTCGTGATGCAGGCTTGGGGCGAAAGCCAGCACGTGCCCGAGGGCCTGATGATGCTCGCCGACGGCAACGGCGACTTCACCCGCGCCCTGGGACTGGAGATGGATGCCACCGCCTACGGCATGGGCACCCGTTCCAAGCGCTATGCGATCTATGCCGAGGACGGCGTGGCCAGGCAGGTGCTCGTCGAGGCACCCGGGGAGTTCCGGGTGTCCTCGGCCGAGCACGTGCTCTCGCTGCTCTGACCTACGGCGCGCCGGGCGCGTCGCCGGCCGAGGGCGGCGCGGCCGCAATCGACACGCTTTCGGCGGCTTCTTCGTCCAGCGAGGCATCCACGCGCTCGATCGCCTGCAGGCTCTCGCCGTCGCCCAGGCGGATCAGGGTGACACCCTGGGTATTGCGGCCCACCTGCGCGATCTCCGAGGCGCGGGTACGCACCAGGGTGCCGCCGTCGGAAATCAGCAACACCTCGTGGCGTTCGGACAGCTGGATCGCGCCGACCAGCTTGCCGTTGCGGGCGGTGGTCTGCAGCGCGATCACACCCTGGGTGCCGCGACCCTTGCGCGGATAGTCCGCGACCGGCGTGCGCTTGCCGTACCCGTGCTCGCTGGCGGTGAGGATGTCGCCATCACCGGAAACCACGATCAGGCTGCGGACCTCCTCGCCTTCGGCCAGCTTCATGCCGCGCACGCCGGTGGCGGTACGGCCCATCGGGCGCACGGTTTCGCCGGCGAAACGCACGGCCTTGCCGTTGCTGGCGAACAGCATGATGTCGCAATGGCCGTCGGACAGCTCCGCATTGACCAGGGCATCGCCCTCGGCCAGGTTGATCGCGATCTTGCCGCGCTGCAGGCGATAGGCGTACTCGGTCAGCGGGGTCTTCTTGACCGTGCCGTTGCGGGTGGCGAAGAACACGAACAGGTCTTCGCTGTACTCGCGTACCGGCAACACCGCCTGCACCTTCTCGCCTTCCTCCAGCGCGATCCAGTTGACGATCGGGCGGCCGCGTGCGTGCGGGCCGGCATCGGGCAGCTGGTGCACCGGCAACCAGAACACCCGGCCGCTGCTGGTGAAGGTCAGCAGCGTGTCATGGGTATTGACCAGCCACAGCTGGTCGATGAAATCCTCGTCCTTGGTCGCCGCCGCGTTGCGGCCACGGCCGCCGCGGCGCTGCGCGCGGTATGCGGTGGCTGGCTGGCGCTTGGCGTAACCGGCGTGGGACAGGGTCACGACCACGTCTTCCGGCGCGATCAGGTCGAGGATGTCGAGGTCTTCCTCGCTGGCGCGGATCTCGCTGCGACGGGCGTCGCCGAACTCTTCCTTCAGGTTGCGCAGCTCGGTGCGGATCACCTCCAGCAGCACGTCCGGATCCTCGAGGATCTCGATCAGTCCGCGGATGGTGTCCAGCAGCTGGCGATATTCCTCGGTGAGCTTTTCCTGCTCCAGGCCGGTGAGGCGGTGCAGGCGCATCTCCAGGATCTGCTGGGCCTGGACTTCGGTCAGCTGGTACATCCCCATGGAAGCGGGCCCGTCGACCAGGCCGACGCCGGCCGGCAGGTCCTCCGGACGCGAGGCTTCCGCGCCCGCGGCCGCCAGCAGCGCGCCCACCAGGCCGGGCTGCCAGGTGCGCGAGAGCATCTTCTCGCGCGCCTCGTTCGGGTTGGCCGAAGTCTTGATCAGCTCGATCATCTCGTCGATGTTGGCGAGCGCGACCGTCAGGCCCTCGAGGATGTGCGCGCGGCCGCGCGCCTTGCGCAGCTCGAAGATGGTCCTGCGCGTCACCACCTCGCGGCGGTGGCGGACGAAGGCTTCGAGCATCTGCTTGAGGTTCAGCAGCTGCGGGCGCCCATCGACCAGCGCGACCATGTTGATGCCGAACACCGATTCCATCGGCGTCTGCGAATAGAGGTTGTTGAGCACGACCTCGGCCGAGTCGCCGCGCTTGACCTCGATGTAGATGCGCATGCCGTCCTTGTCGGACTCGTCGCGCAGCTCGCTGATGCCCTCGAGCTTCTTTTCCTTGACCAGCTCGGCGATCTTCTCGATCAACCGCGCCTTGTTGACCTGGTAAGGGATCTCGGTGACGGCAATCGCTTCGCGGCCGTTGTCGGCGACCTCGATGTCGGCCTTGGCGCGCATGCGCACCCGGCCGCGGCCGGTGCGGTAGGCCAGGTGGATGCCGCCGACGCCGTTGATGATGCCGCCGGTCGGGAAATCCGGACCCGGGATGTGCTGCATCAGGCCCTCGACGTCGATCGCCGGCTCGTCGATCAAAGCGATGGTGGCGTCGATGACTTCCGACAGGTTGTGCGGCGGAATGTTGGTGGCCATGCCGACGGCGATGCCGGCCGAGCCGTTGACCAGCAGGTTGGGGAAGCGCGACGGCATCACCGTCGGTTCCTGTTCCTTCTCGTCGTAGTTGGGCTGAAAATCGACGGTGTCCTTGTCGATGTCGGCCATCAGCTCGTGCGCGAGCCGCGACATGCGCGCCTCGGTGTAGCGCATGGCCGCCGCCGAGTCGCCGTCTACGGAGCCGAAGTTGCCCTGGCCGTCGACCAGCATGTAGCGCAGCGAGAACGGCTGCGCCATGCGCACCAGGGTGTCGTACACCGACTGGTCGCCGTGCGGGTGGTACTTGCCGATGACGTCGCCGACGATGCGGGCGGACTTGAAGTAGGGCTTGTTGGCGTGGGCGCCGAGCTCGGTCATGGCGAAAAGGACGCGGCGATGCACGGGCTTGAGGCCGTCGCGCACGTCCGGAAGCGCGCGCCCGACGATGACGCTCATGGCGTAATCGAGGTAGCTGCGGCGCATCTCGTCTTCGAGGTTGACCGGGATGATTTCCTTGGCGGGTTCTGCCATCTGGGGTCCGTTCTTTCACGTCGTAAATCAGACGTGAAATTGTATCACGTCACGGACTTTTCTGCAGGCTGATTTACTCGATAAGTCAATGACTTAGCGGCCTGTTTTCGATGCCCTTCCGGCTTGGGTGGAAGCGGGACGGAACGCAGGCCCCCTTCACCTCCTACAGCGCTTTTTAAGTCGGTGAAGGGGGCCTGCGC
>JALYWW010000065.1 GCA_030852515.1 Pseudomonadota bacterium
GACCCAGCCTGCGGTACGGGCGATGGCGAACATCACCGTGAACATCTCGGTCGGGATGCCCAGCGCCTTGTAGATGATGCCGGAGTAGAAGTCGACGTTCGGATACAGCTTGCGCTGCACGAAGTAATCGTCCTTCAGCGCGGCTTCTTCCAGGCGCATCGCAACCTCGAGCATCGGGTCGTTGACGCCGAGCTCGGCCAGCACTTCGTGGCACATCTCGCGGATGATCTTGGCGCGCGGATCGAAGTTCTTGTACACGCGGTGGCCGAAGCCCATCAGGCGGAAGCCGGACTCCTTGTCCTTGGCCCTGTCGACGGCCGACTGCACGTTCTTCGCGTCGCCGATCTCGGCGAGCATCTTCAGCACGGCTTCGTTGGCGCCGCCGTGCGCCGGGCCCCACAGCGCGGCGACGCCGGCGGCGACGCATGCATAAGGGTTGGCGCCGGTGGAGCCGACCAGGCGCACGGTCGAGGTCGAGGCGTTCTGCTCGTGGTCCGCGTGGAGGATGAACAACAGGTCCAGCGCGCGCGCGGCCACCGGCTTGAGCACCAGCGGCTCGCTCGGCACCTCGAACATCATGTGCAGGAAGCGGTCGACGTACTCGAGGTTGTTGCGCGGGTAGCGCAGCGGCCAGCCGGTGGAATGGCGATAGCAGGCGGCGGCGATCGTCGGCACCTTGGCGATCAGGCGCACCGCGGCCATGCGCCGCTGCTCCGGATCCTCGAGATCCAGGGTGTTGTGGTAGAAGCTCGCCATCGAGCCAAGCATCCCGACCAGCATCGCCATCGGATGCGCGTCGTGGCGGAAGCCGCCGAGGAAGCTCTTGAACGCCTCGTGCATCATCGTGTGATGGGTGACGTCGTTCTCGAACGAGGCGAACTCGGCCTTGGACGGCAGTTCGCCGTTCATCAGCAGGTAGGCGACCTCGAGGAAATTCGAGTTCGAGGCCAGCTGTTCGATCGGGTAGCCGCGATACAGCAGCACGCCTTCGTCGCCGTCGATGTAGGTGATGGCGGACTTGCACGAGGCGGTGGCGCCGAAGCCCGGATCGTAGGTGAAGCAGCCGGTTTCCTTCGGCAGCCTGGCGATGTCGATGCAGGGGTTGCCGAGGGTGCCGGACTGGACCGGGAGGACCACGGACTTGTCGGCGGCGGCCAGGGTTACCTGGTCGAAGGAAGGCTTCTGGGACACGGCGCTGGCTCCTCGATGCATGTGCACCGCAGCTTCGTCGGCGGCGCTTGTATGGGGGTCATCGGAATCCACCCATTATCGCAGAAAACGCAAACGGCCGCCCTGGGGCGGCCGTCGGGAACCAGCGTTCAGCGCGTTACTTGCGCGCTTTTACTTGGTGTAGCGCTTCTTGAACTTGTCGATGCGGCCACTGGTGTCCATGATCTTGTTCTGGCCGGTGTAGAACGGGTGCGTGGCCGAGGAAATGTCGATCTTGACCAGCGGGTACTCGTTGCCGTCCTCCCACTTCACCGTCTCCTTGCTGGAGAGGGTGGAACGGGTCAGGAAGCGGAAGTCCGAGGTCACGTCCTGGAACACGACTGGATGGTAATCGGGGTGGATCTCGGCCTTCATGGTCGCACCGGGGTGTTTTGCGGGATAAGCCGGATATTTTAGCCCGCGGCCGTGGCTTCGTGCAAGCCGGCCAGGGCTCCACGCACCAGCGCCTCGAACCTGGCCTGGTCGTATTGCATGAGGATGGCCACGTTGTCCGGTCCGGCGCCGCGCCGCTCCCAGTCCACCACGGTGGCGCCGCGGGCCGGTCCATGGGCGAGCTCCACCGCCAGTGGCCGCGCCTGCAGCGGCCCGGCCGTGCCGGGCTCCAGCGCAAGCGCCATGGCGACGGCATCCGCGCAGCACCAGTCCGCGTGCCCGCGCTCGCGCCACCAGTCCAGGGTGAAGCGTGAAATCGCGGCGTAGAAAGCTCCCCGGGGCCCCGGGGCCGCCATCCAGGCTTCCGTGTCCGCCAGTCCGAGCGGATGGCGGAGCACGGCTTCCCAGTCGGCCAGCTCGACCCGGGGGAAGGCCTCGAACACGATCCTGGCCGCTTCCGGGTCGAACCAGGCGTTGAACTCCGCCGCGGCGGTGACGTTGCCCTGGCCGGTGACCGCACCGCCCATGACCACGCAACGGGCGATTCGCTCCGGCAGCGTCGGATCCAGCCTGAGCGCCAGGGCCAGGTTGGTCAGCGGTCCCAGTGCAACCAGCAGCAGGCGGCCGGCGTGCTCGTGCGACAGGCGCAGGATCGCCAGCGCCGCATGCTCCTCCTGCGCGCCCTGCGCTGCCGGTGCAAGTCCCGCGTCACCGAATCCGTCACTGCCGTGGATGTCGCCGGCATCGGCGGCCGGGTGCAGCAGTGGGCGATCGGCGCCGGCGAACACCGGCACGTCGCTGCGACCGACGACTTCGCACAGCTTGAGTGCGTTGGCGACGGTGTGGCCGAGGCCGACGTTGCCGGCACAGATGGTGAGCCCGACCACATCGTGGCCCGGATCGTTGAAGGCCATCAGCAGGGCCAGGGCGTCGTCGACGCCTGGGTCGGTATCGATCAGGAGGGGGATTTTCTGCATGTGGTGATGATGCCCTCATCCGCCCCTTCGGGGCATCTTCTCCCGCAAGCGGGAGAAGGATCAGGCGCTGGCGTAGCGTGAGGCGCCACCGATCCAGCGGTCGACCAGGTGGTCGGCGGTAGCCGGTGCGTCGGCCAGCAGGCGATCGCCGAGCGCGTGCACCTGCGGCAGCAGGCCGGCGTCGCGTACCAGGTCGGCGACGCGGAAACCGGCCAGGCCGGTCTGGCGCGTGCCCAGCAGTTCGCCCGGCCCGCGCAGCGCCAGGTCCTGTTCGGCGATCTCGAAGCCGTCGCTGGTCGCGCGCATGGTTTCCAGCCGTTGCCGTGCCAGCACGGAAAGCGGAGAGCGGTACAGCAGCACGCAGCTGGATGCGGCGCTGCCGCGGCCGACCCGCCCGCGCAGCTGGTGCAGCTGGGCCAAACCGAGGCGTTCGGCGTTCTCGATGATCATCAGCGACGCATTGGGCACGTCGACGCCGACCTCGATCACGGTGGTGGCGACCAGCAGGTCGAGGTCGCCGTCCTTGAACGCGCGCATCGCCGCCTGCTTGGCCGATGCCTTCATGCGCCCGTGGACCAGGCCGATGCGCAACGCCGGCAGCGCCGCGGACAGGGCGTCGTGGGTGGATTGCGCGGCCTGCGCGGCCACTTCGTCCGAGTCGTCGATCAGGGTGCAGACCCAGTACGCCTGGCGACCTTCGGCGCAGGCTGCGCGAATGCGTTCGACCAGTTCCGGGCGGCGTTCGGCGCTCAATGCCACCGTCTGCACCGGGGTGCGGCCCGGCGGCAGCTCGTCGATCGCCGATACGTCGAGGTCGGCATAGGCCGTCATTGCCAGCGTGCGCGGAATCGGTGTCGCAGTCATCACCAGCTGGTGCGGCACGCCCGTGCCCGCCGCGCCCTTGTCGCGCAGCGCCAGGCGCTGGTGCACGCCGAAGCGGTGCTGCTCGTCGACGATCGCCAGGGCGAGGTCGGCGAAGGCAACGCCTTCCTGCATCAACGCATGGGTGCCGACGACCATCTGCGCCTCGCCCGAAGCCACGTCCGCGAGCACCCTGTCACGGGCCTTGCCGGTGACCTTGCCAGCCAGCCAGGCAACGCGCACGCCCAGCGGCTCCAGCCACGCGCGCAGGTTGCCCAGGTGCTGTTCGGCCAACAGCTCGGTCGGCGCCATCAGCGCAGCCTGGCGGCCGCTGCCGATCGCCAGCATCGCCGCAAGCGCGGCGACCACGGTCTTGCCACTGCCGACGTCGCCCTGCACCAGGCGCAACATCGGGCGCGCCTGCCGCAGGTCCGCCCGCACCTGGGCGAAGACCCGCTGCTGGGCGGCCGTGAGCGCGAACGGCAACGACACCCGCAGGCGCTCGGCGAGCGCATCGCCATCGAGTACCGCTGCTGCGTTGTCCTGCAGCGCGATGCGCTGGCGACGCAGGCTGAGGTGATGGGCAAGCAGTTCTTCCATCGCCAGGCGCCGCTGCGCCGGATGCGTGCCGGCCAGCAGTGCGGCGACGTCGGCGTCCCGTGGCGGGCGATGCACGGTGAGCAGCGCTTCGCGCAAGGACGGCATGCCCAGGCCGGCGAGCGCGTCGGCCGGCAACAACTCCAGCGACGCCTCGTCGGGAAGACGATCCAGGGCCAATCCGACCAGGCGGCGGATCGACGCAGGCCCGACGCCCTCGATCGCGGGATAGACCGGAACGAGGCGCTCGTCGAGCGCTTCGTCGGCCTCGTCCAGCACCCGGTAACTGGGATGCACGATTTCCAGGCCGTGCTGGCCCGGACGCGGGGTTCCGTAGCAGCGCACCCGCGTTCCCGGGGCGAACTGCGCCACCTGCGCGGCGCGGAAATGGAAAAAACGCATCACCAGGGTTGCGCGCGAGTCGTCGACGATCGCAACGCGCAGCATCGGCCGGTAGCGGAAGCCGCGATCGACCGCGGCGACGATGCCTTCCACCTGCGCGTCGGCGCCGGGCTTCAGGTCGCGGATCGGGGTCAGCGAAGTGCGGTCTTCATACTGCCGCGGCAAGTGCAGCCACAGGTCCTGCAGCGACAGCAGGCCCCGCGCAGCAAGCTTTTCCGCGACTTTCGGGCCGACACCGGGCAGTCCGGTCAGCGGAGCGTGGACGGGATCGGCAGGCACGCCTGCAGTACGGCTTCGTCAGCCGACGACCATGATCGCGTCGACTTCGAACGCGGCACCGCGCGGCAACGCCGAGACCTCGATGGTCGAACGCGCCGGATAGGGCTGGGAGAAGAACTCGGCCATCACCGCGTTGACCTGGGTGAACTGCGACAGGTCGGTGAGGTACAGGCCGACGCGGACGATGTCGTCGAACGAGCCGCCGGCCGCTTCGCACACGGCCTTGAGGTTGTTGAACGCCTGCCGGGCCTGGGCGGAGATATCGCCGTCGACGAGGTTGCCGGTCGCCGGGTCGATCGGCACCTGGCCGGAGAAAAACACCATGCCCCCGGCGCGGGTCGCCTGGGAGTACGGACCGATGGCCGCGGGTGCGCGGTCGCTATGGATGGATTGTCTGGGCATGGGCCGATCTTACAGGCGCTGCACGCCGTAGACCACGGCCAGGCGGCGGACCTTGCGGATCACGTCGGCGATGTGGCGGCGGTCGCGGACTTCGATCGCGAACCGGATCGAGGCGACGTTGCTGTCGCGCTCCAGGTATTCCACCCCGTCGATGTTGGATTCGGCCTGGGCGATGGCGGCCGCGACCTGGGCGAGCACGCCGGGGCGGTTCTCCACTTCGACCATCAGCGCACTGTGGAAATCGCCCGAGACTTCGCGGTCCCAGCCGATCGCGATCCAGCGCTCCGGCGACTTGCGGTAGTCGGCCACGTTGGGGCAATCGAGCCGGTGCACGACGATGCCCTTGCCGGTGGTGTGGTACCCCATGACCTCGTCGCCGGGAATCGGCATGCAGCAATTGGCGAAGGTGATCACGCCGCGCTCGTTGCCGGTGATCAGGATGCGGTCGCCCGGGATCCTGCCTCCGCCTGGCATGCCCTCCTGCTGCGGCCGCTGCAACGCTTCGAGCAGGTCCGGCGTGGTCGCGGCGTGCTCGATCGCCAGTACCCGCGCAACCTGGCCGGGCATGCGGTTGCCCAGGGCGATGTCGGCCAGCAGCGCTTCCAGGCGCGGATAGCGATTGTCGGCCAGGTACGCGTCCAGGCGCTTGGGCGGCAGCCGGTCGAGCGAGGTCTCCAGCCGTTCCAGCGCCCGGTCGAGCATGCGGTGGCCCAGCTGCACCGCGTCCTCGTGCTCGAGCTGCTTGAGCTGGTGGCGGATCGCGGTGCGGGCCTTGCCGGTGACCACGAACTCCAGCCATTGCGGCTGCGGCGCGGCCGACTTCGCGGTGATCACTTCGATCTTCTGCCCGCTCGCCAGCTTGGTCCGCAACGGCACCAGCTTCTTGTCGACGCGCGCGGCGACGGCGTGGTTGCCGACGTCGGTGTGCACCGTATAGGCGAAATCCAGCGCGGTCGCATTGCGCGGCAACGAAAGGATGTCGCCCTTGGGGGTGAACAGGTAGACCTCGTCCGGGAACAGGTCGACCTTGACGTTCTCCAGGAATTCCAGCGAGGAGCCGGTGCCGCTCTGGCTTTCCAGCAGTCCCGCGATCCAGGAATGGGCGCGGCTGTGGGCGCTGTTGCCGCTGCCGCCGTGCTTGTACATCCAGTGCGCGGCAATGCCGCGCTCGGCCACCAGGTCCATGTCGGTGGTGCGGATCTGGACTTCGATCGGCGAACCGTACGGCCCGAACAGCACCGTATGCAGCGACTGGTAGCCGTTGGCCTTGGGAATGGCGATGAAGTCGCGGAAACGTCCGTCCAGCGGCTTGAACACCGCGTGCACCACGCCCAGCGCGTGGTAGCAGTCCGGCACCGAGTCGACCACGACCCGGAACCCGAATACGTCCATGACCTGGTCGAAACTCTTGCCCTCGGCGCGCATCTTCGAATAGATGCTCCATGGCGACTTGACCCGGCCCACCAGCCGGTGTTCCAGGCCTTCGATGGTCAACCGCTGCGCCAGTTGCGCCTCGATCTTGGCCAGCGCTTCGCGTCGCAGCAGCGGCTGGGTGCGGATGCGTTTTTCCAGGACCCCGTGGCGCCACGGATGCAGCGCGCGGAAACCGAGGTTCTGCAACTCGGCCTTGACCAGGTTCATGCCCAGGCGCTGGGCGATCGGGGCGTAGATCTCCAGCGTCTCGCGGGCGATGCGCACGCGCGCTTCCGGTGTCTGCGCACCCAGGGTGCGCATGTTGTGCAGGCGGTCGGCGAGCTTGATCATGATCACGCGCAAGTCGCGCGCCATCGCCAGCATCATCTTGCGGAAGCTCTCCGCGGCCGCTTCCTGGCGGTCGGCGAACTGCAGCTTGTCCAGCTTGGTGACGCCGTCCACCAGCTCGGCCACGGTCTCGCCGAACTCGCCGGCGATGCTCTCGCGCGACAGCGGCGTGTCCTCGAGGGTGTCGTGCAGGATCGCGGCGACCAGGGTCTCGACGTCGACGTGCTGCTCGGCCAGGGCCGTGGCCACCGCCACCGGATGGGTGATGTAGGGCTCGCCCGAGCGCCGGTTCTGCCCGGCGTGGGCAGCCGCCCCTATCGCCCAGGCCCGGCGCAGGATCGGCAGCTGCTCCGCCGGCAGGTAAGCGGCCGCCTGCTCCAGCGCCCGCACGTAGTCCGGCACCGCGTCGGGCGACGCGGCTGGGGACGCGGTTTTGGCGGGATCAGCCGGGCTCATGGGTCCAGCCTACGGCGGGAATCGGGAATCGGGAATAGGGAATCGTTAAAAGCGGCGCGCGCGGGGCCAAAACGACAACGGCCCCGTTTCCGGGGCCGCTCAAAGGGGGCGGGAACCAACCATTCCCTATTCCCCATTCCCTATTCCCGGCTCTTAATCGTCGCCCTTCGAGAGATCGTCGTCGGCGACCACTTCGGCGGCGGCCCACTCCAGCGCCTCGCGTTCCTTGCGCTCGCGCTCGGACTTGTCGACGGCGTCGATGTAGGGCTGGTCGATGCGGCGGGCGGCAATCTCGCGCAGGGCCAGCACGGTCGGCTTGTCATTGGATTCGCTGTTGTCCAGCTGCGGCTCGACGCCGTTGGCAAGCTGGCGCGCGCGCTTGGCGGCCATCATGACGAGCTCGAAACGGTTGTCGACCACTTCCAGGCAATCTTCGACGGTGATGCGGGCCATGGGGCTCCCGGCGGCGCTGGGCCGTCCGTAATGATGATGGGGACCGGAAATTCTACGTGCCGGCCCCTGCCAGCGCAAGCACTTCCTTGGAAAATCAGGCGCTTAGGGCCCGAGCAGGGCCCGAATCAAGGCTGCGTGGCGTTGCTGCTGGGCTTCCCGGCGCAGGCGGCTGGCCCGGAAGATCGCGCACATTTCGCCGACGGCCGTGTCGAACACTTCATTGACGATGACGTAGTCGAACTCGTCGTAGTGCGACATCTCCTCGCGCGCCGCCGCCAGCCGTCTGGCGATCACCTCGTCGCTGTCCTGGCCGCGGTTGCGCATCCGCTGTTCCAGCGCCTGCATCGACGGCGGCAGGATGAACACGCTGACGGCGTCCGGAACCTGCGCCCGCACCTGGCGCGCCCCCTGCCAGTCGATCTCGAGCAGTACATCGTGGCCTGCCTGCAGCAGCGGTTCCACCGACTGCCTGGCCGTGCCCTTCCAGTCGCCGTGCACGCGTGCGTGCTCGAAGAAATCGCCGGCGGCGACCATGCGCTCGAACTCCGCGGCGCTGACGAAGTTGTAATGCTCGGCGTGGCGCTCGCCCGGGCGCGGCGCGCGCGAGGTGAACGAGATCGACAGGCGGATGCCCGCGTCCCGCGCCAGGCAGGCGTTGACGATGCTGGATTTCCCGGCGCCGGAAGGCGCGGCGACGATATAGAGCCTTCCCCGCATCTGCGTGTTCACTCGATGTTCTGCACTTGTTCGCGGACCTGGTCGATCAGCACCTTGAGCTCGATCGCGGCACCCGAAGTGCGCGCATCGACCGACTTCGAACCCAGGGTATTGGCCTCGCGGTTGAACTCCTGCAGCAGGAAATCGAGGCGACGCCCGACCGGCTCGCGCTGCGCCAGGACGCGGCGGGCCTCGACGACATGGCTGTCGAGGCGGTCGAGTTCCTCGTCCACGTCGAGTTTCTGCAGCCACAGCACGAGCTCCTGCTCCATCCGCCCGGGTTCGACCGGATGCGGCAGGTCGGCGAGCCTGGCTTCGAGCTTCTGCCGCTGCCCGGCGCCGATCAGCGGCATCAGGGCGCGTACTTCGGCCGCGATGCGGGCGATGGCATCGATGCGCTCGGCGATGACCGATGCGAGCTTGGCGCCTTCACGCTCGCGCGCGGCCACGAACTGGTCCAGCGCTTCGTCGAGCACCGCCAATGCGGTGGCCTGCAGCGCCTGCGCATCGTGGTTGCGGCCGCCGATCACGCCGGGGAACTGCAGGACCTCGGCGAAGCTGGTGCGCATCTGCGGAAAGCGCGCCTCCAGCTGCCGGGCCGCCGCGGACAGCTGGTCGAGCATGGCGTCGTCCAGTTGCAGGCCTTCACTGCCTTCAGGCGCGCGCAGCCGCAGCACCAGGTCGATCTTGCCGCGGCTGGCGCTGGCGGCGACGCGCTCGCGCAATGCCGGCTCGAGCGCCCGCAGTTCATCCGGAAGGCGGACCCCGACTTCGAGGAAGCGATGGTTCACCGCCCGCAGCTCGCACGCGAGGGTGCCGTCGGCGCTGGTGCGCTCGGCCGAAGCGTAGGCGGTCATGCTGCGGACTGGCATCGTGGTTCCTGTTCGATTCCCGGGCCAAGCGTAGCGCACCCGGGCTAAACTGGCCGACTCCCCGATCCGCGCAGGCCCGTCCCCGCCATGACCGATTTCCAGCGCCCGAGTGGCCGCACGCCCGCCCAGTTGCGCGATGTCAGCATCACCCGCGGCTACACCCGCCACGCCGAGGGCTCGGTGCTGGTGGCGTTCGGCGGCACCCGCGTGCTGTGCACAGCCAGCGTCGAGAACCGGGTCCCGGGCTTCCTTCGCGGCAAGGGCGAAGGCTGGGTCACGGCCGAGTACGGCATGCTCCCGCGCGCCACCCACACCCGCAGCGATCGCGAAGCTTCGCGCGGCAAGCAGGGTGGCCGCACGCTCGAGATCCAGCGCCTGATCGGGCGCAGCCTGCGCGCCTGCATCGACCGCAGCGCGCTGGGCGAGCGCACCATCACCCTGGACTGCGACGTGCTCCAGGCGGACGGCGGTACCCGCACCGCGGCGATCACCGGCGCCTACGTGGCCTTGGTCGACGCGGTGCGCTGGCTGCAATCGCGCCGCGAGATGGCGCCCAAGGGCGGGCGCGATCCGATCTTCGGCGCGGTTGCCGCCGTGTCGGTGGGCATCTACCGCGGCGTGCCGGTGCTCGACCTCGATTACGACGAGGATTGCGACTGCGACACCGACATGAACGTGGTCATGAACGACGGCGGCGGCTTCATCGAGTTGCAGGGCACCGCCGAAGGCCATGCCTTCCGCCGCGACGAACTCGATTCGATGCTGGCGCTGGCGACCCAGGGCTGCACCGAACTGTTCGCCGCGCAGCAGGCCGCGCTGGCGGCCTGAACCCGATGGAACTCGTGCTCGCCAGCGGCAATACCGGCAAGCTCGTCGAGCTGCGGGAGTTGCTCGGCGGGGGCATGCTCGACGGGGGCATGCTCGACGGGGGCAGGTTCACCCTGCGCGCACAGTCCGAGTTCGGCGTCGGCGATGCCGACGAGACCGGCCTGACCTTCGTCGAGAACGCGCTGATCAAGGCGCGCCACGCCGCGCGCGCGACCGGATTGGCGGCACTGGGCGACGACTCCGGCTTGTGCGTGGACGCGCTCGACGGGGCGCCGGGCTTGTACTCGGCGCGTTACGCCGGCGTCCACGGCGATTCGGCGGCAAACATCGCGCGCCTGTTGCGCGAGCTCGAGCACGTACCCGACAACGCGCGCACCGCCCGCTTCCATTGCGTGCTGGTGCTGCTGCGTTCGCCGGAAGATCCGCGCCCGATCATCGCCGAAGGCAGTTGGGAAGGCGTGATCCTGCGCCAGCCGCGCGGCGACAACGGCTTCGGCTACGACCCGGTGTTCCTCGATCCGGAGAACGCGCTTTCGGCGGCGGAGCTCGACCCGGCGATCAAGAATGCGATCAGCCATCGCGGCCGCGCCCTCGCCGCGCTCAGGCAACGCCTGGCCTGACCATGCTGCTGACACCGCCGCTGTCGCTGTACGTGCACCTGCCCTGGTGCGTGCGCAAATGCCCGTACTGCGACTTCAACTCGCACGAGCAACGTGGCGCCTTGCCTTTCGGCGCCTACGTCGATGCGCTGGTCGCCGATCTCGACCACGACCTGCCGCTGGCCTGGGGCCGGACCGTGCACAGCGTGTTCTTCGGCGGCGGCACGCCATCGCTGTTCCCACCCGAGGCGATCGATGCTTTCCTGCAGCAGGCCAGCAGCCGGCTGCGCTTCGCGCCCGAGGCCGAGATCACCCTGGAGACCAATCCCGGCACCGCAGAGCATGGCCGCTTCGAGGGCTATCGCGCCGCGGGCGTGAACCGGCTGAGTTTCGGCATCCAGAGTTTCGACGATGGCTGCCTGCAGCGGCTGGGACGGATCCACGACAGCCGCGAGGCGGTGGCCGCGGTCGAACTGGCGCGCGACGCCGGCTTCGACAACTTCAACCTCGACCTGATGTATGCGTTGCCGGGGCAGACCCTGGCGATGGCCGAGGAGGACGTGGCGCGCGCGATCGCGCTGGCGCCGGCGCATGTCTCGCACTACCAGCTGACCCTGGAACCCAACACCGTGTTCGCCGCCCGCCCGCCCGGCGGGATTCCCGACCACGATGCCGCCTGGGACATCCAGGAGCGCTGCCAGGCGCTGCTTGCGGCCGCCGGCTACGTGCAGTACGAAACCAGCGCGTATGCGCGCCCGGGCCGGCAGTGCGCGCACAACCTCAATTACTGGCGGTTCGGCGATTATCTGGGCATCGGCGCCGGCGCGCACGGCAAGCTCACCCTCGGCGCGGAGCAGGCGATCCTGCGGCGCTGGAAGCTCAAGCATCCGGCCGCGTACCTGGCGAACGCCGGCACCGACGCCGCCACCGGCGGCGACGAATACATCGGCCCGGACCGCCGCCCCTTCGACTTCATGCTCAATGCGCTGCGCCTCAACGAAGGCTTCGCGCTGTCGATGTTCGAAGCCCGCACCGGCCTGCCGCGCACGTCCATCGCGACGCAACTGGACACCGCCATCGCGAAGGGATGGCTCGAATCCGACGGCGAGCGCGTCGTCCCCACCGATTTCGGCCGCCGCTTCGCCAACGACGTCATCGAACTGTTCCTGTAGGAGCGCTCCTTGCGCGCGAAGCGAATGTCTCGCTTCCGTGATTGGGCGCAGCAGATGTGTGTGTCCCTGGCGAGACACGCCGCAAGTACGTCCCTGTAGGCTCGTCGTCGGCATCCATGCCTCCGACGGTCTCGCGCAGGGACACACACATCCTCACGCCTCCGCAAGCGAGACGCCCCGCTTCGTGAGGGTGCTCCTTCGGAAGCGTGCCGAAGCATCGACCCACCCGCTTGGGTTAGCGTCGTGGAAAGGTCTTGCCCAAGGCGGGACTGTCGGAGACATGGATGTCGACGACAAGCCCCCATGGATGGGTTCACGGCGTGTCCCGACT
>JALYWW010000131.1 GCA_030852515.1 Pseudomonadota bacterium
GATCAGCGACAGCAGGATCGCCATCATCGTCTTCTCCAGCTTGAGCGCGCGGAACATGTTGGCGTTGTCCTGGGTCCAGTCGCTCACCCGGTACGGACCCTGCAGGCGGAGCGCCAGGTCGCGGGCGACGTCGAAGGCCTGGTCCATGTCGTGCATGCGCAGGCGCACGCCGGTCACGCCGTCGCCCATCCGCGTCACCCGCTGGATGTCCTCCATCGCCACCACCGCCAGGCCCTTGTCGTATTCCTGGTAGCCGGCCTCGAAAATGCCGCTGACGGTGAAGCGCTTGAGTTGCGGGATGCCGCCCATCGGCGTGGACTGGAACGACGTGGTGACGATGACCTTGTCGCCGACGCCCACGCCGAGCCAGGTCGCCAGTTCCGCGCCGAGCACGATGTTGTAGCTGCCGGGCACGAGCTGGTCGAGCCGGCCCTGGACCATCTTTTCCGCGAACACCGAGACCTGGGCTTCGTCCTTCGGCACCACGCCGCGCACGATCGCCGGCTGGCGCCGCGCGCCCTGCAGCAAGGCTTCGGTTTCGATGTAAGGCGCGGCACCGGACACGCGATCGTCGGCGCGCGCGGCCGCCACGGCCTGGCGCCAGTTCTCCATCGCCGCGCCGTCGGCGGTGACGGTGGCGTGCGCGGCCATCTCCAGCATGCGGTCGCGGATCTCGCGCTGGAATCCGCTCATCACCGCCAGCGTGGTGATCAGCGCGGCCACGCCGATCGCGATGCCGAGGATCGAGGCCATCGAGATGAAGGAGATGAAGCCGTTGCGGCGCTTGGCGCGCAGGTAGCGCAGGCCGATGGCGACAGGAATGGGTTTGAACATCGGCCTATGGTGCCATGCCGATGCCTTCTCCCGCGTGCGGGAGAAGGTGCCCGCGCAGCGGGCGGATGAGGGCAGCGTTCAGCCTCAGCCGCCGCCGCTCCGCCGCCGGCAAGGTATCCGGCCACCACGCCAGCCACCCGCCCTGCCCGTCGCCATCGCGCCAGTGCAGGATCGCCATCGGTCCGCGCCAGCGCAGCGTGGCCGCGGCAAGCGCCTGGCCATCGAGGCTCGCCGCCTCCAGCCCCGATCCGAACTCGAACACCCGCATCGGCCGTCGCCAATCGCAACGCGCCGACCAGAGCCCCCAGGCCGCGGCAAGCGCTGCCAGCGGCCAGGCCGCCACGCGCGGCATTTCGCTTTGCAACACCGAGAGCGGCGCCAGGATCGCCAGCAGGATCAGCGCGCCGGTCGCCCAGCGCGAGGGGCGCCACTCAAGGCGGCAGGGTGCGGATGTACTGGACCAGTGCGTCGAGGTCGGCATCGGGCGCAGTCTCGTGGCCGAGGAACCAGCGCCAGAGTCTGTCGTCTTCGGTGTCCAGGAGCGTTAGGAAAACGCCGCGTTGCGCTTCGGAAGCCGACGGCCATTCGCGTTCGAGCCAGCGCAGCAGCAGGACATCGAGTTCCTGCATGCCGCGGCGGCAGCGCCAGCGGAGCTTGGAAATTTCACCGCTCATTGGGCCCTCATCCGCCCGCTGCGCGGGCACCTTCTCCCGCAAGCGGGAGAAGGACGTCAGCCACGGCGCTCGAGCATGAGCTGCTTGATGTTCGCGATCGCCTTGGCCGGGTTCAGGCCCTTCGGGCAGGTGCGGGTGCAGTTCATGATCGTGTGGCAGCGGTACAGCTTGAACGGGTCTTCAAGATCGTCCAGGCGCGCGCCGGTGTCCTCGTCGCGCGAGTCGACGATCCAGCGGTAGGCCTGCAGCAGGATCGCCGGGCCCAGGTACTTCTCGCCGTTCCACCAGTAGCTCGGGCACGCGGTGGAGCAGCACGCGCACAGGATGCATTCGTACAGGCCGTCGAGCCTGGCCCGGTCTTCCTTCGACTGCAGCCGCTCGCGGTCCGGCGGCGGCGAGCTCTGGGTGCGGATCCACGGCTTGATCGACGCGTACTGCGCGTAGAAGTGGGTCAGGTCCGGGACCAGGTCCTTGACCACCGGCATGTGCGGCAGCGGATAGACCGGAACCTCGGCCTTGCCGCAGTCCGCGATCGCCCGGGTGCAGGCCAGGGTGTTGGTGCCGTCGATGTTCATCGCGCACGAACCGCAGATGCCTTCGCGGCAGGAACGGCGGAAGGTCAGGGTCGGGTCGATCTCGTTCTTGATCTTGATCAGCGCATCCAGGACCATCGGGCCGCACTTGTCGAGATCGACCTCGTAGGTGTCGACCGTCGGGTTGCGCCCGTCGTCGGGGTTCCAGCGGTAGATCTTGAAGCTGCGCGTGCGCGTGGCGCCCTGCGCCGCCGGGAACTTGCGCCCGGGCTGGATCTTCGAGTTCTTCGGTAGCGTGAATTCGGCCATGTCAGTAGACCCGCGCCTTCGGGGGAACCATCTCGACGTCGTCGTCGAGCGTGTACAGGTGCACCGGGCGGTAGTCGATGCTGGTGCTGCCGTCGTCGCCGACGGTGCACAGGCTGTGCTTCATCCACTCCTCGTCGTTGCGGTCCGGGAAGTCCTCGCGCGCATGCGCGCCGCGCGACTCCTTGCGGTTCTCGGCGGAAACAATGGTGGCCAACGCCTGGCCAAGCAGGTTCTGCAGTTCCAGGGTCTCGACCAGGTCCGAGTTCCAGACCAGCGAACGGTCGCTCACGCGCACGTCGGCAAAGGACTGGTGGATGTCGTGGATCTTGCGCACGCCATCGGCGAGCGACTCCTGGGTGCGAAACACCGCGGCGTCGGCCTGCATCGTGCGTTGCATGCGGTCGCGGATCACCGCGGTCGGGGTGTCGCCATTGGCGTTGCGGACCCTGTCCAGGTTGGCGAGCGCCTTGTCGCAGGCATCGCCGGCCAGGCGGCCGTGCGACTGCGAGGGCTTGATGGTCTCGGCGGCGCGGTTGGCGACGGCGCGGCCGAACACCACCAGGTCCAGCAGCGAGTTCGAGCCCAGGCGGTTGGCCCCGTGCACCGAGACGCAGGCGGCTTCGCCGATGGCGTACAGGCCTGGCACCACCGCGTCCGGGTCGCCGTTGCGCGGCTGCACCACTTCGCCGTGGTAGTTGGTCGGGATGCCGCCCATGTTGTAGTGCACGGTCGGGATCACCGGGATCGGCTGCTTCTCCACGTCGACGCCGGCGAAGATCCGCGCGCTCTCGGCGATGCCGGGGAGCTTCTCGTGGATGTCGGCGGGGTTGAGGTGGGTCAGGTCGAGGTGGATATGGTCCTTGTGCTCGCCGACGCCACGGCCCTCGCGGATTTCCATGGTCATCGCGCGGCTGACCACGTCGCGCGAGGCCAGGTCCTTGGCATTGGGCGCGTAGCGCTCCATGAAACGCTCGCCGCTGTCATTGCGCAGGATGCCGCCTTCGCCGCGCACGCCCTCGGTGATCAGGCAGCCGGCGCCATAGATGCCGGTCGGATGGAACTGCACGAACTCCATGTCCTGCATGCCCAGGCCGGCGCGCAGCGCCATGCCGCCACCGTCGCCGGTGCAGGTGTGGGCCGAAGTGCAGCTGAAATAGGCGCGGCCGTAGCCGCCGGTGGCCAGCACCGTACCGTGGGCGCGGAACAGGTGCAGCGTGCCCTCGCTCATGTCCAGCGCGAGCACGCCCTTGCAGGCGCCGTGCTCGTCCATGATCAGGTCGAGCGCGAAGTACTCGATGAAGAACTCGGCGTGGTGCGCCAGCGATTGCTGGTACAGCGTGTGCAGGATGGCGTGGCCGGTGCGGTCGGCCGCGGCGCAGGTGCGCTGCGCGGTGCCCTTGCCGTATTCGGTGGTCATGCCGCCGAACGGGCGCTGGTAGATCTTGCCTTCCTCGGTGCGCGAGAACGGCACGCCCTGGTGCTCGAGCTCGATGATCGCGGGGATGGCCTCGCGGCACATGTACTCGATCGCGTCC
>JALYWW010000132.1 GCA_030852515.1 Pseudomonadota bacterium
TTGCATCGCCAGTTTCTGCAGCGCGGCGCCTTCCTCGCGTTCGGCGAAGATCTCGAGGATCGCGCCGGTGCGGATGTCGGGGCGCTCGCGCACCAGCGCCATCAGTTCGGCCAGCAACTCGACGCCGGGCTGGCGCAGCAACGTGAAGGTATAGGGCGGTTCCAGCGCGAGCGCCAGCGCCGGGTGCTGCAGGAGCAATCCGATCGCGCTGCGCACCAGGCTGCGCTTCGGCGTGGGCGTGCCACGACCGCCGCCATGCGCGCGTTGCGTCGGCACGTGGGTGTCGGGCGAACTGGCGCGTGCGCCCAGGCCGGTGAGTTCGGTCAGGCGCTGCTTCATCAGGTCGCCGAAGGCGCCATCGGGAATCTGCGCCAGGAACGACTTGCAACGCTCGGCCAGGCGCGCCTTGCCGTCGAGCGTGCCCAGGTTCACGTCGGCGGTCAGCTGGGCGTAGAAGAACTCCGACAGCGGCGTGGCGTCCTTCAGCCGCGCATCGAAACCGGCGGCGCCGTCCTTGCGCACGATGGTGTCCGGATCCTCGCCGTCGGGCAGGAACAGGAAGAACGCCTGGCGGCCGTCCTTCATCCGCGGCAGCACCGACTCCAGTGCCTTCCATGCCGCGGCGCGGCCGGCGCGGTCGCCGTCGAAGCAGAAATACACGTCGGGCGCGTTGCGGAACAGCAGTTCCGCATGGTCGGGCGTGGTCGCGGTGCCGAGCGTGGCCACCGCCTGCGAGACGCCGTACTGCGCGAGCGCGACCACGTCCATGTAGCCCTCGACCACCACCAGCCGCTCGAGTTTGCTGTTCGCCTGCCTGGCCTGCCACAGGCCGTACAGCTCGCGGCCCTTGTGGAACAGTGCGGTCTCGGGCGAATTCAGGTACTTCGGCGTGTCTTCCGGATCGATGACCCGGCCGCCGAACGCGATCGGGCGGCCGCGCCGGTCGTGGATCGGGAACATTAGCCGGTCGCGGAACTTGTCGTAGACCGAACCCTTGTCGTTCTTCGAGAACAGCCCCGCGCGTTCGAGCAGATGCATGCGGCGTTCGTCGGTACCCAGCGCATCGCGCAGGCCGTTGTAGCCATCGGGTGCGTAGCCGATCGCGTAGCGCTCGGCGATGGCCGGGTCGATTTCGCGGCGCTCCACATACGCGCGGGCCTTGTCGCTGCCTGCCAGCTGCTTGCGGAAGAACTGGGTCGCCGCGTCCAGCGCGGCGTAGAGGTCGCGGGTGCCGCTGTCCTCGTTCGTCTGGCGGGTATCGCGCGGCACTTCCATGCCCACGCGCCTGGCCAGATCGTCGACCGCGTCGAGGAACTCGAGGCGGTCGAAGTTCATCAGGAAGGAGATCGCGGTGCCGTGCGCGCCACAACCGAAGCAGTGGTAGAACTGCTTGGTCGGCGACACGGTGAACGAGGCCGAGCGCTCGTCATGGAACGGGCAGCGCGCCGCATGCTCCTTGCCCTGGCGCTTGAGCGGCACCCGCGTGCCGATCACCTCGACGATGTCGGTGCGCGCCAGCAGGTCGTCGATGAAGGCGTCGGGGATGCGGGCCATGCGCCTAGGATAGGCGCTGCTTGACCAGTTTCGAGACTTCGCCCATGTCGGCCTGGCCGGCGAGCTGCGGCTTGAGCACGCCCATCAGCTTGCCCATGTCGGCCGGGCCGCTGGCACCGGTCTGCCGGATGGCCGCGTCGATGGCATCGATGATCGCCGCCTCGCCGAGCTTCGCCGGCAGGTAGTGATCGATCACCGCCATCTCGGCGTGCTCGATTGCCGACAGGTCGTCGCGGCCGGCGGCGTCGAACTGGCTGATCGAGTCGCGGCGCTGCTTGACCATCTTTTCCAGCACGGCCAGCACCTGGGCGTCGTCGAGCTCGATGCGTTCGTCGACTTCCTTCTGCTTGATCGCGGCATTGATCAGGCGGATGACGCCCAGGCGGGTCTTGTCGCCGGACTTCATCGCGGACTTCATGTCGTCGGTGAGCTGGGTTTTCAGTGACATTGGATTCTCCGGAAAGCGAAAAGGCCGGCTACGCGTTGCGTGCCGGCCTCTGGATTGCCTTGCTGCGTGGCCGAAACGGCCGCGCGTCCTGCCTCAGTACAGGCGCTGGCGCTTGGTGACGTCGCGCGAGCTGCGGCGGGCCTGGCGCTTCACCGCGGCGGCGGCCTTGCGCTTGCGCTCCTGGGTCGGCTTCTCGTAGAACTCGCGCTTGCGGGTCTCGGCCAGCACGCCGGCCTTCTCGCAGGTGCGCTTGAAGCGACGCAGGGCAAACTCGAAAGGCTCGTTTTCGCGGACTTTGACGCTCGGCATACGGATTCTCTGGAGTGGCACACGTGCCCGGGGTATCGGGCGAGCCGCGTATGATACCGGGGTCCTCCGTACCCGCGCAACCTCGCCCAACCGCCCCAGTGAAAGTCCTCGGCATCGAAACCTCCTGCGACGAGACCGGCGTGGCCGTCTACGACACCGCCAGGCCCGGTCCCGAAGGCCTGCTGGCCCACGCCCTGTACAGCCAGGTCGCCCTGCACGCCGAGTACGGCGGCGTGGTCCCGGAGCTGGCCAGTCGCGACCATGTGCGCAAGCTGCTGCCGCTGGTGCGCCAGACCCTGGCCGAGGCCGGGCTGGCCACGGACGACCTGGACGGCGTGGCCTATACCGCCGGCCCCGGCCTGGTCGGCGCGCTGCTGGTCGGCGCCGGCGTGGCCCGGTCCCTGGCCTGGGCCCTCGATATCCCGGCGGTAGCCGTGCACCACATGGAAGGCCACCTGCTGGCGCCGCTGCTGGAGGATCCGGAACTGGCGCCGCCGTTCGTGGCGTTGCTGGTCTCCGGCGGCCACACCCAGCTGGTGGCGGTCGAGTCGCTGGGCCAGTACCGCCTGCTGGGCGAGACCCTGGACGATGCCGCGGGCGAGGCTTTCGACAAGACCGCCAAGCTCATGGGACTGCCGTACCCGGGCGGCCCCGAACTCGCGCGGCTGGCCGAAACAGGTACCCCGGGCGCCTACCGGTTCTCGCGCCCGATGACCGACCGGCCCGGCCTCGACTTCAGTTTCAGCGGCCTCAAGACCCAGGTGTTGCTGGCGTGGAAAGCCAGCGACCAGAGCGACCAGACCCGCGCCGATATCGCCCGCGGCTTCGAGGACGCGGTGGTCGAAACCCTTGCGATCAAGTGCGGGCGGGCGCTGGACGAAGCCGGCTGCGACACCCTGGTGGTCGCCGGCGGGGTCGGCGCCAACCGGCGCCTGCGCGCGCGCCTGGAAGCGATGGCGACGCAGCGTGGCGGCCGGGTCCGCTTCCCGCGTCCGGCACTGTGCACCGACAACGGCGCCATGATCGCCTTCGCCGGCGCATTGCGCCTGGCGGCCGGGCAGCGCGCGGAGGCCGCCGTGCAGGTCGCTCCACGTTGGGACATGGCAACCCTCCCGGCGTTGTAACCTGCACGAATGGACAAGGTATTCATCGAAGGCCTCGAGATCGAGGCGCTGATCGGCATCTACGACTGGGAGCGGCGGATCCGCCAGCCCCTGGTGTTCGACCTGGAGATGGCGTTCGACAATCGCGGCCCCGCCGCGAGCGATGCGATCGCCGACACCCTCGACTACAAGGCAGTCAGCAAGCGCCTGGTCGAGTTCGTCACCGAGTCCTCGACCGGCCTGGTCGAAACCCTGGCCGAACGCTGCGCCTTGCTGGTGCTGCGCGAGTTCGGGGTCGAATGGCTGCGGCTGAAACTGCGCAAGCCGGGCGCGGTGCGCGGCGCGCGCGCGGTGGGCGTGGAGATCGAACGCAGCCGCGCCGATGCGGAAGCAGATGCGGCCGGCACCCAGGCGGCGATCGCGCCAGTGCGTCGCGCGGCAGCGGCCGCGCCAGCGGTGCAGGAACCC
>JALYWW010000133.1 GCA_030852515.1 Pseudomonadota bacterium
TACTGGTAACGAAAGCGGCGCCCCGATGTCGGAGATCAACGTCACGCCCCTCGTGGACGTGATGCTGGTCCTCCTGATCATCTTCATGATCACGGCGCCGCTGATGTCGCACAAGATCAAGGTGGAACTGCCACAGGCAAACCTCGATCACCGCGACGAGAAGGTGCCTCCGGCACCGCCGATCACGGTCACGGTGACCGAGGCCGGCGCCATCTACTGGAACGACCAGCCGGTGACGCTGAACCTGCTCGAGAGCCAGCTTTCGGTCGAGGCGCAGAAGACCCCGCAGCCCGCGGTCAACATCCGCGGCGACGAGACGACCAAGTACCGGTCGATCTCCGAGGTGGTCAACATCGCCCAGGCCCAGGGCATCCGCAAAGTGGGTTTCGTCGCCACCAAAGTCCGGCCGCGCTGAGGAGTATCCAAGATGGCATTTGCTTCCAACTCCGGCGGCGGCCCGATGGCCGACATCAACGTCACGCCGCTCGTCGACGTGATGCTGGTGCTGCTGATCATCTTCATGGTGACCGCGCCGATCCTGTCCTACCCGATCGACATCGATCTTCCGCAGAAGTCGCTGACGCCTCCGCCGGAGCAGCTCAATCCGCCGGATCCGATCGAGCTGCGCATCGATGGCTCCGGCCAGGTTTTCTGGAACGCCAGCCCGGTTCCGCTGTCTGCATTGCAGAACATGATGGAAGCCGAAGTCGAGCGTGACCCGAACAACCAGCCGACCCTGCAGATCGACACCAACGACGATGCCGATTACGGCATCCTCGCCAAGGTCCTGGCCGCGGCGCGCAACGCGCAGATGCAGAAGATCGGCTTCGTAAAGAAATAAGCCCCACGCACCAACGCTTACCTACCTAAGTTCCAACATTCGAACCGTCCCGCGAGGGGCGGTTTTTTTTTGGCCACAGATCACACAGATGGACACAGATCAACACAGATAGAGCAAAGAGGAATGGTTCCAGGCAGCCCAAATCGCCAGGAACCAATCCGTGTTCATCTGTGAAATCTGTGGCTAAGCTTTCAGCTCTTCGCGAGGATGCGAAGGTAGGCGCGGACGGTGGCGTCGAGGCCGACGTACAGGGATTCGTCGATCAGGGCGTGGCCGATGGAGACTTCCAGCAGGGTGGGGACGCCGGCGAGGAACGCGGCGAGGTTGTCCTGGCTGAGGTCGTGGCCGGCGTTGACGCCGAGGCCGGCGGCCTGGGCGCGGCGTGCGGTGTCCGCACACGCGGCGAGTGCGGCCGACGCGTCGCCTGCAGCATGCGCCTCGGCAAACGGGCCGGTGTAGATCTCGATGCGGTCGGCGCCGACCGTCGCGGCCTGCTCCACGTCGTTGCTGCCGGCATCGACGAACAGGCTCACCCGGCAGCCGATTTCCCTGAGCGCGGCGACATGCGGACGCAGGCGGTCGCCGTCGGTGCCGAAGTCGAAACCGTGGTCGGAGGTCAGCTGCGCATCGCCGTCGGGCACCAGCGTGGCCTGCGCCGGCCTGGCCTGCGCGCACAACGCGTGAAAGCCCGGATAACCCTCGCGCGGCGGCGCGAACGGATTGCCTTCGATGTTGAACTCGACGCCGCGCGCGTGGCACAGCCTGGCCAGGGCCAGCACGTCGTCGGCGCGGATGTGCCGGGCGTCGGGTCGCGGATGCACCGTGATGCCATGGGCGCCGGCGTCCAAACAGGCCTGCGCGGCGCGGACCACGTCCGGCGCATTGCCGCCGCGCGAATTGCGCAGCACCGCGATCTTGTTGACGTTGACGCTGAGGACGGCCATCGGCGCAAGTCTAGCGCGCGCCTACAGCAGCGGCGACATCAGCCGCGCCGCCGCCTCGGGCAGGCGCACGGACCACAACGGCTGCGGCCGGTCGGCCCGCACCCGCGGCGCCTTGCCCAGGTCGGTCTCGAACAGCTGGGTCAACGCCGCGGCCACGCCTTCGTCGCGGAACAGCATGCAGACCTCGAAGTTGAGGCTGAAGCTGCGCGCATCGAAGTTGGCGCTGCCGACCAGGGCGAGGTCGTCGTCCACCAGCAGCGCCTTGGTGTGGAGCATGCGCGGGCCGTACTCGTAGACGCGGACGCCGGCCTCGAGCAGCTCGTCGAAGTACGAGCGCGCCGCCAGCGTCACCAGCAAGGAGTCGCTGCGCCGCGGCACCAGCACGCGCACGTCCAGTCCGCCCAGCGCCGCCGAGGTCAGCGCCATCAGCGCGGCTTCGCCGGGCACGAAGTAGGGGGTGGCCAGCCACACGCGCTTGCGCGCTTCATGGATCGCGCCCACGTGCAGGCGGTGGATCGACTCCCATGGCGAGTCCGGCCCGGAGCCAAGCACCTGGGCGGCGATCGGGCCGGCCTTTCGCCCGGGCATCGCCTGCACCACCGACGAGATGAAGTCGCGCTGGCCGCTGGCGTAGGCCCAGTCCTCGACGAACAGCAACTGCAGGCCGCGCACCGCGTCGCCTTCGATGCGCAGGTGCAGGTCGCGATAGGCGTCGTTGCGCAGCCGGTCGTTCTCCTCGTCGGTGATGTTGATCCCGCCGGTAAACCCCACGCAGCCGTCGACGACCACGATCTTGCGGTGCGAGCGCAGGTTGACCCAGGTGCGCTGCCAGATCCGGCCGAAATGCATCGGGTGGAACCAGGCCAGTTCGCCGCCCGCCGCGAGCAGCGGCGCGAAGAAGCCGTGCGGACATTTCGCCGACCCGACGGCGTCCAGCAGCAACCGCACGTCGACGCCGGCGCGGGCGCGCTCCACGAGCGCATCGCGCAACATGGTCCCGCTGCGGTCGGGAGCGAAGATGTAGTACTCCAGGTGCACGTGGTGGCGTGCACCGGCGATCGCCTCGAGCAGTGCCTCGTAGGTCGCGCCGCCATCGACCAGCAAGCGCACCGACGTCGCGCTGTCCGGCGCGATGCCGGTGGTCGCCTTCGCCAGCGTCGCGAGCTCGGCGGCGGCACCGCCGGCATCGGCCCACGCCGCCGGCTCGGGCAGCGACACGCGGGTACGCGCGCGGCGCAGGCGATGGCGCTTGATCCGCTGCGGGCCGAACACCAGGTAGACCAGGAAACCGACGTAGGGCAGGGCAGCCAAGCCGAGCAACCAGCTCACGGTCGCGACCGGCGCGCGCTTCTGCAGCAGGATCCAGCCGCCCAGTCCGAGCAGGTACAGCGCCCAGCCAAGGGCCAGGTACAAGCCCAGGTGCGGTACCGAGACCAGCCATTGCCAGGTGTCGGAAATCGCGTCGGGCAGGATCGCTCGGGACATTAACGGTTCACGCGCGTGTCGCGGGCATTGCGACGGGTCCAGCGTAGGCTGTCCGGATGGAAGATGCATCCCGTCCGCAGGCGATCAAGGGCCGCGGCGCGGCCTCGCGGGTGACCGGCCGTTTCGAGAAAACCGTCGCCCGCAGCGAGGACGATGGCTGGGGCTCGGTCTACGAGGACCTGCCGCCGCACCCCGCGACCCGGGTGACCGAGGAGCGCGCGCGCAGCATCGTCAGCCGCAACGACTCGCCCGACGTCGGCTTCAGCCAGTCGGTGAATCCGTACCGCGGCTGCGAACACGGCTGCGTGTACTGCTTCGCCCGGCCTTCGCACGCCTATCTCGACCTCTCGCCGGGCCTGGACTTCGAGACCAGGCTGTACGCCAAGACCAACGCTGCCGAGCGCCTGCGCGCGGAACTGGCCAAACCAGGCTATGTGCCGCGCACGATTGCACTAGGCATCAATACCGACGCGTACCAGCCGATCGAGCGCCGCTACCGCATCACCCGCGAGGTGCTGGAAGTGCTGGCCGAATGCAGGCATCCGGTCGGCTTCGTCACCAAGGGCGGCCTGATCGAGCGCGACATCGACCTGCTGTCGTCGATGGCGCGCG
>JALYWW010000066.1 GCA_030852515.1 Pseudomonadota bacterium
GGCTCGTCGTGGGGCGGACAGGCGCCGGGCGCAGGCGGGGTGCGGCACGTTGCGGGGCGACCCCTTCCTCGGCGATCGGCCCGCGGTCGCGGTCGTGGATGCGGGCGCGCTCGCGCAGGCGGTCCAGGTCGCGCCATGGTGCGGCCGGCCGGTCCTGGGTGTCGGGGTTCTGGTTGTCGCCCGGATTGCCGGCATTGTCCCCGTCGCCGTTGCCATGGCCGTTGCCGTTGCCGTGGCCATTCCCGTGCCCGTTTCCGTGCCCGTTTCCGTGGCCGTAGTAAGGCGGCCGATAGTAGCCGCCGCCATACGGATAGCTGTAGTAGCTGCGGTAGCTCCAGTAACCCGGAGAACCATAGCCGCCATAGCCGTAGCCCTGGTACGGATATCCGTAGTAGTTGTAGTCCGTGCCCGGCTGGCCGTAGTAATAGTCGCCGCCGGCTCCATCCCGGTACTGGTAGGTTGCGCAGCCCGCCAGCAACAGGGCGGCGAGTGCGGGAAGGATGAGCTTGCGGATCATGGACTTGGTCCCCCGGGGAATGGGCCCAGCATCGGCGCCGGGCGTTGAATCCCCGCTTAACTCTGCTTGATTCGCGCCACCGCTGCCTGAACGGTTGTGTGTAATACGATGCCGCATGGCTGCCCTCTCCGTCTTCCAGGATGTCCTCGCCGCGGCGGCGCGGATCGCACCCCACGCCCATGTGACCCCGGTCCTGCGCTCGCGCACGCTCGACGAGCTGGCCGGCTGCGAGCTGCATTTCAAGTGCGAACCGCTGCAGCGCGCCGGGGCATTCAAGTTCCGCGGCGCATGCAACGCAGTGTGGTCGCTGGACGAAACGACGGCCGCGCGCGGCGTGGTCACGCATTCGTCCGGCAACCACGGCGGCGCGCTGGCGCTGGCCGCGCGTACCCGCGGCATCGCCTGCCATGTGGTGGTGCCAGAAGGCGCGGTCGAGGCGAAACTCGCTGCGATCCGCGCCTATGGCGCCACCCTGCACCGCTGCGCGCCGACCATCGCCGCGCGCGAGACAAAGGCGGCCGAGGTGCAACGCGACACCGGCGCGACCTTCGTGCATCCGTATACCGATGCGCGGGTGATCGCCGGCCAGGGCACCGCCGCGCTCGAACTGCTCAATGCGGCCGGCGCGTTGGACGTGCTGGTGTCGCCCGTCGGTGGCGGCGGGCTCGCCTCGGGTTGCGCCCTGGTCGTCGCCGCACAGGCACCCGCTTGCGAACTGGTGCTTGCCGAGCCGCGGGGCGCGGCCGATACCGCCGCGTCATTGGCCGCCGGCAGGCTCGATACCGATTTCGTGCCCGACACGATCTGCGACGGACTGCGCGGCACGCTGGGCGCGCCCGGTTTCGAGATCCTGCGCGCGCATGGCGCCAGGGTCGTCGTCGTCGATGACGCCGACACCATCGGCGCGATGCGCCTGTTGTGGGCGCGGTTGAAACTGCTGGTCGAGCCGTCGTCGGCCATCGCGCTGGCTGCGATCCTGCAGCAACCCGATCGCTTCGCCGGCCGTCGCGTCGGCGTCATCCTCAGCGGCGGCAACGTCGATCCATGTTCCTTCACCGCCGCCGGATAGGGATGCCGTGCGCGGGGAAACTGGCGATCTCGCCGTCGTGTTCGCGGATCGGCGCGCCTGCCGGCGGCGCCCACGCCATCGCGGTGATGATTTCCCAGGTCGCCGGCAACCCGCCGTCATTGCCGAATTCGCGCGCGTAATGCTCCGCCGCGCGGCCGAAACGCGACCTGCCGGTCAGCGTGTGCCGGCGCGCGCGCAATGCGTTGGTCGCGCCCAGCGCGCGTAACTCGCGCATCAATGCCGGCAAATCCGGATATCGATTGACCATGTTGTCGCGGTCCAGCACCGGATCGCGGAAGCCGGCATGCATCAGCGCGTCTCCGAACATGGCGATCGAAGCGAAGGGGCTGACGTGCGGTGCTTCCGCGTCGGCTGCGGCAAACGCTGCGCGTAGTTCGAACAGCGTGTCCGGGCCGAAGGTCGACACCAGCAGCATGCCGCCTGGACGCAGGACGCGGCGGAAGCCGGCGAACACCGTCGGCAGGTCCTCGACCCATTGCAGGCACAGGTTGGAAAACAGCACGTCGACGCTGTTGTCGGCCAGCGGCAGCGCGCGCGCATCGGCGCAGATCCGGTCGATGCCGCGACGCAACGGATGCCAGCGCTCGCGGCTGCGGCCTTCGCGCAACATCGGCAGGGCCAGGTCCATGGCCAGCACCTGCGCCCTGGGCCAGCGCCCGCGCATCGCGGTGGCGGCGCGGCCGGTGCCGCTGCCCAGGTCGATCACGCGCTGCGGCGCCTTGTCGTCGCCATGGCGGGCGGCATGGAACTCCAGCGATTCGAGCAGTTGCGCCTCGACCTCGCGCTGCAATGCGGCGGCGGCGTCATAGCCGGGTGCGGCGCGCGAAAAGGCGCGGCGTACCTGGCGCGCGTCGAAGGTGTCGCCGGTGTTCATGCGTGTCGCTCCAGGTGTGACGACAGCTGCACGGCGACTTCATCGGCATGGGTCAGGAACGGCGCATGGCCCGCATGTTCGATCACATGCACCGTGGCGCCTGGCGCCAGTGCCGCGGCATCGCGCATCGCGCGCGGATCGACCAGGCGGTCGCGGCGACCGGCCAGCCACAGGCTCGGCACCTGCAGGTTTGGCAAGACGCCACGCAGGTCGGCGGTTTCCAGCAGCTCCAGGCCATCCGCCAGCACCGAAGCGGCCGGCTCGCAGCGTTCGAACAGGCTGTCGCGCAAGGTGCGGATTTCCTCTTTGGCGTGTTCGGAACCGAATGCTTCCAGCGCGACGAAACGGTCCAGCGTGCCGCGGTAGTCGTTGCGCAGGCCGGCAGCGAAGTCGCGGAAGATCTCCGCCGAAACGCCATACTTCCAGTCTTCTCCGCGCACGAAGCGCGGACTCGCGCATACCATCGCCAACGCCGGTACCGATTGTGGTTGCGTCGCCGCGGCATGCAGCGCGAACAGCCCGCCCAGCGACCAGCCGCACCACGGCGCCACCGGCACCACGGCCGCGATCGCGTCGACGCAGGGCTGCAGTTGCAAGGGAACGTCGCAATCGCGGCTGTTGCCATGGCCCGGCAGGTCGACGACATGCAGGGTGAACCGGGCGCGCAGGCGTTCGACCAGCGGCGCGAAGACGCCGCCGTGCATCGCCCAGCCATGCAACAGCACCAGCGGCGGACCGCTGCCGACGGTTTCGACGTACAACCCGTTGCCGGGCAGCGCGCTCATGCGCCGCGATCCGTGCGCAGCACGCGCGGATCGGCGATGGCGCCGGTCTGCGGCCGCGCCACCAGCCACGCGAACGCGGCGATGCCGAGGACCACCACGACCGCGCCCCACAAGGCGATGCCGCGCGGCCAGGCTTCGTGCAGGAACCAGACGCCAAGCAGCATGGTGATCAGCAACTCCGCCGCCTGCATGCCTTCGACCGCGCCCAGCGCGGCCGGGTTGTCGCGGACCATGCCGGTCGCTTCGAAGAACAGGATCATCGCGATCACGCTGGCGCTCACCGCGACGCCACCGGAGAGCAGCACCTGCGACACCGGCGGCGCGCCCGCCTGGGTCCAGGCGAAGGCGGCGACCAACCACCACATCGGCTGGCTCGCCAGGGTCATGCCGAACACGCGCTGGGTGGCGTTGAGCGATTCGCCGGTCAGCTCCAGGTGCACGAGCAGCAGGCGGTTGCCCAGCGGGAACAGCACCGCTGCCCCGAGCACGCACGCCAGTGCGATCCATCCGTCGCGATCCAGCGGCCCCTGGGCATAGCCCAGCTGCATCATCAGCACCCCGGCGAAGATCAGCACGCCGATGGCGAGCGCCATCCGCGGGATGCGCCTGCGTGCGTCCTTGTAGATGAAGGGCGCGCACAGCATCCCGGCGATCACGGTGAACTGGAACGAACCGGCGACCAGCCACGACGGCCCGCTGCTGGCCGCATATGACAGCAACACATAGAAGATGCTGAAGCCGATCGTGCTGTAGCGCAGCCAGATCCAGGGATGCGCTCGGATCGCGCGCAGCACCGGCCTGGCGCCGCCCTGCCACGGCATCAACGGCAGCAGCAGCGGCAGGGTGATCAGGTAGCGCAGCGACGCGGTCCAGGCCCAGTGCCCGCCATCGGTCGCCATCGCCCGGTTGAGGACATAGGTCTGGCTGAAGAACACGCACGAAAGCAAGGCAAGCGCGATCGCCGCAAGTGCGCGGCGCCGGTCCTGCGCGCCAACGTTCATGCCGTGGTCGCGGCCTGGCGTCCGGCCAGATGGTCGCGGGTCTGGGCAAGCGCGTGCAGCAGCGCGTCGATCTGCAGGCGATCGTGGCCGGTGCTGAGGGTGATGCGCAGCCGCGCGCTGCCCTCGGCCACCGTCGGCGGACGGATCGCGGCGACCCAGAATCCGCGTTGCTCGAGTGCCGCCGACATCGCGGTAGCCGTGCGGTCGTCGCCGCACACCAGCGGCTGGATCGGCGTGTCGGACGGCAGCAGCGACAGCCCCAGCTTCTGCGCACCGGCGCGGAAGTGGGCAATGGACTCTTCGAGCTTGTCGCGGCGCCACTGCTCGCGGCGCGCCAGCTTCACCGCTGCCAGCGCCGCGGCAGCCTGCGCCGGCGGCAGCGCGGTCGTGTAGATGTACGGGCGCGCGGTTTCGCTGATGTGCTGGATCAGGGCCGCCTCGCCGCACAGCACCGCGCCCTGGCTGCCGAGCGCCTTGCCCAGGGTCGCCAGCTGCAGCGGCACCTGGCCGACGTCCAGGCGCGCCGCGGCGACGCTGCCGCGGCCATCGGGCCCGCGCACGCCGACGCCGTGTGCGTCGTCGACGTAAAGCATTGCGTGTTGCGCGCGCGCGACCAGCGCCAGCTCGCGCAGCGGCGCGACATCGCCATCCATGCTGAAGACGCCATCGGTGGCGATCATCGCCGCGCCTTCCGGCAGCGCGCGCAGCTGGCGGATCGCGCCCTCGACGTCGCCATGCGGATAACGGCGCAGGCGGCAGTCGGCCAGGCGCGCGGCGTCGATCAGGCTGGCGTGGTTGAGCTTGTCCTGGACGCAGGTGTCGCCGTCGCCGAGGAGCGACTGCACGACCGCGAGGTTGGCGGTATAGCCGCTGCCGAACAGTAGTGCGCGCGGCGTGCCGAGCCATTCGGCCATTTCGCGCTCGAGCGCGTCGTGGGTCGCGTGGTGGCCGCAGACCAGGTGCGAGGCGACGCCGCCGACACCGTTGCGCGCCGCGCTGTCCTGCAGCGCATCGACGACGGCGAAGTGCTGCGCCAGGCCGAGGTAATCGTTGCCGCAGAAGTCGAGCAGCCAGCGGCCTTCGACCTCGCAACCGACGCCGTCGCGGCGGAGCACGCTGCGCCGGACGCGGGTGCGTCCATGGGCTTCGCGCTCGATCCGCTGGGCCTCGATCCGGTCGTGGATGCTGGGTCGTTGCATGGCTTCAGGCGGTGGCGGGCGCGGGCAGGTCGGTGATGGTGGCATGGATGGTACCCCCGCCGTGGCTTGATTCATGGTGTTGCGCCGCGGCCTCGACCGGCACCGGCATCGGCACCAGTCCCAGGCGCGCGAACAGGGCCATGTCGCGCTCGGTGTCCGGGTTGCCGGTGGTCAGCAGCTTCTCGCCATGGAAGATCGAATTGGCGCCGGCGACGAAGCACAGCGCCTGCAGCTCGTCGCTCATCGTTTCGCGCCCGGCCGACAGCCGCACCATCGAAGCGGGCATCAGGATCCGGGCCACGGCCACCGTGCGCACGAACTCGAACGGGTCGAGTTCGGCGGTGCCGGCCAGCGGCGTGCCTTCGACCTGGACCAGGCGATTGATCGGCACCGAATCCGGATGCGCCGGCAGCGTCGCCAGTGCCTGCAGCAGGCCCGCGCGCTGCTCGCGCGATTCGCCCATGCCGACGATGCCGCCGCAGCAGGTCTTCATGCCGGCGTCGCGCACGTGCGACAGGGTGTCGAGGCGATCCTGGAACTCGCGGGTGTGGATGATCTCGCCGTAGAAGTCAGGCGCGGTGTCCAGGTTGTGGTTGTAGTAGTCCAGGCCGGCCGACTTCAGCGCCTGCGCCTGCGGCTCGGACAGCATGCCCAGGGTTGCGCAGGTCTCGAGACCTAGCGCCTTGACCTCCTGGATCATGGCCGCGACCTTGGGGATGTCGCGGTCCTTGGGCGAGCGCCACGCGGCGCCCATGCAGAAGCGCGAGGCACCGGCGGCCTTGGCCTGGCGCGCCTTCTCCACTACGGCTTCGGTCGACATCAGCTTGGTCGCATCGACACCGGTGTGATAGCGCGCGGCCTGCGGGCAGTAGCCGCAGTCCTCGGGGCAGCCGCCGGTCTTGACCGACAGCAGGGTGCTCACCTGCACCTGGGCCGGATCGAAGCGCTGGCGATGCACCTCGGCGGCGCGATACAGCAACTCCGGGAACGGCAGCGCGAACAGTTCGAGGACTTCCTCGCGGCGCCAGTCGTGGCGAAGGGCGTTCCTGACAGCAGGCATGGGCATTTCCTGACAGCAGCAAGGGCTGGAACCGGTCAGTCTGGAAAGCATGCCCGACCCTGTCAACCGCAACACGGCCCTGCCGGTTGACGGGTGGCGGCGCTGGCGGCCCTCCCTCCCCTGGCGCCCGCGCTGCCTGGGCTGCGGCGAGCCGGGCCAGGCGGCCCAGGACCTGTGCCCGGATTGCCGGGCGCAACTGCCATGGAGCCGGCCGGCAGCGCGGCCCGCAGCGCCACCCCTGCAGTCGGTACTGGTTCCCTTCGTCTATGCCCCGCCGCTGGACCACTGGCTGCCGCGCTTCAAGTTCCATCGCGACCTCGCCGCCGGGCGGCTGCTGTCCCAATTGATGCTCGAGGCCTGCGCCGCTGCCGACCGGCCCGAGGCCCTGCTGCCGATCCCGCTGCACCGTGCCCGCCTGCGCCAGCGCGGCTACGACCAGGCGCTCGAACTGGCGTGGCCCATCGCCCGCGCCCTGCGCATCCCGCTACACCCCGGCCTGCTGCAGCGCGCCCGCAACACCGCGCCGCAATCGCGGCAGCTGCATGCCAGCGAACGCCACCACAACCTGCGCGGCGCCTTTGTCGCCACCACTGACACCACGATGCCCGCGCACGTTGCCCTGGTCGACGATGTCATGACCACCGGCGCGACCCTGCACGCGGCAGCGGACGCCCTGCACCGTGCCGGCGTCCAGCGCGTCGATGCCTGGGTCTGCGCCTACGTGCCGTGAAGCGACACCGCGAAACCGATGAAGATCGTCGCGCCAACCCAGTGGTTGTGCAGGAAGGCCTTGAAGCAGCCCGCCCGATCGCGGTGCCGGGCGACCCAGAACTCGTACGCGACCAACAGCACCGCCACGCCCAGCGGCCACCAGTACGACGTTCCCAGTTGCGCCTGGCGCCCGACCAGGCCCAGCGCGGTGAAGGTGCAGGCATACAGCACGCCCTGCGCGACCAGGTCCATGTCGCCGAACAGGATCGCGGTCGACTTCGCGCCCACGCGGATGTCGTCGTCTCGGTCGACCATGGCGTACCAGGTGTCGTAGGCGGTGGCCCAGAAGATGTTGGCGACGTACAGCACCCAGGCGATTGGCGGCACCTCGCCCTGGATCGCCGCGAACGCCATCGGGATGCCCCAGCCGAACGCCATGCCCAGGTAGACCTGCGGCAGGTAGGTGTAGCGCTTGAGGTACGGATAGCTGGCGGCGAGGACGACCCCGACCAGGCTCAGGTAGATGGTCAGCCGGTTCAGGGTCAGCACCAGTGCGAACGCGACCAGCATCAGCACCGCGAACACCGCCAGCGCTTCGCGCCCGGACACCGCGCCGGTGGCGAGCGGACGCCCGCGGGTGCGTTCGACCTCCGGGTCCAGCCAGCGGTCGGCGTAGTCGTTGATCACGCAACCGGCCGAACGCGTCAGCCACACGCCCAGGCTGAAAACCACGAGCGGCCACAGCGGCGGCGCGCCGTCGGCGGCCAGCCACAGGCCCCACCAGGTCGGCCACAACAACAGCAGCCAGCCGATCGGCCGGTCGCCGCGGACCAGCTGCCAGTACAGGCGCAGGCGTTGCTTGAAGTCGGGGTCGTTCATGGCACGCCAGCGTAGCAACATGCGAGAATCCGCAACACGCGCCTGTAGCTCAGCCGGATAGAGTAGTGGCTTCCGAAGCCATTGGTCGGGGGTTCGAATCCCTCCAGGCGCGCCACTCCAGCACCACCTGCAACCCGCCCAGCGGCGAGGTTCCGAGCGCCAGCGAGCCGGCGCTGGCGCGCACCAGGTCGCGCACGATCTGCAGTCCCAGCCCACCGCCATGCGCCGACATGTCGGCCGGCGTGTGGCCCGCGAGCACGGCTTCGATCCGAGCCGGCGCCATTCCCGCTCCGTCGTCCTCCACCACCAACCGAACCCGTTCCGGCCCCTCGTCGGCCGACACCCGCACCTGCCGCGATGCATGGCGCACCGCGTTCTCCATCAGTGCCCCCAGGATCTCCGACAGCGGCTCATCCCCGACCGGTAGCGCGAGGCCTTCGGGGATCTCGATCGCGAAGGCGAGGGCTTCGCCTTTCTCGGTGTGTTCGAGCACGTTGGCCAGGCGTTCGACCACGGCCAGCACATCGCTGGTCCCGGCCTGCATTCCGCCCAGGCGCTGCACCCGCGCACGCGCGAGTTCGCCCTCCACCACCCGCGCCACCGCGGCGATCGCCTGGTCCATGCCATCGGCCGCGGTCGCGGCGCCGGCTTCGCGCGCGCGCCGGCTTTGCGCCGACAGCGCCGCCAGCGGTGTCTTCAAGCCGTGGGCGAGGTCGGCTGCGCGGCGACGCGCCTGCGCCAGGTCCTCGTGTCGCGCCTCGGCCAATGCATTGATCGCTTCGACCAGCGGCTGCACTTCGCGCAGGCGCGCCGCAGGCAGGCGTGCATCCGGACTGCGCGCCAGGCGTTCGAGGTCGCCGCGGACCCGGTCCAGCGGTTGCAGGCCGACCCGCACCTGCAGCCAGGCCGCCAGCAGCAGGACCAGCCACAGGCCGGCCAGGAACAGCGCCAGTTCGCGGCCGAACTCGGCGCGCGCATCGGCGAGCGGCGCCTGGTCCTGGGCGAACTGCACGACCACCGGCGGGTGCCCCGCGTCCACGCCGACCTGTCGCTCCAGGATCGCCACCGATGGCTCGAACGGCCCGGTGGCGTGGCGCAGGCGCCAGGCATCGGCCGGGGCATCGGTCGCGACCGCGAGCGCGCTGTCCCACAGCGAACGTGAGCGCAGCACGCCAGCCGCCGTCGACACCTGCCAGTAATACCCGCCGGCCGGCTTGCGCAGGCGCGAATCGCTGGGCTCGCCTTCCAGCAGCAGCTGGCCGCGCGGATCGAAGGCGAGGCCGGAGACCAGGCCCAGCGCATCCCGGGTCATTTCCGCCTCGAGGTTGCGCTCCAGGTGGCGTTCGAACAGCACGGTCATGAACAGCCACGCGATCGCCAGTGCGACGAGGATGCCGGCCGCCGCCGCCAGCAGCAGTCGCCAGCGCAGCGAATGCCGGGTCACTGCGCCTCCAGCACGTAGCCGAAGCCGCGCCGCGTGCGGATCAGCTCGCTGCCGAACTTGCGCCGCAGGCGCGCCACGATCGCCTCGATGGCGTTGGCGTCGTTGCCGTCGGACGTGCCGTAAAGATGATCGGCGAGCTCGCCGGCGGAAACGGCGCGCCCGGGCTGGTGCGCCAGGTAATCGAGCAGCCGGAATTCCAGCGGCGAAACCCGTGCCGGCGCGCCCTCCCAGGTCGCGGTCATGTGCACCGTGTCCAGGCGCAGGGCACCAGCCTGGACCAGCGGCGACAGTTTTCCGGCGCGCCGTCGCACCAGCGCGCGCACCCGCGCCACCAGTTCGCCCATCTGGAAGGGTTTGGCCAGGTAATCGTCGGCGCCGGCCTCGATGCCCTCGACCTTCTCGGTCCAGTCGCCGCGCGCCGACACGATCAGCACCGGGAACGCGCGGCCGGCCTTGCGCCAGCGGCGCAATACGCTCAGGCCGTCGAGTTGCGGCAGGCCGAGGTCTAGCACCACAGCGTCGTAATCCTCGACATCGCCCTGGTACCACGCCGACTCGCCATCGCCGACCTGGTCGACGAGGAAGCCCGCTGCCTGCAACGCGACCTCGAGGTCGGCGCGGATATGCGGCTCGTCCTCGGCCACCAGGCAGCGCATCAATCGTCCTTGATCTTCAGCACCTTCGCGGTGCCCGCATCGAGGTACAGCTTGCGCACCTTTCCGCCTTCGGTGAGCACCTTGACCTCGTATTCCCAACCGCCGTCCTCGCGCTCGAGTTCGACTTCGATCACGTCGCCGGGAACGCGCTCGCGCGCCGCATCGAGGATCCGCGGCAGCGGCAGGATCTCGCCGCGGCGGAGCAGCTCGCGCGCCTCGACATGGTCGTGGTCGTCGTCGCCGGCCTGGGCGGCGGCGGGAGCCAATGCCAGCAGCAACAACGGCAGCAGGTATCGGTGGGTGCGAATCATGTCCATGGGCCCGAGGATGCGGACGGCTGCCTGACAACGACCTGACAGCGGCCGATCGCACCGTGTCAGCGTGGCCAGCATAGCGTGGACGCCAGCTGCCATGGACAGTCGCCATGGAAAGGACGGGGAATGCGCGGATGCAATGAAATGCTGGTCGGCCTGGCGCTGGCCATCGCCATGCCGGTGCATGCACAGGCGCCGCCCGCGGCGGCCGCGGCGGAAGTCTTTCCCACCGGGTATTTCCGCGACGCGGCGCCTGCCAACGCCGGCGACATGCTGGAGCGGGTGCCGGGCTTCACCCTCATCGAGGCCGACGCCGACGTGCGCGGCTATTCCGGCGCGGCCGGCAACGTGCTGGTCGACGGCGCCAGGCCGACCAGCAAGCGCGAGGAAACCTCGGAGCAGTTGCAACGGATCCCGGCCAGCGCGGTGGAACGGATCGAGCTGATCCGCTCCGGCACGCCTGGTGTCGACATGGGCGGCTACGCGGTGCTGGCCAACATCGTGCTGCGCCATGAAGCGCAAACCACGAGCACGATCGAAACCGGGCTGGTCGCCTCCACCGACGGATGGTCGGCATTGCAGGCCGAACTCCAGTACACGCGACGCCGCGACGATCGCCGGCTGGAGCTGGCCTTCGCGCAGGAGCCAGAACTCGACGACGACACTGGCGACGGCACGATCCTGGTGCGCGAAGCGGGGGCTGCCGACGCCACACTGGACTGGAGCACGCGCACGACCAAGCGCAAGCGCTCCGCCACGGCCGCTTGGCAGCAACCGTTCGCCGCCGGGGAACTGGCGCTCAATGCGGCGTTGCGCAGCGAGCGCGCCCATGTGAACACCGCGATCGGCAGCGACGCCGGCGAACGCATCGCCGAGGATGAGGAGGTCCGCGAATCCGAGTTCGGCGGGCGCTACAGTCGCGACTTCGGCGCGCGCACCCATCTGGACGCGATGGCGACGCGCCAGCGCGCGCGGCTGGACGAAGCCGAGGACGCCGTCGAGGAGGGCGAGCAGGAGCGCTTCCGCGCCTACACCGACAGCGGCGAGACCATCGGCCGGATCGAACTGGCGCACACCCGCAGCGACACGCTTGCGTTCAATGCCTCGCTGGAGGCCGCCGCGAACTTCCTGCAGGGCGACGCCCGGCTCGAGGAGGACGGTGTCGAAGTCGTGCTGCCTGGCTCGCGGGTGCGGGTCGAGGAGCAGCGTGCGCAAGCTGCTTTCGGTCTTGCCTGGCAGCCGCGACCGGCATGGGCACTGGAAGCGGGCCTGCGCCTGGAGCGGTCGATACTCACGCAATCGATCCCGGACGGGCACGATCGTTCGCGCAGTTTCGTCTATCCGAAACCGCGGGTCGCCCTGCGCTGGACGCCAGGCGACGCCGACGAGTGGCGGCTGGCGGTCTCGCGCGAGGTGGGCCAGCTCGAGTTCGAGGACTTCGTCGCTTCGGCGTCGCTGGAAAGCGGCACGGTCAGCGCCGGCAACGCCGAACTGCGGCCGGAGCGCTCCTGGCGCGGGGTGCTGGGTTGGGAACATCGCTTCGGCCCCGATACCGCACTCACCCTCGACTGGACCCACGAGCGCATCGACGGCGTGGTCGACCGGGTGCTGGTGGTCGACGACGACGAACTGTTCGACGCGCCCGGCAACATCGGCGACGGGCGTCGCGACACCCTGGCTGCCGACCTGGCACTGTCGCTGGAAGGGCTGGGCC
>JALYWW010000019.1 GCA_030852515.1 Pseudomonadota bacterium
AGATCGACCGCCAGACCGCCGCCGCGATGCCGGCGATCGAGGCGGGCATCAACGCGGTGCTGCAGGACGTGCGCGCCAGCGTTTCCGACTGGGCCGCGATGCGCGCGAGGATGCTGGCCATCGCCGACGAACTGTCGAGCCGGCCCATGCCGGTGTCCGACGCGGGCCGCGCCGAGGCGCAGGAGTTCCTGCGCTGGGCCGCGGACAACCATTTTACTTTCCTCGGCTATCGCGAATACGACGTGGTGCGCAAGGGCGACAGTGAGCTGCTGTGCGCCGACGAATCCACGGGCCTGGGCCTGATGCGCGGCCGCGAGAAGGGCAAGGCCCGCGACCTCAAGACGATGGCGGCGCACTACATGCCGCAGTCCGGTTCGGTCGATGCGCTGATCCTGACCAAGACCAATGCACGCGCCACCGTGCATCGCCCCGGCTACATGGACTACATCGGCATCCTGAAGTTCGACGCCAAGGGACGGCCGGCCGCCGAGCAGCGCTTCCTCGGCTTGTATACCTCCAGCGCCTACAGCCGCCGCCCGTGGGAGATCCCGCTGGTGCGCGAGCGCCACGAATACGTGATGCGCAAGTCCGGCCTGTCGCCGAACGGCCACAGTGGCAAGGCGCTGCGCCACATCATCGAGAGCCTGCCGCGCGACGAGCTGTTCCAGGCCAACGAGGAAGAGCTGCTGCGCACCGCCAACGGCATCCTCGGCCTGCAGGAACGCGTGCGCAGCAAGCTGTTCCTGCGTCGCGACCGTTATGGCCGGTTCTGGTCGGCGCTGGTCTACATCCCGCGCGACCGCTTCAACACCGAAGTCAGGCACCGCATCGAGCGCATGCTCAAGCGCGGCCTGAACGGAGGCAGCGTCGACACCACGGTGCAGATGGGCGAGTCGCCGCTGGCGCAGCTGCACATGATCGTGCGCCCGAAATCCGGTGAGGCCGCGGAAGTCGACGTGTCGGTCCTGGAGGAAAAGCTCGCCGACATCGTGCGCAACTGGCAGGACGACCTGCGCGAGGCGCTGGTCGCCGCCGAGGGCGAGGAGCGCGGGCTCAAGCTCGCCAACCGCTATGGCCGCGTACTGCCGACGGGCTACATCGAGCAGGTCACGCCGGAGATCGCGGCGCGCGACGTGCTGTGCCTGGCATCGCTGGCCGACCCCGCCGACCTGCGCGTCAACCTCTACCGTGCGCGCCGCGGCGAGGGCGGCCTGCGCCTGAAGTTCTACCGGCTGAACAGCGACATTCCGCTCTCCGATGCGCTGCCGATGATGGAGAACATGGGCTTGCGGGTGATCACCGAACATCCGTACCGGATCGAGATCCCGGGCAAGGAGGGCGACCTCGTTGCCTGGATCCAGGATTTCGAAGTCGAGGCGGCGCGCGCCGACCTGGACATCGGAACCCTGGAAGTGGCCTTCGAGGAAGCGTTCGCGCAACTGTGGCGCGGGCATGCCGAGAACGACGGCTTCAACCGCCTGATCCTCGGCGCCAGCCTCACCTGGCGCCAGGTGTCGGTGCTGCGCGCCTATGGCAAGTACCTGCAGCAGGTGGGCGTGCCGTTCTCGCAGAGTTATGTCGAGGAAACGTTCAACCGCTACCCGTTGCTGGCGCGGCTCGTGGTGGCCCAGTTCGAGGCGAAGTTCGATCCGGCCATCGACAGCGGCGACAAGGCCGCGGCCAAGCGCCGCAAGGCCGAACTGCAGCAGGACCTGCACCTGCTGGCGCCCGACGATGCCACCCGCGCGATACTGCAGCCGGTGCTCGATGCGATCGGCGGCAAGCGCGAGCGCCAGGTCGACGAGATCCGCAGCGCCCTCAGGAGCCTGCTCGATCGCGTCGCCAGCCTCGACCAGGACCGGATCCTGCGCAGCTTCATCGGCTGCATCGACGCCACCCTGCGCACCAGCTACTACATCGACTACAGGAGCGGGCCCGACAACAGCGGCATTGGCCTGCGTGCCGACGGCGGGCCGGCCGACTACATCGCGTTCAAGCTCGATTCGGCGAAGGTGCCCGATGCACCCAAGCCGCGTCCGTATCGCGAAATATGGGTGTGCGGGCCGCGGGTCGAGGGCGTGCACCTGCGTTTCGGTCCGGTCGCGCGCGGCGGGCTGCGCTGGTCGGACCGGCGCGAGGACTTCCGCACCGAGGTCCTGGGCCTGGTCAAGGCGCAGATGGTCAAGAACACGGTGATCGTGCCCGTCGGTTCCAAGGGCGGCTTCTTCTGCAAGCAGTTGCCTGATCCGTCGGTCGATCGCGACGCATGGCTGGCCGAGGGCAAGGCCTGCTACAAGCGCTTCATCAACGGCCTGCTCGACATCACCGACAACCTCGACGGCGGCAAGGTCGTGCATCCGGCCAACGTGGTCCGCCACGACGACGACGATCCCTACCTGGTGGTGGCGGCCGACAAGGGCACCGCCACGTTCTCCGACATCGCCAATGGCATCGCCCAGGCGCATGGCTACTGGCTGGACGATGCATTTGCGTCCGGCGGTTCGGTCGGCTACGACCACAAGGGCATGGGCATCACCGCGCGCGGTGCCTGGGAGTCGGTCAAGCGCCACTTCCGCGCCATGGGCCGCAACAGCCAGAAGCAAGACTTCACCGCGGTGGGCATCGGCGACATGTCCGGCGACGTGTTCGGCAACGGCATGCTGCTGTCGAAACACATCCGCCTGGTCGCCGCGTTCGACCATCGCCATGTGTTCATCGACCCGAACCCGGATGCGGCAACCGGTTTCAAGGAACGCCAGCGCCTGTTCAAGCTGCCGCGTTCGTCCTGGGCCGACTACGACACCAGCGTGGTCAGCAAGGGCGGCGGCGTGTTCCCGCGCAGCGCCAAGTCGATCAAGCTGTCGCCAGAGGCGAAGGCCGCGCTCGGCATCGATGCATCGGTCGAGGCGATGAGCCCGACCGAGCTGATGAGCGCGATCCTGAAGGCGCCGGTCGACCTGCTGTGGAACGGCGGCATCGGCACATACGTCAAGGCAGCCAGCGAAAGCAATGCCGATGTCGGCGACCGCGCCAACAACGCGTTGCGGGTGAATGGCGGCGACCTGCGCTGCAAGGTGGTGGGCGAGGGCGGCAACCTGGGCATGACCCAGCTCGGCCGCATCGAGGCCGCGCTTGCGGCCGGAGTCCTGCTCAACACCGACTTCATCGACAACTCCGCCGGCGTGGACACCTCCGACCACGAGGTCAACATCAAGATCCTGCTCAACGGCGAAGTGCAGAAGAAGAAGCTGTCGCTGCCCGAGCGCAACAAGCTGCTGGCGTCGATGACCGACGAAGTCGCCGGCCTGGTGCTCACCGACAACTACCGCCAGAACCAGGCCATCAGCCTGATGGAGCGGATGAGCGTGTCGCGGCTCGGCTCCAAGCAACACTTCATCCGCACCCTGGAGTCGCAGGGCCTGCTCGACCGCCAGATCGAATACCTGCCTTCGGACGCCGAAATCGCCGAGCGCAAGGCGCGCGGCCTCGGCCTGACCCGGCCGGAACTGGCGGTGCTGCTGTCGTATTCCAAGCTGGTCGCGTTCCAGCAGATGCTGGATTCGGACATTCCTGAAGACCCGTACCTGTCCAAGGAACTGGTGCGCTACTTCCCCGAGCCGCTGCAGGCGAAGTACGCGAAGTCGATGGAACAGCACCGCCTGAAGCGCGAGATCATCGCCACCGCGGTGACCAACTCGACCATCAACCGGATGGGCGCGACCTTCCTGCTGCGCATGCAGGAAGATTCGGGCCGCACCCCGGGCGAGGTCGCCAAGGCCTTCACCATTACCCGCGAGACCATCGACGCGCGCGAGCTGTGGTCGCAGATCGACGCCCTCGACGGCAAGGTCCACGAGTCGGCGCAGGTCGATGCCCTGCAGGAGATCTGGAACCTGCAGCGCTCGTTCACCCGCTGGCTGCTGTCGCGCCCCGGTGCGATCCCGGACATCACCAGTGCCGTCGAGCGCTATCACGACGGTTTCGGCGACATCCGCAACGGCAGCGACATCATCCCGGCTTCGATGCGGCCGGCCTACGAGGCCAGCATCGCGGAGTGGAAGGCGAAGGGCCTGCCGGCGGCGCTCGGCACCCAGCTGGCGGCGATTCCGTACCTGGAACCGTCCTGCGACCTGATCGAGCTGGCGCGCGAGCGCAAGCTGCGCACGGTCGAGGTGGCCAAGGTCTACTTCCGCCTGGCCGAAGCGCTGAACCTTCCGTGGTTGCAGCGCCAGGTGGATGGACTCAAGGTCGACGGGCGCTGGCATGCGGTCGCCCGCGGCGTGTTGCGCGACGAACTCGGCACGCAGCTGCGGCTGCTGACCGGCCAGGTGCTGTCGATGCCGGGTCGCGATGCCGAGGCCAAGGTTGCGCAATGGCTGCAGCGCGACGATGCATCGCTGCGCTTCACCATGGCGATGCTCGGCGAGCTGTCGGCGCAGAAGGCAATGGACTACCCGACCGCTTCGGTCGCGGTCCAGCGCCTGTCGCAACTGGCTTCGCGCGGCTGACGCCATGGAAGGCCGTCTGCCGCAATCGCCGCGCATCGCCTTGCTCGCCAGCAATGCCGGCGCGGCGCAGGCGGCGCTGGCGGCAATGCAGCGCGGGCACCAGCATGTGCCGCCGGAAGAGGCGGACGTGGTGGTGGCCCTTGGCGGCGACGGCTTCATGCTGCAGGTGCTGCACCAGCACGGCGGCCTGGGCAAGCCGGTGTACGGGATGAAGCTGGGCAGCGTCGGCTTCCTGATGAACCACCACCGCGGCGACGGGCTGCTCGAACGCCTGCATGCCGCCGAACCGGCGGTGTTGCGGCCGCTGGAAATGCTGGCCCTGACCGAATCGGGGACCAGCACCGGGTCGCTGGCCTACAACGAGGTGTCGTTGTTGCGGCAGACGCGGCAGGCGGCCCACGTGGCGATCCACCTGAACGGCCAGGAGCGCCTGGACGAGCTGATCTGCGACGGCGTGATGGTGGCCACCCCGGCCGGCAGCACCGCCTACAACTTCTCCGCGAGCGGTCCGATCCTTCCGCTGGGTGCCAAACTTATGGCATTGACACCGATCGCGCCTTTCCGCCCGCGTCGTTGGCGCGGGGCAGTGCTGAAGTCGGGAACCGAGGTCCGGTTCCGGGTCCTGGATCCCTACAAGCGACCGGTCAGCGCCACCGCGGACTCGCATGAAGTGCGGGACGTGGTGGAAGTTACGATCCGCGAGGCCAGCGAGCGCACGGTCACGTTGCTGTTCGATCCGGAGCACAATCTCGAGGAACGGATCCTCGCCGAACAGTTCGTATCCTAGGCCGTGTCCTGGTTTTCCCGCGTTTCCCGTGGCCGCCGTGGGGCTTGCGCACCGCATGGAAACGGTTAATGCTGGGGGCCAGGGGAAAATACGGTAGCGTATCGTGAGCGGATCATACGAGGTCCGGATCAGCACCCAAGGGCTGATCCGCGGCATGTTCGTCAGTCGCCTTGACCGGCCGTGGCTGGACTCGCCATTTCCGATGCATGGCGTGAAGATCAAGACGGATCGCGACATTGAAATGTTGCGTCGGGTCTGCAGCCACGTCTGGGTCGACACATCGCGCGGCGAGTCGCCGGACCCGCGCTACCTTGCGTTCGAGGCACCCAAGGCAAGCGCCGCCTCGAACGGCGAATTCGAGCGGCTGCGCAAGGTCACCTGGACGATCGAGGCCGACCTCAAGGAAGAACTGAAGCAGGCCGCCGAGGTCAACACCGAACTCGAGGCAAGCATCACCGAGGTCATGAACGACCTCCAGGAAGGCAAGCAGATCGACCTGGAGCGCCTGAAAGACGGCGTCGATGCGATGATCGAGTCGATCCTGCGCAATCCCAGCGCCTTCGTCTGGTTGCGCGAGATGAAGCAGCGCGACCGTTACACCTACCAGCACGCACTGGGCTGCGCTATCTGGGCGGCGAGCTTCGGCCGCCACCTCGGCCTGGAGCGCGAGGAACTGCGGATCCTGGCGATGGGCGGGATGTTGTGCGACGTCGGCAAGGCCAAGCTGCCGCCGGAGTTGCTGGTCAAGCAGACGCCGCTGACCGCCGCCGAAGTCCAGCAGTTGCGCGACCACGTGCGCCTGGGCCTGGAGGTCCTGGGAGTGAACCCGGGGCTGTCGCCCATCATCGTCGAGATGGTCGCCACCCACCATGAGCGTTACGACGGCAGCGGATACCCACGCGGCCTGAAAGGCGACCAGATCCCGATCTTCGGCAGGATCCTGGGCATCGTCGACAGCTACGACGCGATGACCAGCGTGCGCCCCTACGCGCCGAACCGCTCGCCCCACGATGCGATCAACGAGCTCTACCAGCAGCGCGGCAGGCTGTTCCAGGCCGAACTGGTCGAGCAGTTCATCCAGAACTGCGGCATCTACCCGACCGGCACCCTGGTGGAGCTGTCGAGCGGCCAGGTGGCGGTGATCACCGAAGTGCACAGCCTCAAGCGCCTGCGCCCGCGGGTCATGCTGCTGCTGGGACCCGACAAGTCGCCGCTGGACCGGTTCCGCGAGCTGGACATGGGCGAAACCGAACTCGACGAGGCTGGTGCGCCGCTCACCATCAAGCGCGGCCTGCCCAACGGCTCCTACGGCCTGGATCCGGTCGAACTGTTCCTGGTCTAGGGCCGGCATGCTGCAGGATCCGCTGACCGGCTTGCACAATCGCCCGGGCTTCCTTTCGTTGTTGCGCCAGCACGTGGTCATGGCCAACGAGCGCGAGGCGATGCTGGCGCTGATCGTCGTCGACCTCAACGGCTTCGCCAGGCTCAACGCCGCGCACGGCTACGATTTCGGGGACGCAGCGCTCAAGCACGTGGCCCAGCACCTGCGCGCAGTGGTGCGCGAACAGGACTACGTCGGCCGCATCGGCGACAACCGCTTCGCCCTGCTGCTGACCCGGGTCATGAACCAGGGCCACGCCGAGCTCGCGATCCAGAAACTGTTCCGGCACCTTGAAGTCCCGTTCCAGGGCAGCCAGGGCACGGTGCGCCTGACCGCAAATGCCGGCGCGGCATTGTGCCCGGTGCACGCCAGCCACCCCGAATTCCTCATGCGCCAAGCGGAAAAGTCGCTGGCGCTGGCGCGGGCCACGGGCCAGAACTGGCTGTTCCCGCCGGAACTCGACGTCGACCAGGGTTTCTCCGAGTTCTGGGACCTGGAGATCGAGCTGGACGGCGCCATCGAGCGCGGCGAGCTGCTGTTGAGCTACCAGCCAAAGCTGCGCGTGAGCGACATGTCGACCATCGGCGCCGAAGCGCTGATGAGCTGGCCGCATCGCACCCGCGGCCTGGTCGGGGCAGGGCAGTTCATTCCGATCGCGGAAAAGACCGGGCAGATCCGGCCGATGACGATGTGGGCACTGAACACCGCGATGCGCCATGCCTCCACCTGGAAGCACCATGCGCCGCTGTCGGTTGCGGTCAACGTCCCGGCGGAACTGGTGATACGCGAGGACCTGCCGGACATCGTCGAGAACGCGCTGCAGTTGTGGGGCAAGTCCGACGTTCAGCTGGTGCTGGAGATCACCGAGCGCTCGCTGGTGACCGATCCGCGCCACAGCTTCCAGATCCTGTCGCGGATCCGCGAACTCGGCGTGAAAATCTCGATCGACGATTTCGGCACCGGCTACTCGTGCCTGGCCTACTTCAAGGACATCCCCGCCGACGAGCTGAAGATCGACAGTTCGTTCGTGCGCAGCATGCTTACCGACACCGCCAGCGCGGACATCGCCTCCCTGATCATCGACCTGGCCCATCGCTTCGGGCTGTCGGTGGTCGCCGAGGGCGTGGAGGACGCCGAAACCCTGGCGTTGCTGCGCGAGCGCCATTGCGACGTCGTCCAGGGCCACCTGTTCGCCAGGGCGCTGCGCCTGGATGCCTTCCGCGACTGGCTGCACCAGAAGCCGGCCGCGGCGCCAGCGTCTCAATCCGTGGAACTGGATCCTGAGACAATGCCCGAATGGTACAAGTCCCTCCCGCAAACCCCCTGACCGTCGCGATCTCGTCGCGGGCCCTGTTCGACCTCGAGGACAGCCACGCGCTGTTCGAGCTCGAGGGCATCGCCGCCTACCAGGCCTTCCAGCGCGAACGCGAGGACGAGATCCTCGCGCCCGGGATCGCCTTCCCGCTGGTGCGCAAGCTGCTGGCGCTGAACACGGCGGCGCCGGTGGGCGCGGAAGGGGAAGCCACGCCGCGGGTCGAGGTGATCCTGCTCTCGCGCAATTCGTCCGACACCGGGTTGCGCATCTTCAACTCGATCCAGCACCACGGGCTGGATATCCGCCGGGCGACGTTCACCTCGGGCGCGCCGACCTGGCCGTACATCAAGCCGTTCGGCGCGGACCTGTTCCTCTCGGCCAATCCCGAGTCGGTGCGGCGGGCGCTGGAGCATGGCGTCGCCGCCGCCACGATCCTGCCGGCGGCATCGGGAACCAATCCGGCGCGGGTCGAGCACCGCGACCAGTTGCGGATCGCCTTCGACGGCGATGCGGTGATCTTCAGCGACGAGAGCGAACGCGTGTCGCGCGAGCAGGGCGTCGAGGCCTTCGGTCGCTTCGAGCGCGAGCGGGCGCGCGAGCCGCTCTCCGGCGGGCCGTTCCGGGGATTCCTCGATGCGCTGCACCGGCTGCAGGCTGCGTTCCCGCCGGGCGAGGACGCGCCGATCCGCACCGCGCTGGTCACCGCGCGCTCGGCGCCCGCGCACGAGCGGGTGATCCGCACGCTGCGCGAGTGGGGGGTGCGCCTGGACGAGGCGCTGTTCCTCGGCGGTCGCGACAAGGGGCCGTTCCTGCAGGCCTTCGGCGCCGACATCTTCTTCGATGATTCCGAACACAACATCGCGTCGGCGCGCGACCACGTCGCCGCCGGCCACGTCCCCCACGGCGTGGCGAACCGGGAGCCGGAAGCCGGTAGCCGGTAGCCGGACTGCTTTCCGGCTCCCGATTAGCGGCTCCCGGCTACCGTTCTCCTACAATGCGACATGGCTTCCTACTTCACCCCGGCGTCGTTCCGGTTCCTGCGCGGCATCGCGCGCCACAACGAGCGCGCGTGGTTCCAGGCGCACAAGGCCGAGTACGAAGCGCACGTGCGCGGGCCGTTCCAGCGCCTGCTCGGCGACCTGCAGCCGGCGCTGGCGGCGATCAGTCCGCATTACCGCTCCGATCCGCGCACCGTGGGCGGCTCGATGTTCCGGATCCAGCGCGACACCCGGTTCGCCAGCGACAAGACGCCGTACAAGGGCTGGCAGGGCGCGCGGCTGTTCCACCACCGACGGCGCGAGGTGGCGGCACCGTCGTTCTACATCCACCTGGAACCGGGCGAAAGTTTCGTCGGCGCGGGCCTGTGGCATCCGGAAACCCACACCCAGCGCAAGGTGCGCCAGTTCATCTTCGACAACCCCGGCAGCTGGGCCGCGGCGGCGCATGCGCCCGCCTTCCGCAAGCGCTACGAACTCGGGAGCGAGGACATGCTGGTGCGCACGCCGCACGGCTTTCCTGCGGATTTCGCCTGGATCGACGACCTTCGGCGGCGCAACTTCACCGCCTTCCGCATCCTGGACGACGCGGCCATGACCGGGCCGCGCCTGCGCCAGGCGATCGAACGCGACCTCACGGCGCTGGCGCCGTTCGTGGATTATCTTTGCGCTTCACTGGACCTCGAGTTCTGAGATGAAGACATGGATCGCGCTGGCGCTTGCCGTCCTGCTGGCCCTGGGGGCGTGGATCGCTGCCGGGCCGTGGCTGGCGATCAATGCGATCGGCGATGCGATCCGGGCCAATGACGCTCGCGCCCTGGCCGAGTATGTCGACTTCCCGGCGCTGCGCACCAGCCTCAAGCACCAGCTGGCCGACCGCGTGGTCCGGGCCGCCGGATCCGAAGTCCAGTCCAGCGTACTGGGCGCGTTCGGCATCACCCTCGCAACCGGCGCGACCAGCGTGGCGGTGGACGCGACCGTGAGCCCGCTGGGGCTGGCTGCATTGCTCGAGGGCCGCGCGGTATGGCGGCAGGTCGGCAACGACTTCGCGCCGCCCGATCCGGATGCGCCTGCGCACGATCCGTTCGAGAACGCCAGCTATCGTTACGAATCGCTGTCGCGGTTCACGGCAACGATGCCGGGCCAGGACGGGACTCCGATGGTCGTGGTGCTCGACCGGCAAGGGTTTCGGTGGCGATTGACCGACGTGCGGTTGCCGCGTTGAGGGATCGCGGCTTCCGCCGCTCCCACACGATCTTCTTGCTACAGGATTTGCTGTCGCCAATCGTCCAGGGCATCGAGCAGGGCGATCTTGCCGGCATCGTCGGCATGTTGGGCACGCAGCATCGCGATTTCCGATTCGAACGTGCCGAGGTCCGGGTCGGCGAGTGCCGAGCCCGGTTGCAGGCGCTGCCGGCGCCACTCGTCCCAGCGCTGCCGTTCCCCCGCCGCCAGCAGTTCCAGCCAGTTGCGGGCGCGGTAGCGGAACAGGAGTTCGGCCAGGCGCGGGTCGTCGAAGCCGAAGTCGCGACCGGCCAGCGACCCCGGCGGCGTCGCGCGCACGCCGGCGCAGCGGCGCCGATCGGCGTCCGAAAGGAAACCGTCGTAGAGGGAGGCGTCGGGATCGGACGCGGCGCGCTCGCGCTCGATGGCGTACACGCGCCGCACCTTCTCGGCCAGGTCCGGTCCCACTTCGCGCAGGCGCGCCGCGCGAGCTTCGACGGCACCGCGATCGATCGACAGGCGGGCGAAGTCCGCGTCGCGCAGGAACGCCCATGCGACCAGCGACGGGCAGCGGTTGAGGTGCACTTCCTTGAGCGGAATCCGCGCCTCGCCTTCGGCAAGCTGGTCGCGGCGCAGGTACAGGCGCGCGGCGATCGCTTCCGGTTCGAGGTCGAGGATCGTTTCCGGTTCGGCATCCAGGTCGAAGGCGATGACCCGGCTGTCCATCTTCGGATGCCGGGCCAGCGGCAGCACCGCGGCGGCGCACATGCGTTCGGCCGGATAACGCTGCGAGATGTGCAGCACCGGCTGCATCGCGACCGGGTCGGCGAGGCTGCCGGCGTAGCGCTTGTCACGCAGGCGCAGCGCGTAGTTCCAGAACTTCGGTTGGGCATTGCGCAGCAGGCGGGCCATGCCGATCAGGGCGCGCACGTCGGACAACGCCTCGTGGGCGTCGCCTTCGCGCACGCCGTTGGCCAGGGCCAGGTGTTCGAGCCGGAACGAGGTCGCGCCGTCCTCGCGCTTCGGCCACTGGATGCCGTCGGGCCGCAGTGCATGCGCCAGGCGCAGCACGTCGAGCAGATCCCAGCGGCTGTTGCCGTTGCGCCATTCGCGCTCGTAGGGATCATGGAAGTTGCGGAACAGGCCATTGCGCACGAACTCGTCGTCGAAGCGCAGCGAGTTGTAGCCCAGGGTGCAGGTCCGGGGCCGCGACATTTCCTCGGCGATGCGGGCGAAGGCCTCGGCCTCGGTGACGCCGTCGCGCAACGCGCGCTGCGGGGTGATGCCGGTGATCAGGGTCGCGACGGGCGACGGCAACAGGTCGTCGGCCGGCCTGACCATGAAATCGATCGGCGCCTCGACTTCGTCCAGCGCTTCGTTGGTGCGGATCGCGGCGAACTGGGCGATCCGCGATCGTCGCGGATCCGCGCTGAAGGTTTCCAGGTCGTAGAAAAGGAAGCCGGCGCTCATTCCGGTGGCAACGGTTCGAGCAACGCCAGCACCTGCGCGTCGACGGCGCTCCAGTCCACGTCCCGCAGCGAGTCCAGGCCGCGGGTCGCCTCGACCAGGATGCCGCGCTGGATCTCGCTGCGCTCCAGGGCGAGCGAGTAGGGCATGCGCATGAAGGTCACCATCGTGTAGTGCGGCACGAAGCGGCCGGGATGGCGCTCCTGCAACGCGCGTTCGAGTTCGCGCTGCAGCAGGAAGTCGGGGTCGTCGACCAGGTCGCGCATCTCGATGTAGTTCTCCAGCGCCATCTGCTGGATCGCCCGGGCATCGGTCTTGCGCTCGGTCTCGAACGCGGTGAAGGCGCTGGCCAGGTCCGGCGCGGAGCCGATGTGCCTGGCCAGGGCCACGCAATCCTCGAAGGCACAGTTCATGCCCTGGCCGTGGAACGGGACCATCGCGTGCGCTGCATCGCCGAGCAGCACGGCCGTGCCGTCCAGGTGCCACCGGTCCAGGTACAGCGTCGCGAGCGTGCCGGTGGGGTTGGACTCGAAGTCGTGTTCCAGTTCCGGAATCAGCGGCAGCGTGTCGGCGAAGTCGCGCTCGAACAGCGCACGCGCCTGTGCCGCCGTCTGCACCGAATCGAAGTCGGGGTCGCCGCTGCCATCGGCATGCAGGGCCATGAACAGGGTGACGGTGAAGGTGCGCTCGTCGTTGGGCAGGGCGATGCACATGTAGCGGCCGCGCGGCCAGATGTGCAGCGCGTTCGGTTCGATCCGGAAGCCGCCGTCGCGGGCGGGCGGGATTTCCAGCTCCTTGTAGCCGTGTTCCAGCCGCTCGGTGCGTTCGCCCATGTCGGCCTGCCGGCCCATCTGCGCGCGCAGGGTGGAGCCGGCGCCGTCGCAGCCCAGCAGGGCGTCGAAGGCGTGCTCGTGGGCGCTGCCATCGCCCTGGAACGTCGCGACGCGGCGCCCGAAGTCGACGCTGGAAAGGCCACGATCGAAGTGCAGTCTCGCGCCGGCGGCTTCGGCCGCATCGAGCAGGCTGATGTTGAGTTCGCCGCGGCTGACCGACCAGATGACCTCGCTGTCGTCGCGGCCGTAGCGCTGCAGCTGCGGCTCGCCATCGAGCGGATGGACCATGCGCCCGCGCATCATCACCGCGCGCTCGAGGACCGCGCCGTCCGCATCGGCCTGGCGCAGCGCATGCAGGCCGCGTTCGGCCAGGGCCAGGTTGATCGAACGCCCGCCGGCGTAACCGTGCAGGCGCGGATCACCGCGACGCTCGAAGACTTCGACCCGCCAGCCGCGGCGGGCGAGCAGGGTGGCGAGCAGCGCGCCAGCCAGCCCGGCGCCAACGATGGTCAGGGTCGGACCGGGCTTCATGCGCGGGCCAGGCGCCAGGCTTCCACCCCGCGCACGAAGCGCAGGATGTCCACATGGCTGTTGTACAGCGGCGCTGGCGAAATCCGGATCACGTCGGGCTCGCGCCAGTCGCCGACGATGCCGTTGCCTTCGAGGTATTCGAACAGCGCCCGGCCATGCGCGCGGCCACCTGCCACGCGCAGCGACAATTGCGCGCCGCGGCGTTCCGGTTCGCGCGGGGTGACGACTTGCAGGGTGTCGGCGAGGCGTTCGCGGATCAGCGCTTCCAGGTAGCCGGTGAGGCGCAGCGAGCGTTGGCGCAGGGCGTCCATGCCGCCGGCGCGATCGAACAGCTCGAGCGACGCGCGCAGCGGCGCCAGGCCGAGGATCGGCGGATTGCTCAGCTGCCAGCCTTCCGCGCCGGGCGTGGGCGCGAACGCCGGGCCCATGCGGAAACGCGAAGCCTGGTCATGGCCCCACCAGCCGGCGAAGCGCGGCAGGTCGCCATGCGCGTGGCGTGCGTGCACGAAGCAGCCGCCGACCGCGCCCGGCCCGGCGTTCATGTACTTGTAGTGGCACCAGACGGCGAAGTCGGCGTCGTCGTCGTGCAGGCGCAGCGGCAGGTTGCCGACGCCGTGCGCCAGGTCGAAGCCGACCATGGCGCCGGCGGCGTGCCCGAGGCGCGCGATCTGCGCCAGGTCGAACGCTTGCCCGGTGCGGTACTGCACGCCCGGCCACAACACCAGCGCCAGGCGGTGGCCGTGCGTGGCGATCGCGCGTTCGATCGCGGCCATCGAGAAGGTGCCGTCGGCTTCGTCGGGTTCCAGTTCGACCAGGTCGGTCGCCGGATCGAAGCCGTGGAAGCGGACCTGCGATTCCAGCGCGTAGCGGTCGGAGGGGAACGCGCCGGCTTCCATCAGGATCGCGGGTCGTTCCCTGGTCGGCCGGTAGAAACTCACCATCATGAAATGCAGGTTGGCGGTGAGCGAATTCATCGCCACGACCTCGGCCGGTTCGGCGCCAACGACCCGTGCAAGGCCGTCGCGCACGAGCGCGTGGTAAGGCATCCACGGCGCGGGTTCGCGGAAGTGGCCCTCGACCGCTTCGCGCGCCCACTTGTCCATGACCTCGTCGACGACGGCGCGGGCGCCCTTCGGTTGCAGGCCCAGCGAGTTCCCGCAGAAGTAGGCCTGCTCCGCATCACCATGCCGCGGCAGGTGGAACTCGTTGCGCAGCGCGGACAGCGGATCTTCCGCGTCGCGGGCAAGGGCGTGGGTGTCGGAGGAAAGTTCGCTCATGGATTCCGGCTATGCAGGAGCGGCGGAAGCCGCGAAGACGTTATCGAAAACGGGCAGGCGACAGGCCGAGCCATTCCAGCGCGGTGCCGTGGAAGAGGCGGCGCTGGCCGGCGTCGTCGAGCCCGAGTGCGTCGATGCCGGCGCCGGGCACCTGTTCGCCCAGCGGGAAGGGATAGTCGGTGCCCAGCATCACCCGGTCGACGCCGCAGACGTCCAGCAGGTAGCGCAGCGCGCGCTCGTCGGCGACCCAGGAATCGAAGTACAGGCGCTTGAGGTACTCGCGCGGATTGCGCGGATTGTCGGTGGCGACCAGGTCCGGGCGCATGTTGAAACCATGCTCGATGCGTCCGATGGTGTAGGGGAAGCTGCCACCGCCATGGGCCAGGCAGACCTTGAGCTTCGGCAGGCGTTCCAGCACGCCACCGAAGGCCAGGCAGCAGGCGGCCCGCGACTGCTCCGCCGGCATCCCGACCAGCCACGGCAGCCAGTACTTGGGCATGGTGTCGGTGCCCATCATGTCCCAGGGGTGCACCAGGATCGCCGCACCCAGGTCGCTGGCAGCCTGGAAGAACTCGAACAGCTCCGGCGCGTCCAGGTTCCAGTTGCCGCCGTCCGGCGTTTCTACGTGCGAGCCGATCTGCACACCCTGCAAGCCGAGTTCGTCGATGCAGCGCTCGAGTTCCTGCACGGCAAGCCTGGGCGACTGCAGCGGCACGGTACCGATGCCGGCGTAGTGGCGCGGATAGTTGCGGCAGGTTTCCGCCATGTGGTCGTTGAGCGCGGTGTGCAGTGCCAGTGCCTGGTTGGGCTTGGCCCAGTAGCTGAACATCACCGGCACCGTGCTGATCACCTGCACCTGCACGCCGAACTTCGCGTAGTCGTCGATGCGTTCCTGCGGGTCCCAGGTCTTGGGCCAGATCTCGCGGAAGAACTTGCCGTCCTTGTAGATGCGGTGGCGGCCGTCGTCGCCGTGGTGGATCACCGGGAAGCGGTTGTCGCCATACTTGGCCGCCAGGTCCGGCCAGTCGCGGGGCAGGTAGTGCGCGTGGATGTCGATCTTCAGCATGCGTGGGCTCAGGTATCCGGCATCGTGTACTTCGGTGGTGCCGGGTTCAGGTGGCCGCAGGCCTTACACGTGCGGTGCTCGCGCGACGAGTAGAAGCGGTCGAACACCGGCGGGAAATCGTTCTCGATGTCCTCGAGGTGGAAGTACTCCTCGTACAGCCTGGCATTGCAGTTCGCGCAGAACCACATCAATCCGTCGTCCTCGTGCGCCAGGCGCTTGCGCTCGATCACCATGCCGATGGACCCGGCCATGCGCTGCGGCGAGTGCGGCACGCGCGGCGGCAGCAGGAAGCTTTCGCCGGCGCGAATGGGAATGTCGCGCACCGCAAGCTTGCCCGAGCCATCGTCTTCCTGGATGCGCAGCACCATCTCGCCTTCGAGCTGGTGGAACCACTCCGGGCCTTCGTCCCAGTGGTAGTCGGTGCGCTCGTTGGGGCCGCCGACCACCATCACGATGAAGTCGCCGTCGTGCACGACCTTGTTGCCCACCGGCGGCTTCAGCAGGTCGCGGTGTTCCTCGATCCACGCCTGCAGGTTGATGGGGTTGGGCAGCATGGCGTCCTCCTCAGTCGCGGGCGATGGCGACGCACTTGAGCTCGATCGCGATCGGCGTCGGCAGCGCGGTGATGCCGACCGTGGTCCGGCAGGGTGCCTGGGCGGGGTCGGGAAAGTGTTCGGCCCATATTCCATTGTAGGCGCGGAAGTCGCGGGCCATGTCGGTGAGGAACACGGTCACGTCGACCAGGTCCTCCCAGCGCGCGCCGCTGGCCTCGAGGACGGCGCGGACATTGGCCAGCACCGCGCGCGATTGCGCCTCGATGCCTTCCGGGATCGCATCGGTGCCTGGCGCGCGCGGGCCGATGCCGGAGAGGAACAGCAGGCCGCCAACCCTGCGCGCGTGCGGATAGCTGCCGACGGCTTTCGGCGCGGCGCCGGCATGGATCGCCTCGCCGCGGCTCATGCGCGGCGTCCGTGGCGCGCGCGGACGCCGGCGATCGCGGCGTCGTAGACCGCCTGCAGGTTCTCGGGGGATTCCACGTCCATGCCCAACTCGCGAACGCGGCCGTCGGCCAGGCTGTAGACCCAGCCATGCACCATCAATTGCTGGCCGCGCGACCACGCGTCGCGGATGACCGTGGTCAGGCAGACGTTCTCCGCCTGTTCGATGGCGTTGAGCTCGCACAGCACGTCGTGGCGGCTTGCTTCGGCCACGCCTTCCAGCAGCGCCTCGTGCTTCTGCGCGACGTCGCCGACATGGCGGATCCAGTTGTCGGCAAGGCCGAGCCGGGTGCCGCGCAGGGCCGCGCCGACGCCGCCGCAACCGTAGTGCCCGACCACCAGGATGTGGCGCACCTTGAGCACGTCGACCGCGAACTGGATCACCGACATGCAGTTGAGGTCGGTATGCACCATCACGTTGGCGATGTTGCGATGGACGAATACCTCGCCCGGGGAGAGATCGATGACCTGGTTGGCCGGAACGCGCGAATCCGAGCACCCGATCCAAAGGTACTTCGGCGCCTGCTGTTTCGACAGGCGCTCGAAGAACCCGGGGTCTTCCTGCTCGACCCGGGCGGCCCAGGCATGGTTGTTGCGCAGCAGCGCGGCGAGTTCGTTCTTCATGCGTGGATGTCCCTGCAGGTCATTGCGACAAGGCGATGCCGACGTTGCGCGGCTCGGTGAAGAAGCGCATCGCTTCGCTTCCCCCCTCGCGGCCGAGCCCGGACTGGCCGCTGCCGCCGAACGGCGTGCGCAGGTCGCGCATCAGCCAGGCGTTGATCCAGACGATGCCGACCTGCAACTGCGCGCCGAAGCGGTGCGCGCGGTCCAGGTCGCGGGTCCATACCGAGGCGGACAGGCCATAGTCGCCCGCGTTGGCCAGGGCCAGCGCCTGGACGTCGTCGTCGAACGGCTGCAGCGTTGCGACCGGTCCGAAGACCTCCTCGCGATTGGTGCTGCAGTCGGGGCCGAGGCCTTCGATCACCGTCGGCGCCACGAACCAGCCGGGTCGCTGCAGTGCCTCGCCGCCGCACAGGACCTTGCCGCCCTCCGCGCGGGCGCGGGCGATCGCGGCGGTGACCTTGTCGAAGTGCGCCTGCGATACCAGCGGGCCGAGGTCGGCGTCCGGGTCCATCGGATCCCCGGGTCGCAGGGTGAGCGCGCGTTCGACGAAGGCGTCGCGGAATTCGGTGTAGATGCCGCGCTCGACCAGGATGCGCGAACCGCACAGGCAGATCTGCCCGGAATTCTGGAACGCCGAGCGCACGATCGTCGGCAGCTGGTCGCGCCAGTCGCTGTCGGCGAACACCAGGGTCGGGTTTTTGCCGCCCAGTTCCAGCGAGACCTTCTTCAGCATCGGCGCGGCGATCCCGGCGATGTGGCGACCGACCGCGGTGCTGCCGGTGAACGAAACGGCCTTGACCGCGGGGTGCGAGACCAGCGCTTCGCCCACCTCCGGGCCGAGGCCGTGGACGATGTTGAGCACGCCCTTCGGGAATCCGATTTCCGCGGCGAGTTCGCCGAGCAGGGTCGCGGTGTGCGGGGTGACTTCCGAAGGCTTGGCGACGACGGTGTTGCCCGCGGCAAGCGCCGGCGCGATCTTCCAGGTGAACAGGTACAGCGGCAGGTTCCAGGGCGAGATCGTCGCCACCACGCCCAGCGGCAGGCGCAGGGTGTAGTTGAGCCCGGCCTGACCATGGTGGGATTCGCTGCCGAACTGGGTTGCGGCATGGGCGAAGAAGCGCAGGTTGCTGACCGCGCGCGGGATCTCGATGTCGCGCGCCAGGCGAATGGGTTTGCCGCCGTCGCGCGATTCGGCGTGGGCGAAGTCGTCCAGCCGCGCTTCCAGTGCCGAGGCGAGTTTCTCCAGCCAGGCCGCGCGCTCGCTGTTGGGTAATGCGGACCAGGCCGGGAACGCGCGTTGCGCGGCGGCGACCGCGGCCTCCACGTCGGCGGCATTGCCGCGCGCGACCTCGGCGAAGGGCTTGCCGGTGGCCGGATCGAATACCTCGAGCCAGCCGCGGTCGGCCGGTTGCCGTGCGCCCCCGTCGATCCAGTGTTCAAATCGCATGCGGCGCTCCTGCATCAGATGGATTGCATGCGGCCGCCATCCACGGCCAGGCTGACGCCGTTGACGTAGCCGGCCGCGGGCGAGCACAGGAACGCGATCACCCCGCCTATTTCTGCAGGGTTGGCGAAACGACCGGCGGGCACGGTCTTGCGCATGCCTTCCAGGATCGCTTCGGCCGGTTGCCCGCTGGCGGTCGACCGGTCGCGCACGATCTGGTCGATGCGCCCGGTTTCCGTATAGCCGGGCAACACGTTGTTGACGGTGACCCCGAACGGCGCCAGCTCCCGCGACAACGTCTTGGCCCAGCCCGCCACCGCGCCGCGGACGGTATTCGACACGCCGAGGTTGGCGATCGGTTCCTTCACCGAAGTCGAGACCACGTTGACGATGCGGCCCCAGTTGGCGGCGCGCATGCCGGGCAGCAGCGCCTGCACCAGCACCTGGTTGGCGACCAGGTGGCGCTGGAAGGCTTCGAGGTACGCCGATACCTCGGCGCCGTGCGCGGTGCCGCCAGGCGGGCCGCCGGTGTTGTTGACCAGGATATGGACGGGGCGGCCGCTGGCGAGCGCTTCGGCCTGGGCGCGCAGCGCTTCGGCCTGCGACACGTCGGCCGCGATCCAGCCATGCTGCTGGCCCTCGCGCCGGGGCAGGGCGTCGGCGACCTCGCGCAGCACTTCGCCGCGGCGCGCGAGCACGGTGACGTCCGCGCCCAGCAGTGCAAGTTCATGCGCGGTCGCGCGGCCGATGCCTTCCGAAGCGCCACAGACCAGGGCATGCCTGCCGTCGAGTTTGAGGTCCATGCGCGCTCCGTCCTATGTGGGCTTGCCGAGGGTGACGAACATCCGGGTGCGCAGGATGTCATCACTGTCGCCTTGCGGCGGCTGGATCTCGCCCAGGCTGAAACCGCGCGCCAGCGCATCGTCCTCGTCGAGGCCGTCGTACTCCACGAACTCGGCATCGAGCAGGACGGCGCGGGCGGTGTCCTCGCTGTCGTAGGCCAGGGTGTTGCCGTCGCTGTCGAAGACCTCGGCGGTACCGGCATCGAGCACGCGCAGCCGTGCCCACACGATGTTGCGGCCCAGCGTGGCCAGCCACCACTGCAGCGAGTCGTTGCCTGCCGTCATGTCGCCAGCGACCACAGCCACAGCAGGCCGGCCAGGACCAGTCCGAGGATGATCACCGACAGTGCGATCCGCGCCGGCGTCGCCAGTCCGCTCAGCGAGGCATCGGGCGTGGCGCGATAGCCACCGCTCAGCAACCACCACAATGCGCTCGGCTTGAGGAAGGCGCCTTCGCCCAGCTTCGCCTTCACCGCCGGGTGGCGGTCGCGCACGTGCACCAGGGTCAGCGGCCAGAAGATCGCGAACGCGGTGGCGCCGCCGATCGCGATGGCGACGAACAGCAAGGCCAGGAACAGGATCAGGTCGGTGCTCATGCCGTCAGTACTCGGCGCTGCCCGGCGCGCGCGGGTAGGGAATCGCGTCGCGGATGTTGGACAGCCCGCAGGTATAGACCACCAGGCGTTCGAAACCGAGGCCGAAACCCGCATGCGGGACCGTGCCGTAGCGGCGGAAGTCGCGGTACCAGCCATAGTGCTCGCGATCCAGTCCGAACTGCTGCATGCGCGCGTCGAGCACGTCCAGGCGCTCCTCGCGCTGCGAGCCGCCGATGATCTCGCCGATGCCCGGGGCCAGCACGTCCATCGCGGCGACGGTCTTGCCGTCGTCGTTCAGGCGCATGTAGAACGCCTTGATGTGCTCGGGATAGTCGGTGACCACCACCGGGCGGCCGACGTGTTCCTCGGTCAGCCAGCGCTCGTGTTCGGTCTGCAGGTCCAGGCCCCATTCGACCGGGAAGTCGAACTTCCGGCCGGACTTTTGCAGCAGCGTCACCGCGTCGGTATAGCTGATGCGCTCGAACGGCGCGTTGACGAAGGTTTCCAGGCGCGTGATCGCGTCCTTCTGCACGCGCTCGGCGATGAACGCCATGTCGTCGCCGCGCTCGTGCAGCACCGCGCGGAACAGGTACTTGAGGAACTCCTCGGCGACCCGCGCGTCCTCGGCCAGGTCGGCGAAGGCGATCTCCGGCTCGACCATCCAGAACTCGGCCAGGTGGCGGGTGGTGTTGGAGTTCTCGGCGCGGAAGGTGGGGCCGAAGGTATAGACCTTGCTCAGCGCCAGGCAGTAGGCCTCGACGTTGAGCTGGCCGGACACGGTGAGGAAGGTTTCCTTGCCGAAGAAGTCGCGGCTGAAGTCGACCCCGCCCTGCGCATCGCGCGGCAGGTTGGCCATGTCCAGGGTCGAAACCCGGAACATCTGCCCCGCGCCCTCGGCGTCGGAGGTGGTCACGATCGGCGTGCTGATCCAGTAATAGCCGTTCTCGTGGAAGTAGCGGTGCACGGCCTTGGCCAGGCAGTCGCGGATCCGGGTCACCGCGCCGAACAGGTTGGTGCGCGGGCGCAGGTGGGCGACCTCGCGCAGGAACTCCAGCGAGTGCGCCTTGGGCTGGATCGGGTAGGTCTCCGGGTCCTCGACCCAGCCGACCACTTCGATGCTGTCGGCCTGGACCTCGAACGCCTGGCCCTGGCCCTGCGACTGTGCCAGGGTGCCGGTGGCGATGACCGCGCAGCCGGCGGTCAGGCGCTTCACTTCGGATTCGTAGTTGGGAAGGGTTGCCGCGGCCACGACCTGGATCGGGGCGAAGCAGGAGCCGTCGCTGACGTTGACGAAACTCAGCCCGGCCTTGGAGTCGCGCCGGGTGCGCACCCAGCCGCGGACCGTGACTTCGCCGCCGACGGGCAGCCTGCCCGCGAGCGCATGTTCGACGCTGACCGTTGTCATGCCGCTTGGAATCCTGAAGGTGAACCGCAAGTTTACTGTGGGAGCGGCGGAAGCCGCGACCCGGCACCTATAATGGACGCATGGCCATCGAACTCGCTCCCGCCGCGCTGGAACGCATCCACGGATACCTTGCCGCCGACCCGCAGGCGCTGGGCCTGCGCTTCGGGGTGCGCCGCACCGGTTGCTCCGGCTGGGGCTACCTGGCCGAACTGGCCCGGGAACAGGGGGAGGGCGACACCGTGTTCGAGCAGGACGGGATCCGGATCTTCATCGATGCCGACAGCCTGGCCCTGGTCGACGGCACCCGGATCGACTTCCACAAGGCGGGGCTGAACGAGCAGTTCGTGTTCAGCAACCCCAACGTGGCCGCCGAGTGCGGTTGCGGCGAGTCCTTCACCACGGACGCCGACCGGGTATAATGTCTGGCTCCCCGGCCTCCGGGGAGACCTTGCTCCACCGCGACCGTCCCGGTCGACGGGGGGCTGCCTGGCCCCGGCCCTCGCGGTCGTCGCCGACATCCACAAGGAAAATGCAATGCGTCATTACGAAATCGTGTTCCTGGTCCATCCGGACCAGAGCGAGCAGGTGCCGGCCATGATCGAGCGCTACAAGTCGCTGATCGAAGGCGGCAACGGCAAGATCCACCGCCTCGAGGACTGGGGCCGCCGCCAGCTGGCCTATCCGATCGACAACCTGGTCAAGGCCCACTACGTGCTGGTGAACGCGGAAGCCGACCAGGCCGTGCTCAACGAGCTGGTCGAAGCGTTCCGCTTCAACGACGCGATCCTGCGCCACCTGGTGATGCGTCGCGACGACGCGGTCACCGAGCAGTCGCTGATCATGAAGAACAAGGACGAGAAGGGCGACAAGCCCGAGCGTGGCGAGCGTCGTCGCCGTGACGACGACAGCAGCGATGGCGAGCGTTCCGACGCCGACACCGATTCTGCCGAAGCCGCCTGATCACGCCCTCTAGGAGCACACCTAAATGTCCAAGTTCTTCCGCCGCCGCAAGTTCTGCAAGTTCACCGCCGAGGGTGTCAAGGAGATCGACTACAAGGATCTCAACACCCTGCGCCAGAACCTGACCGAGACCGGCAAGATCGTCCCGAGCCGCATCACCGGCACCAAGGCGCGCTACCAGCGCCAGCTGGCGACCGCGGTCAAGCGCGCCCGTTTCCTGGCGCTGATCCCGTACACCGACAACCACGACGCCTGAGGCCAGACACATGGAACTCATTCTTCTTCAGAAGGTCACCAACCTCGGCGGCCTGGGCGACAAGGTCAGCGTCAAGCCGGGCTATGGCCGCAACTTCCTGGTCCCCCAGGGCAAGGCCGTGCCTGCCACCGCCGCCAACGTCGCCGAGTTCGAGGCGCGCCGCGCCGAGTACGAAGCCAAGGCCCAGGCCCTGCTGGGTGACGCCGAGTCGCGTCGCGCCAAGCTCGAGGGCGCCAGCGTCACCATCTATGCCAACGCTTCCACCGAAGGCAAGCTGTACGGCTCGGTCGGCCCGCGCGAAATCGCCGAGGCCCTGACCAGGCTGGGCATGCCGGTCGAGAAGTCGGAAGTGGTGATGGGCGAAGGCCCGATCCGCAACGTCGGCGAAAACGAAGTCATCGTGCACCTGCACGCCGACGTCGAGCTGCCGGTCAAGGTCGTGGTCGAGCCCGAAGCCGCGTAAGCCGCAACACGCTGTCACCGACGGGCGCCCACGTGGCGCCCGTTCTTTTTTGGAGCTGTCGCAGGATCTGCGATGCCCACCGGTTATCCACAGTCTTATCTGCAACGCTTCCCGCGCAGGACGACTACGATGACCATCGGACACGGGGGAGTCACCGAACTGATGAGCGCACGCCAGGGATTCCGCACCCAGCCAAGCGGGATCGCCGACAGCCGCATCGAGCAACTGCGCGTGCCGCCGCAGTCGGTCGAGGCCGAGCAGGCCGTACTGGGCGGGTTGATGCTGGTGCAGGACGCCTTCGACCGCGTCGCCGACATCCTCGCCGACAACGATTTCTACCGACGCGACCACCAGCTGATCTATCGCGCCATCCGCGAGCTGGCGGAGAAGAGCCGGCCCTACGACGCGGTGACCCTGGGCGAATGGTTCGAATCCATGGGCCAGTCCGAACTGGTGGCCGGCGGCGCCTACCTGGTGGAGCTGGCCAGCACCACGCCGTCGGCCGCCAACATCGTTGCCTACGCCGAGATCGTGCGCGACAAGGCGGTGCTGCGCCAGCTGATCGAGGTCGGCACCGGCATCGTCAACGACGGCTTCCAGCCCGAGGGTCGCGAGACCAGCGAGATCCTGGATGCGGCCGAATCCAGCGTGCTGGCCATCGCCGAGCACAGCGCCAAGGGGCGGATGGAGTACGTGTCGGTGCACAACGCGCTGGCCGAAGCCTTCGACGTGCTGCAGAAGCGCTACGAGAGCGGCGGCAGCGTCACCGGCCTGCCGACCGGTTACACCGAATTCGACGAGATGACCGCCGGCCTGCAGCCGACCGACCTGGTGATCCTGGCCGCGAGGCCATCGATGGGCAAGACCGCGCTTTCGCTGAACATGGCGGAGTACGCGGCGTTGAAAACCAAGCAGCCGGTGGCGATCTTCTCGATGGAAATGTCGGCCAGCCAGCTGGCCCTGCGCCTGATCTCGTCGGTGGGCCGGATCAACGCCACGCGCCTGCGCACCGGCCAGCTCGAGGACGAGGACTGGAGCCGGGTCACCGGCGCGATCCGGCAGTTGCGCGAGGCGCGGATCTTCATCGACGACGAGCCCGCCTTGTCGCCCGAGAAGCTGCGCGCCAAGGCCCGCCGGATCAAGAAGGAGCATGGGCTGGGGCTGATCGTGATCGACTACCTGCAGCTGATGGCAGTGCCCGGCAACCAGGAGAACCGCGCCACCGAGATCTCCGAGATCTCGCGTTCGCTCAAGGGCCTGGCCAAGGAACTCAACGTGCCGGTGATCGCGCTCTCGCAGCTCAACCGCTCGCTGGAAACGCGCACCGACAAGCGCCCGATGATGGCCGACCTGCGCGAGTCCGGCGCCATCGAGCAGGACGCCGACGTGATCGTCTTCATCTACCGCGACGAGTACTACAACAAGGAAAACTCGCAGGACAAGGGCCTGGCCGAAATCATCATCGGCAAGCAGCGAAACGGTCCCACCGGTTCGATCAAGCTCAAGTTCTTCGGCGAGTACACCCGTTTCGACAACCTTAGTCGTGACACAATAGGCGCTTTCGAATAGGTTATACTATCAACGGGTTAGCTTTGCAATAGGTGGCAACAGTTGCGGCTGGTCTTCGCAAGCGAAGAGTTCCAAATCGGACGCACTTCGTTCGTTGGATTCCCGCTGTTAATTGATTCGCAAGGCGAACTTTCTGAACCGGCGTTTTCATTCCTAGTGGACCGCCTGCTTGATGCGGGCGGAGTCCAGTCCAAACGGAGCTGGCCGACGTATGGCTACGCCCTCCTGCACTACTTCCGCTTCCTCGAGCAAGAAGGCCGCCTTTGGGATGAGCGCCAGACCGTAGGGGTGCCCTCGATCGTCGCGTCATACCGCGAATGGGCAATCAGGACCGGTGTAGGCCGCAGCACGACGAGAGATCGCGTGGACCTGGTCTGTGCGTTTTATGAGTACGCCGTCAAACACGGCTTTCTTGTCCAACCGCCCTTCACCTACACGTCCAGTGCTCGCTCAGTGGGGGGGCAAATGCCCGGAAGCAAGACCACGGTGAAGGCCGCTCCGGCCGTCAGGGTCAAGGTCCCTAAAAGACTGCTGAAGGTCCTTTCGGTCTCCGAAGTTCGAGCGTTTTTGGAGGGGCTGGAGAATCGCACCCATCACCTAATGGCAAAGCTGCAGATCGAGACAGGAATTCGCGTCGAGGAGCTCGTTAGCTTCCCTTTGCGATACATCTTCGATCCGAGAACGAGGCCAGAGGCCAGGCATTTCTTCGCTGTCCGACTCGATCCTTCAGAGATGGCCACCAAAGGGTCGGTTGAGAGGGTGATCCACTTGCCTCGAACTCTGATGGCAGAGCTATGGGCTTACGCTTCGCTAGAACGAAACAAGCGCTTCCCCAAACCCGGGCCGATACCGACCCTGTTTGTAACGGAAGACGGCGGCCAATTTGCGACACGGTCGGTCTGGGAGATCTATGCGAGGACCAAACGGATCACGGGGTTCCATGTCAATCCACACGCGCTGCGGCATACATATGCAACCCATACGTTGGCGGCTCTCAGCAAGGTGCGGAACCAAGGAAGCGCGCTTCTCTATATTCGTAACAGGCTAGGACACAGTTCGGTTGTAACGACCGCCATGTATTGCCACTACGTGGACGATGTCGCTGAGAGCTTGATGGCGGTATACCAATCTGAACTCTTTGCCGCGCTTGATGAGTTGCAGCAATGAACGTACGCGTTTCATTGCCGTCCTGCAGCCAATTTAGGGCGAAGACGATTGATTTTGGTCGATATATGGGTGAGGGAATCGACGAAATAGTGCCCGTGATGGTCGATACATTCCGTCACGCCATCGCCGCGAAGGAGAACAGTCTCGCTACGTGGAATACCGTGATCACCAGTATCAGGGCTGATTTCCTGCCTTGGCTGGCTGCCATGGCTACCGGGTTGCATCGTCAGATGCGATTGTCCGACATCGATGCCGACCTATTGGAGGCATACGCCGTCGACCTACGGCTGAAGAACACCTACCCAACTGCGTCCGCCAAATTCACCTGCGCCATGTCTCTGATTCGAGCGATGGGTGAACTGGGCCATGTGCCGCAATATTCGGAAATTCGTTTCGTCGGAGCGTTTCCTGGCGTTCAAACAGGCACGAATTCGGCGCCTCCTTATTCGAAGCAGGAGCGGAATGCCCTGATCCGCGCGATCGCTGGCGAGTTTCGAAACATACGAGATGGGACGCACCCTGAGATTCTCGCCGGGTCGGTCGATTCGCTCGCTGTAGGCTTGTTGCTATTAGCGCTGCCGACGGGGATGAACTTGACGCCGCTGTTGGAGCTGACACGCGAAGCGTTGCATGAACATCCCTTGCGGAAGAATGGGTGGATCCTGGTCGCATATAAGCGCAGGGGCAATAAGCCAGTCCAGGCGCAGGCGAAATGGTCAGACGAAATCGCGCAAATGCGATCGCTTGATCTACATTTGGTTCCGGTGTACCGCCAGCTTCTGGAATGGACAAAGGCCCAAGCTAACAAGGCGCTTAAAAAGAACAAGACGTTTTTGTTTATCAGACCGCCGCTTCATGGGCGTGGCAAGGGCCGCCCCGTTCCGTTGGTCGCGGGTGACTTTGCTCAAGCAGTTCGAAAAATGAATAAGCGGTACGACATAAGGTCCGAAGCCGACGAGAGGCTGAGAATCTCAACGAGAAGGATCCGCGCGACGGTTGCTGCCAGGATATACGATCTGTCGCATGGCGACCCTTTTGTAGTCGCGCGCGTCCTGGGCAACGTTCCAAAGACAACTTCGATTCACTATCTCGAGCCCGAATATGGCGCGCCAGGTGCCTTCCTAAAGGCGGTCAAGGCTTTTTCAAATCGTCTCAAGCAGATGTCGACCGAGGGCCACCAGCCCACTGCGGTGGCCGGCTGTTCCGATCCGCTATACGGACGATTCGCTCCCAAGGATGGCACTACCTACTGCCAGCGTTGGCTCCATTGCTTCCAGTGCCCGAACCAATGCATCACTGGCGAGGAAGATGCCCTCTGGCGGCTGTATTCATTTTATTGGTTGCTACAGGCGCGGCGAAAGGTGCTTATGCGTTTGCCTGTTGCGGGCCAGGTACGGTTCGTCCTGCATGTTATCGATACGGTGGTGACGAAGCGATTTGGTGCCAAGGCCCTCCAAGCACGGAATCGGGCACGGATGGCGCCCCACCCGATGTGGGCTGAAGCCAAGGCGATCGATGCGCTATTTGTAGGGTGCGGAAATGAATGATGCGCTTGCCAGATTGCTGGACGTGCCGGCCGGGGAGCGTTGCGGCATGCCAATAACGTTGCTTGCCGATGAGAATGGACAGCAACGTGTGCTTTCGCGCTACGGCGATGATCGCATCGATCTCTCCCCGTATGTTGCGAATCCTGCGCAAGCGGCTTGGCATATTGACCTTGGTCTGTTTCCGAAGAGATGGCGGACCCACGTACTCGAGTTGCTCCTTGTGTATTGGCACCACGGGCGACCTGGGCGGGCGCCGCCAAAAGCGTCGACGGTAATCAATAAAGCTGTATTGCTGGTCAAGATTGTTCGATGGCTCGATCACAAGGGTGTGACGTCGTTCGCGCAGGTCCGGCCTTTGCATATTTCAGCGTTCGCTGCCGAACATCGGGTCGCGACGTCCAAGGATTTCATGCGCCCAGGCACACTTTCAGGAGTGCTTAGCTCGATCGCGCTGGCTTGGGAGCTTCGCGCAAAGCTCAGCGACCACCTGCCGATGCCGCCCTTCGGGTCCAGAGGCTCGATCGGCACCCTTGCAAATCTGCCTCCTCGTGGTCGCGCGCAAGCAGTCTTGACTGCGGCAATGACGGGTGAGGAGGCTGGGAGGCTGTTTTCCGCATGCGAAGACGCTTTGTGCAATATCGATGAAGTCCTCGTCGACTACGAAGAAATTCAAGCTTATGTTGCTAAGGGCAGTCCGGATGGCTGGTGGCACAAACCCAACGACAGAGATGTCTACTGGTCCATGCCGCACCTTTATGGCCGCTGGGATGAGATAAAGGCGCGTGTCAACGACGCACGGGCCGCCTGCTTCACTTTGATTGGCTTGCTGGTGGGCATGCGCTTGAGCGAGGTGCTACTCCTGGAGACGGGCTGCTACAGGGAAGCGGAATGCGAAGGCGAAATGCTCGGCTGGGTCGCCGGCCGAACGCTGAAAATGCGGCCGGATGGCTCCGACGCCACCCGCTGGGTCGCGCCCCCAATTGTTCAGGACCTAGTACGGATCCTCGAGCGCATCGCAGCGCCAATGCGCGAACGCATGCGAGCTCAGATCGCGAGTATGGAGAGTGAGCTTGCTTCGGCCAAGCTCGCTAGCGGCACGAGAAAACGCGTCACCAAGGACCTGGCCGCTGCGCAGGAGTCCTTGCCTCGACTGTTCTTGAGCACAATCAAAGGTGAAGGGCGCACACTTGTTCGTGGAAGTGGGCGCGGGGTTACACATTGGATTAAACGCATGGTCAAAAATGCGGGGCTTGGCGTATATGTGCACCCCCATATGCTGCGACGCACATTCGCGGTCTTCCTGATTCAGCAGTGCGCCGGCGACCTGAGGTATTTGCGCAAGCACTTCCAGCATTGGAGTATTGAGACGACACAGCTGTACGCGACGCATGAGGAGCGTGAACAAGAACTCGTTGACGAAATTGCAGACGAAATGTTGGTACAGAAGACGGGGCTCGTGGCCAAGTGGCTGTCACCCGACACGGCGCTTTCGGGGCTTGGTGGCGAGCACATTAAGGCGAAGCGAAGCGCGACCGAATTCAGAGGCATGCTCGAGCCCGACCTGCGGCGGGTTGCGCAGCATTTGGCCGATGGGCTAATTGTCAGGCCTACTGGCCACTCATGGTGTTTATCTTCCCCGGTTCTGACCTGCGGCGGGCAGGGCATCTATGATGCTACGCAGTGTGCCGATTGCGATGGGGCAGTGATTGCGATGGAGCACAAGACAATCTGGGAACTCTTAGCGGAGCAAATGCTCGAGGTTGAACAGCTTGATGATACCGGGCCGGCAGGGAGGCAGTTGGTGGGGCGAAGCCTGGAGCACTTCGATAAGGTCTTGCTGCCACTGGGGTCTAGCGTGGAGCAGGTTGCCAAGCGCATGAGGGCGAAGCGATGACCACAAGGGAGGAACGGACGCATCAATTGAAGTTGGCTATACGTCGCGTGGAAACCGGCCGGACGCGGCGGGCGCCAAAGGGCGTCAAATTAAATTTTCAGTCCGTGGCGGCCGAGGCGGAAATAAGCGCCTCGACGATCCACAGTCGTTATCCCGACATCGCCGAGCTTATTAGGCAGAAGATGGGGAAGGTGACGCGTACGCAGCGCGACCAAAAGCAAGATGAGCTTAAGAAGTGCAAAGCACACGCGCGGGCGTTGCGGGCCGAGATAGCGAAGCTCAAGTCGGATTTGGCGAGTGTCACCTCTAAGTATGCAAGCGCCGTCATCCGATTGAAGCAGCTGGAGGCGAGTGGAAGACCGGTTCCGAGAACTGTTTAGCGCCCTCGGCGCGACGGCGTGCTCAGAGGCTTGCGAATCAGTCTACGCATCCGTTTAAACCCCTCCGGTGGTGGCTCGGGTGCATCCCCAAGTGCCAGCGCTTGCGCCCCGGCGCCGTCAATCAAGGCCGCCAGCGTTTTCTCCAGCCCTTGCAGTTCGTGCAGATAGTCGCGGACGTTGGCGAGCACCCTCTCGGCAAACTCAGATTTTTGTGTCTTTGTGCCAGTCGGGTGATCGATAAGGTCAGTTAGTTGGTGCAACTCGGGGTTGAGAATTCCGAGGTCGCGGCAGCGTCGGAGGAAAGTGACTCGCTGTACATCGACTTCGCCGTAGACCCTCGGATGGGTCAGGTCCGGCTCATTTGTGTGATCTGGCCGGTGTGGCTGAGGCATCAATCCAAGATCTTCGTACACACGAATCATCGCGGGATTGGTATGCGTCAGTCGCGCGAGCGCGCCAATGGTAAGCGTCTTGTCTGCCATGTCTCGCCCTTGTCCGCGAGTCGGGTGCGATCAATGTGGTGCTTAACATTCTAGACATCAGGTGGACTCGTAGTATGCAGCGCGGGGCGCACTCGCAGCGGCAGAAACAACATTGCGTAGGGCGTCGTTGCGCGTCGGCAGTGAAGCATCGGCTGGGGTGCGCCTATGCCAACCCGTCCCCCGTCGATTTTCCGACTCCCGTAGGCTGAGCGCATTCAGGCGTGAAATCCGCATGTGGAAGCCTGTGGAGTATATTCCTGCGCCTAGGGAGGGGGCGGTCGGTTCGTCCTCGCGCCAGAATGCATGGCGGCCTCGATGGAGGTCTCGCGTCTGCATGGACCATTGGAAATCTGCACGCAGATCGAGTCGGACGACTACCCGTATCCGGACCAATGGCACCAAATCATGAAGGAGATGGACGAAGACATGTTTGCCATCCTGGATGGCGCGCAGGGTAAGTGGCTGATCGAACTGGAGTGCAAGCCGCGAACCGCGGCCTAATCCCTTGATGCAAGTCGCTCCATGGTCGATAGGACGTCGGCGTTCGGAGTCTGCATCCAGTAGTGCATCCCAAGCGGCGCAAGGAGGCGGAGGAAGCCGCGCGCCAGCGCGCTCCCAGGCGTGGGATGGTAGGGCGGCAGGGCGCAATTGCTCCAAGCGCCGCTGGCGAGGCGTAGAGCCCGTTGGCACAGTTCTGCGTAGATGACTTCCCGCACGCGGGCGGGATCTTCTCCTTGTTGCATGGAAGACGCGCCCCGGCGCACGGCTGCCCACCCGCAGTAGCGCCACTGCGCCAAGGTGAGGGTCCGCTCGCGCCACGCGAACGACATATCCGCCGACCATTCGCCAGGCAATCGGTGCTTGGTCAGTTGCTGGGCGAAGAAGCCTTCCGCTTCGGCAGCCGCCAGGTCGTCCCACAGCCGCAGGCGTGCGACCATGGCGAGCTCGTCGCGGTCCACTGCCATCAGATACTCCTCCAGCGCCGGCCTCAGCTGTCCTGGCAGATAGACGTCCCAGGTCGGTTGCCATTGCAGCCCCTCGATCGGGGTTTCCAGAGCCGCGGGGTTGGCGTCCCACGTTGCCTGGGGCCACGGTACCGCGATGACGCCCTGCGTTCGCAGCATTTCCAGTGCGGCCAGCGCCCGGCGCCGCGTCGGGGCGAGGGGCAGGCGCCGCTCCTGGGCGGTCACCAGGGCCCAGAGGGACAGGCACCCCTGCAACCCCAGGTCGTCGACAGTGGCGGGCGGCAGCGGCATGGCAGGCGCCTATACGGCAAACTAAGGATAACTTAGTATGCAAGTCCCGGCCGCTCCGCCATCCTTGGCTCCTCAAGGAGGCGGCAGTGGCGAAAGGCGCAGCAAAACTTCCGATCTTTGCCAGACGGCTGGCCCAGGCACGGGTACGTGCCGGGTTGACCCAGGCGCAGGTCGGGGTGCTGGCCGGAATGGATCCCGCCGTGGCGAGTCCCCGCATCAACCAATATGAGCGTGGCAAGCACGAGCCGCAGCTCAAGACGGCCAAGCGCTTGGCACAGGTGCTTGGCATTCCTGCGGCCTTCCTCTACGCCGAGGACGAACAGCTGGCCGAGCTGCTACTGCAGTGGCCCGAGTTGAACGAGGCGGACAAGCGCAAGCTGCTCAAGCAGCTGGCCGAACTGCGCAAGGCCCGCGCGGCAAGGTCCCGCTAAATCGCGCCGGATCCCCCTCCCTCAAGCCTATACGGCAGCGTCGCAGGCTGCAGAGACGTGCCGAACCCCAGAAAGCAAAACGCGAGACTCGAACTCAGGGCCCCCGTCACGGCTCTTCAAGTGCAGGAGATTCGTCCGCGCCGCCCACAAGGCAAAGCTGCCGATCGGAGTGTCGAAGGAGCAATCCATTCGCAAGTCCACGCCTTGGGTCTCGTGCGAGAAGAGATTCATGAACGTGGCGTCGATGAAGGTGACATTGCCGCTGGCGTCGCGCACGACACGACTCGGGAAGCGGTCGGCCTCACCATCAACTGCTGCGCCGTCAGCTTGCCGATCGTATCGAGATGGGGTGATGCGGTAGTACTCCGTGTTCAGGCGCAGTCTCTCGATGGCCTAGAAGCTGGGGCTCCCATACGATGTCGGCGTTCACGGACCGGGACGTTTGTGGCTTGAGGTTCGGATTGCCCTACGATTCGGGCATCTAGAACACCCTATAGACGGCGAGTATGGAACTCATGACATGCAGACTTCCATCGCCGTCCCGTCCAGCACATGAATGTTCCGCTTGGTGCGCCGCGCGACCTTCTCGTCGTGGGTTACAAGGACGACAGTAGTTCCTTGACTATTGATTTCCTCGATTAGGTCAAGGATTTCAACAGCCATATGGCTGTCGAGATTGCCGGTCGGCTCATCCGCTAGCAGCACTTTCGGACTGCCGACTAAGGCGCGAGCAATAGCGGCTCTTTGCAGTTGGCCGCCTGATATTTCAGATGGGAGGTGGTGCATGCGACCGCCTAAGCCGACGCGACTCAAGCACTGGACGATTCTGTCGTGCCTTTGGCTGCGAGGTATGCCTCCATAACGCAAGGGGATATCTACGTTTTGATAGATAGTTGCGCCTGAAATCATGTTGAAGCTCTGAAAAACAAACCCAATCTTCTCATTCCGTACTTTGCTGCGTTGGACGTCGCTCAACCCTTTCACATCAACGCCATCGAGTTCATACAGCCCGGATGTTTGCGTCTCCAGTAGTCCAAGAATATTCAAAAGAGTCGTCTTTCCAGACGCTGACGGGCCGGTGATGCTTACGAACTCTCCGCTAGCAACTTGCAGGTCAAAGGCTCGTAGGGCATGGGTCTCCACCAACTCCGATCTGAAGATCTTGCTGAGTTGTTCAATACGAATCACGGTCTACTCTCGCAGCTGGCCGGCCTTGACCTGATAGTCCGTATCAGGGAGGTCACAACACGATAAGGCATTTCAGCCTGGTTGGCCGGGAAGCCCCCCAGGTTGCGTAAGTGGGTTCTGCAGGGATATTCTCGGGAGCAAGTCAGCGCATGGGGGAGGGCTGACTCAGCACGCGGGGAGCGTAAACGTTTACAACGGCTTTCGCGGCCAAGAGTTGAACTGGAAGTTCAATCGCTTCTTCAGCTAGGGGCTGAAGGGTGAAGCTAGCGCTGGACCCTACCCAAGGAGTGGACCAGCTAGGGGATTCATGCTCAACGCATGGATTGCGCGCGTTCACGCCTTTGGACGCACTCTAGGAGAGGAAAATGAAGGACTTCAACCTGATCGAGATGAGCGAAGAAATGCTGCACGAAGTGGTCGGCGCTCAGCAGGCCATCCACTGCACTTCGGACCAGACGCTGACGATCACGCAGCACGCGGACGGCTCGTTCGACGCTCAGTGTGACTGAGTAAAATCGCCCCAGGGCTTTGGCCCTGGGG
>JALYWW010000067.1 GCA_030852515.1 Pseudomonadota bacterium
CACGGTGCACTTCTCGATCACCACGCTGGACAACAGGCTGGCATCGCGGATGGAACCGCGCGCGACCGCGCCGCACGGCAAGCTGCGGGCGATGCGCGCGCTGCACGAGGCCGGCGTGCCGGTCGGGGTGATGGTCGCCCCGGTAGTGCCGATGATCACCGACCGCGAACTCGAGCACATCCTCGAGGCCGCGCGGGAACATGGCGCCGCCTCCGCCGGTTACGTGCTGCTGCGCTTGCCGCACGAGCTCAAGCAGGTCTGGCGCGAATGGCTGGACCTGCACTACCCGGAACGCGCCGCCCACGTGATGAGCTTGCTGAACCAGATGCATGGCGGCAAGGACTACAACAGCGCCTTCGGCAAGCGCATGCGCGGCGAGGGGCCGTTCGCCCAGCTGATCCGCCAGCGCTTCGCCAAGGCCCACGCCCGCCTCGGCTTCGGCCGTCTCCCGGAGCATGACACCAGCAAGTTCATCGCACCCCGCAAGCCGTCGCCCCAGCAGGAGCTGTTCTAGCCGTTCATGCAACGTGCACCTTGCGGCCGCGGGTTGGTGGGCATAATCCGGTCATGCCGGACGACTCCCACCAAGCAGGGCCTGACGCCGCTGCGCGATTGCGCGCGCTGCAGCGTCAGCAGGAGGTCTTCGCCCACGGGATCTCCCACGACCTGCGCGCGCCGCTGCGCAGCATAGAAACCTTCTCCGGGATGCTTGCCCGCCACGCCGGCGACAGCCTCGACCCGACCGGCCGCGACTACCTGCAACGGATCCGCGATGCCGCCAGCCGTATGGGCGGCCTGATCGAGTCGCTGCTCGACTACGCCTGGGTGGATCGCAACGAGCTGCAACCCACGCCGGTCGACCTGGGCATGTTCGCCCACCTGGCCCTGGCCGAACTGCAGGAAGCGCGGCCGGACCCGGCGTTGCCGCGCCCGGTGCGGGTGAGCGTGGCCCCGGACCTGCGCGTGACCGGCGACGAGCGCCAGTTGCGCATGCTGATGACGGAGCTGGTGCGCAACAGCTGGAACTTCTCCAGCGGGCCATTGGCCCTGGAGATCAGCGGCGCGCGCGTCGGGGACAGGCTGCGGATCACGATCCGGGATGAAGGCAGGGGCTTCGACATGCAGTACGCACCCAAGCTGTTCGAGCCGTTCCAGCGCCTGCACGGCGCCGACGAAGGCGCTGGCAACGGCATGGGCATGGCGATCGCGCTGCGCATCGTCGAGCGACACGGCGGCCGGATCCATGCAGAATCCGGGCCTGGCGGCGCCACCTTCACCATCGAACTCCCGGCCGCGGATGCGGAGACCCCATGACCCACAAGGAAATCCTGCTGGTCGAAGACAATCCGGACGATGTCGAACTGACCCGGATCGCATTCGACGAAGCCAAGGTCGCCAACCGCCTGATGGTGGTGCGCGACGGCGCCGAGGCGCTGGACTACATCTTCGCGCGCGGCGCGCATGCCGACCGCAATCCAGACGACCTGCCATCGATCGTGCTGCTCGACCTGAACCTGCCCAAGGTCGACGGCAGGGAAGTGCTGCAGGCGATCCGCGAGGATGAGCGCACCCGCAGCCTGCCGGTGGTGGTGCTGACCACCAGCGCCGAGCCGTTCGACGTCGAAGCCAGCTACGCCCTGGGCGTGAACAGCTACATCCAGAAACCGGTCGACTTCGAACGCTTCGTCTGGGCCGTCAAGCAGGTCGGCCTCTACTGGCTGGTCCTCAACCATCCCCGCGATGCGTGAAGAACTTTAGCCACAGATTTCACAGATGGACACAGATTGGGTTCATCGCAGCCCACGCTGCGCGATAAACCCGCTCTTACATCTGTGTAATCTGTGAAATCTGTGGCTAAAAGCTTGTTTCAGCTCGCGTCGGATTCGTGGTGGTAGCGGACGGCGGTTTCGACTTCGGTCTTTGAGCCGAGGAAGACCGGGACGCGCTGGTGCAGGGCGATGGGCTGGACTTCGAGCATGCGCTGGCGGCCGGTGCTGGCGGCGCCGCCGGCCTGTTCGACCAGGAAGCTCATCGGGTTGGCTTCGTACATCAAACGCAACTTGCCGCCCTTGGGCGCGCACTTGCTGTCCAGCGGATAGCTGAAGATGCCGCCGCGGGTGAGCAGGCGATGCACGTCGGCCACCATGCTCGCGATCCAGCGCATGTTGAAGTCCTTGCCGCGCGGGCCTTCGCTGCCCTTGAGCAGGTCGCCCACGTAGGCCTGCATCGGCGGCTCCCAGAAGCGCTGGTTGGACATGTTGACCGCGAACTCCTTCGTCTCCTCCGGGATGCGCATGCCGCGGGTGGTCAGGGTGAAGCTGCCGATCTCGCGGTCCAGGGTGAAGGCGTGGGTGCCGTTGCCGATGGTCAGCACCAGGGTGGTCTGCGGTCCGTACACGCAATAGCCGGCGGCAACCTGCGCGGTGCCGGGCTGCAGGAAGTCCTCGTCGGCCGGCGTGGTGACGCCTTCGGGGCAACGCAGCACCGAGAAGATGGTGCCGACCGAGACGTTGACGTCGATGTTGGAGGAGCCGTCGAGCGGATCGAACAGCAGCAGGTAGCTGCCACGCGGGTAATCGCCGGAAACGGGCTGGCTGTGGTCCATTTCCTCGGAGGCCAGGCCGGCCAGGTGGCCACCCCAGGCGTTGGCTTCCATCAGGATCTCGTTGCTGATGACGTCGAGCTTCTTCTGCGCTTCACCCTGGATGTTGATGCTGGCCTCGCCGGGCGTACCGGCTTCGCCGAGCACGCCGCCCAGCGCGCCCTTGCCCACCGCGATCGAGATCCGCTTGCAGGCGCGCGCCACTACTTCGATCAGCAGGCGCAGGTCGGGGCCGATGCGGCCGGCGCGCTGCTCCTCGATCAGGTAGCGAGTGAGCGAAACGGGTTCATTGCTGCGGCGATCGGACATGGCGACAGGGACCAGGGTGGCGATGACCCTGCCATTGTCGCCCAAAGGCAACGCCGGTTCAGGCGGCGGTGACGCTCAGGCTGCGGTGCGCAGCGCGGCTCCGGCCTGGCGCCGGATCACCCCGGCGAGGTTGTCGCGCGCCATCGCCAGCATCATCAGCGGGGCCGCCGGGTCCGCGGCATTCATCGCCCGCTCGGCCGCTTCCATCGCGTCGCTGGCGACCGCGAGGTCGTCGGGGCCCAGCATCGAGCGCAGGCTGCGCAGGTGCGCCTCCAGGCGGCGTTCGAAGTCCGGCGGGCAACCCTCACCGGCGCGGCGCGAGGCCTCGTCCAGGGTGGCTTCTATGCGGGCCAGTGCTTCGAGCAGTTCGTCGGCGGCGATGTCCATGCGTCCACTTTGGGGCGACAGCGTCGCACCGGTTGAGAGGGCGGGGCGATGATGCTTGGTGGCACGTGAAGGCGCGGCAAACGGCATCCGGTCAGGACATTGCGCTGCGCTTGGCGACGATGCTTGTCATTTCCGTCATGTTTTCGGCTCCCCAGGTGCACAGTGGGACGAGCGCGTCGGCGAGGCTGCGACCGAGCGGCGTCAGCACGTAGTCGACGCGGGGCGGTACCTCCTTGTAGTCGGTCCGCAACAGCACGCCGTCGGCCTCCAGATCCTTCAATTGCTGGATCAGCACCTTGTCGCTGACGCCCTGGACCACGCGCTTGAGCTCGCCGTAGCGCTTCGCGCCGTCGCGCAGGAAAAACAGTACAAGCGGTTTCCACTTGCCCGAGATGATGTGGAGCGCGGCGTCCAGCCCGCAGGAAAAGCCGGTACCGCAGATTTGGGGATGCGTCGCCATAGAAGTACTTACCAAAAGGTGCATACTTGTAGTAAGGTAACTGCAAGCGGATAGTCGTGCAACCCCCTACGAAGGAATGCACGACATGAACAGGCTGAATGGAAAGACCGCGGTGATCACCGGAGGTGCCACCGGCATCGGCCGCGCGGCGGCAAAGCGCTTCATCGAGGAGGGCGCCTTCGTCTTCCTGTTCGGCCGCCGCCAGGAAGCACTCGATGCCGCCGTGGCCGACCTGGGGTCCAATGCGCGCGCGGTGCAGGGCTCGGTCTCCGAACCGGCCGACCTCGACCGGCTCTATGCGGCAGTGAAGGCCGAGCGCGGGACCCTCGACGTCGTCTTCGCCAATGCGGGGACGGGAAGCCTGGTTCCGCTCGGCGAAATCACCGCCGAGCACATCGACGAAACCTTCGACACCAACGTGAAGGGCTCGATCTTCACGGTGCAGAAGGCGCTGCCGCTGATGGGCCAGGGCGGGTCGATCATCCTGACCGGATCGAGCGCCGGCACCACAGGCGCCCCGGCATTCAGCGCCTACAGCGCGAGCAAGGCGGCAGTGCGCAACCTCGCCAGGAGCTGGGCGGAAGACCTGAAGGGCACCGGCATCCGGGTCAACGTGCTGTCGCCGGGGCCGACCGCGACCGAACTGGCGAAGGAAGCAGTGGGCGAGGAGGGCCTGAAGGCCTTCGCCTCGATGAATCCGCTGCAGCGCATGGCCGAGCCCGCGGAAATCGGAGCGGTGGCCGCATTCCTTGCGTCGTCCGACAGCAGTTTCATGACCGCCAGCGAGGTCGCCGTCGACGGCGGCCTGGCGCAGATCTGAGGAGAACACACATGAGTTACGCAATCATCGGCTTCGGCGAGATCGGTCACGCGCTAGCCCGGGCATTTGCCCGCAAGGGCATCGAAGTGTCCGTCGCCACCACGCGCGACCCGGAAAGCTTTGCGGCAGATGCGGCCGCGATCGGGCCCACGATCATTCCCGCGACACTGGCAGGGGCCGCCAAGGCGGACATCATCTTCCTGGCGGTCCGTTTCGAAGCGCATCCGGACGTTGCGAAGGCGCTGTCCAGCTGGAAAGGAAAGACCATCGTCGACGTGACCAATACCTACGGCATGTCCCCCGAAGAACTGGGGGGATCGTCATCTTCGAGGGTCGTCGCGCAGGCCTTCACCGGCGCAAGGCTGGTCAGGGGCTTCAACCACCTGGTCGCTGCCCTCCTCGAACAGGATCCGGCCGTGCACGGTGGCAGGCGGGTGGTGTTCCTGGCGAGCGACGATGACGGTGCCGCAGCGGAGATTGGCACGCTCGCGGAAGAGCTCGGTTTCGCGCCGATCCAGCTTGGCGGATTGTCCGAAGGCGGACTGCTGGTGCAGACGCGCGGCAAAAACTGGGGGCAACTGATCTTCAAGGACCTGGTCAGGTTCGACTGACGCCCTCGATCAGATATCGCCCTCCGAAGACCATCCTTCGCCCGTGCCGCGGGTGAACACATGGTCGCCTTCGAGCATGGTACCGGCCGGCAGCGACGGCTCCTCGGCCAGCCGCCCGTAGATCGGGGTGAAGTCCGGACCGGTGGCGTCCATCAGCTGCTCGAAGCTGTCGATGACGAAATAGGTCTTCTGGTAGCTGTCGATGCGGTAGCGGGTGCGCATGATCCGCTCCAGGTCGAAACCGATCCGGTTGGGCGCGGCGCTTTCCAGGCTGTGGATGCTCTCGCCGCTGGAGGACACGATGCCGCTGCCGTAGATGCGCAGCTCGCCGTATTCGCGGATCAGGCCGAACTCGACCGTGTACCAGTACAGCCGGGTCAGGTTCTGCAGCGCTTCGGCGCCGATGCCGTGCGCCTTCACGCCGCCCTTGCCGTAGGCCTCCATGTAGTCGGCGAACACCGGGTTCATGAGCAAAGGCACGTGGCCGAACAGGTCGTGGAAAAGATCCGGTTCCTCGATGTAATCGAACTGGTCCGGCTTGCGGATCCACCAGGTCACCGGGAAGCGGCGATTGGCGAGGTGGTCGAAGAAGTCGAGCTCCGGCAGCAGGCCCTCGACCCCGATCAGGGTCCAGCCGGTGGCCGCCGACAGCACCTCGTTGATGTCGCTGAAGCGCGGGATCCGGTCCAGGGTCATGCCCATCGCGTCCTGCGCCTGCAGGAAGGCCTCGCTGGCGCGGCCCACCAGCAGCTCGCGCTGGCGCGCGTACAGCCGGCGCCAGACGTCGTGGTCCGTGTTCGTGTACGTGTCCCAGGGCTGGTCGATCACGCCGGTCGCGTACACCGGGACCTTGCCCTTGTCGGTGTGCAGGTTCTCGAGCCGGCGCGGCTGGGTGCTGGCGAGGTCGGTCATGGCGTTCTCCCTGAATCCCTTTGATCGTAGGCGCGAAAAGGCGCAACGGGGTTGCAAAGTTGCAGTCAGTGGCTGCTCTGGAGCAATATTCCTGCGTGAACAGCCTTGATCGCATCGATCTGTTGCTTCTGGACGAACTCCAGCGCAATGGGCGCCTGACCAACGCTGACCTGGCCGAGCGCGTGCACCTGTCGCCCTCGGCCTGCCTGCGCCGGGTCCAGCGGCTGGAGCGCGATGGCGTGATCGCCGGCTACCGGGCCGAGGTGAACCCGGAGGAGGTCGGGCTGGGGCTGCAGGCCTTCGTCCGCGTGCAGCTGCGCCAGCACGACCCGGAAACGGTGGCCGCGTTCGCCGGCTTCGTCACCGCCTGGGACGAGGTCGTCGCCTGCCATGCACTGACCGGCGACATGGACTACCTGCTTCAGGTCGCGGTCCGTGACCTGGAGCATTTCTCGCGCTTCCTGCTCGACCGGCTGCTGGGCCAGGCCGGCGTCGCCGACGTGAACTCGAGCTTCGTGCTGCGCACCGTCAAGGCGATGCGCGGCATGCCGCTGCCGCCGGCCTAGCGTTCGAAAACGACCTTGCCGGCGAGGATGGTCTTCTCCACCCGCACCTTTTCGATCTCCACCGGATCGATGGCGAAGATGTCGTCGGACAACACCACCAGGTCGGCCACCTTGCCCGGTTCCAGCGTGCCCTTCACCGATTCCTGTCCTTCGGCGTACGCCGAACCGGCGGTATACGCGCGCACCGCGTCGGCGACGCCGATCTTCTGTTCCGGCACCCAGCCATCGGGATTGGCGCCATCGAGCGTGCGCCGGGTCACCGCGGCGTAGATGCCCATCAAGGGTTCCATCGGCGCCACGTACCAGTCCGAACCGAATGCCAGCACCGCGCCGGCGTCCAGCAGCGAGCGGAACGCATAGGTGCCCTTCGCGCGTTCCGCACCGATGCGCTTCTCCGCCCAGCGTCCGTCGTCGATGGCGTGGTACGGCTGCATCGAGGCGATCACGTTCTGCGCATGCATGCGCGGAATGTCGCTGATGCGGAAGTGCTGCGCGTGCTCGATGCGCAGGCGGCGGTCGCGCGGCCCGTTGCGGCGCGCGACTTCGGCGAACATGTCGAGGATCGCGGCATTGGCCTTGTCCCCGATGGCGTGGATTGCCAGCTGCAGGCCGGCCGCATCCGCGCCGACCATGTCGGCGAGCATCGCGTCGGCTTCCATCATTTCGTCGCTGGGCAAGCCGCTGGTCCCGGGTTCGTCCAGGTAAGGGTCGAAGAACAGCGCCGTCGTCGAGCCCAGCGAACCGTCGGCGAAGCCCTTGAGCACGCCGATGCGCAGCATGTCGTTGCCGAAGCCGACGGCGATGCCGGCGTCGGCCAGGCGTTCCCAGCGCGCCAGCGGCTGCGCACCGTAGACGCGCACCGTGAGTTCGTCGTCGGCAAGCAGCTGCTGGTAGGCGCGCAGGATGTCCGGCGAGGCCGACATGTCCTGCACGCTGGTCACGCCGTGCTCGTTGGCATAGCGCATCGCCGCGTACAGCGCAGTGGAAATCTCCGCGGCGTCGGCTTGCGGGATCACCGCGTAGACCGCGTTCATCGCCGCGTCCTTGAGCACGCCGGTAGGTTCGCCATCGGCGTCGCGGACGATGCTGCCGCCCGGCGGATCGGGCGTGTCGCGGGTGATGCCGGCCAGCTCCAGCGCCAGGGAATTGGCCAGTGCCATGTGCCCGTCGAGACGGTTGATGAACACCGGGTTGGCTGGCGTCACCGCGTCGATCAACTGGCGCGTGGGCAGCTCGGCCGGCGTCCAGCGTTCGTGGTCCCAATTGCCATTGAGGACCCAGCGGCCCTGATCGAGCGTCGCCGCATAGGCGCCGATGCGGTCGCGGAAGACTTCGGGCGAGGGCGCGTCGCGCAGCTGCACCGAGGCCAGGCCCTGGCCGCCGTCGAAGAAGTGCACGTGTGCGTCGTTGAAGCCGGGCACCACGCGGCGGCCTTCGAGTTCGAGCACAGTCGTATGCGGCCCGGCCCAGCGGCGCACCTCGGCATCGCTGCCGACCGCGGCGATGCGGCCGTCCAGGATCGCGATGGCCTGCGCCTCGGGTTGCCGTGGATTGCCGGTCCAGAGCTTGCCGCCCACCAGGATCGTGTCGGCACTGGCCTGGGCGCGGGCCGGGGCGGGGGACAGGCCGGCGGCGAAGCCGGCCAGCATCAGGGGCAGCAGCGCGAGTCTGTTCATGCACCGAGCATAGCCCGGCGCGGACCGGCTAATGCAACCGGTCGCGGGGCCGGCGGAACGGCAGCACGGTGCCGCGCTCCTCCTGCTCGTCACGTTGCCACAGCACCGGCACGTCATCGGCCACGGACAGTTCGAACTGGGCCGCTTCGCGCCGTGCCTGTTCGGCCGCGATCTCTTCCTCGATCTCCCAGCTGTAGCGCTTGCGCGGCGGCTGCGGATCGCTGCGGCGGAACAGCCAGGCCGCGAGCAGGCCCGCAAGCGCGCCACCGAGGTGCGCCTGCCAGGAGATGCCGGGTTCGCGCGGCAGCACGGTCAGGATCATGCCGCCGTAGAACATGAAGGCGATCATGCCCACCGCGATCGCGGCGCGGTCGCGCCGCAGCACGCCCAGCGCGAACAGCATGAAGCCCAGGCCGTGGGTGACGCCGCTGGCGCCGAGGTGGACGCTGCCGGCTTCGCCCAGCAGCCACGCGCCCAGGCCCGAGCCCAGCCACAGCAAGGGCAGCGCGCGGATGCTGGCGCGCGGATAGACCATGCCGGCCAGGGTGCCGAGGATCAGGATCGAGATCGCATTCGCGCCGACGTGTTCGGGCGAACCGTGCAGCAGCGGGGCGAACAGCAGGCCCCACAAACCTTCGAGCGAGCCCGGCGACACCGCCAGCGGGCGCCAGTCGAAATAATGCTGCGCCGAGAACATCGCCAGCATCGCCAGCACGAATGCCAGGCTGGCGTTGAACGCGCGCCAGGTCCGGCCGGAATCGGTGCGGCGCTGGGCCAGGCTGTCGGGTGGCGACTCGTCGAGTGGCAGGTGCATACCCGCAGGATGGCGCCAATTCACCCGAACACAAGCGTGCGGGCGGGGGATAATGTCCGGATGAACGAGCAGAACCCCACCGTCCGTCTCCGCAACCCCTGGCGTTCCACCCACCCCTGGGTGTTCCAGAAGGTCGTCGAGAAGCCGGCGCAGAAGCCAAAGCCCGGCAGCATCGTCGAGATCATCGGCGTCGAGGGCGAGTGGATCGGGCGCGGGTTCTACAACGGCCATTCGCGCATCGCCTTGCGGATCCTGGAAACCGACCGCGACGTCGCCGTCGATGCGGCCTGGTTTGCGCGCAAGATCGCCGACGCGGTGGCCCTGCGCCGCGACCTGCTCAAGCTCGACGACACCACCGACGCCTGGCGCGTGGTCCATTCCGAGGGCGACGGACTGTCCGGCCTGGTCGTCGACCGCTACGCGGACCTGCTGGTGGTCGAGTTCTTCAGCGCCGGCATGTTCCGCCACCGCGAATGGATCTACGACGCGCTGCGCGAGCAGTTCCCGGGTTGCCGTTTCCATGCCTTCGCCGACGAGCACGTGCAGAAGCAGGAGTCGTTCGATTTCCGTGGCAGCGAACCGGCGGCGCCGGCGATCATCACCGAGCACGGCATCCGCTTCCGCGCCGATCCGGCCGGCGCGCACAAGACCGGCTTCTTCGCCGACCAGCGCGACAACCGGCAATGGCTGTCGCAGCAGGTCGAAGGCAAGACCATGCTCGACCTGTGCTGCAACACCGGCGGTTTCGGCGTGTACGCCGCGGTGCGCGGCGCCAGCGAAGTCACCGGCATCGACATCGACGAGGCGGTGCTGGAGATCGCGCGCGGCAATGCAAAGCTCAACCATGTGCGGCCGAAGTTCATCCAGGCCGACATCTTCCCGTGGCTGCGCGATGCGGGCGCGCGCGGCGACCAGTACGACGTGGTCGTGCTCGACCCGGCCAAGATGACCCGCGACCGCGAGCAGGTGATTCCCGCGCTGAAGAAGTACCTGGACATGAACAAGCTCGCCCTGGGCGTGGTCAAGCCGGGCGGCCTGCTCGCCACGTTCTCGTGCACCGGCCTGGTCAGCGAAGAAGAGTTCCTGGGCATGCTGCGCCGCGCCGCGTTCTACTCCGGCCGCCAGGTGCAGGTGCTCAAGGTATCCGGCGCCGGCCCGGACCATCCGTTCATGGCCCAGGTGCCCGAATCGCGTTACCTCAAGGCGGTGTTCTGCCGGGTGACCTGAGCGCCGCGGGGCAGCTTCGACGCCTCGTCGGCGTCCAGGCGCGCCGTATAACGCCGCCCGACCCGGCGGCTGATGTAGGTCGCCAGGCCGCGCCCGCCGCGCGCCAGCGTTTTCATCCGTGCCACGTGGATCGGCCCCGGGCAATTTTGGTCGTACAGGTACACCGCGCCGACGAAGCGCACCGCGATGCCGTTGTCGACCAGCGCGTAGGACACCACGCCCGAGTGTCCGTCGCGGTTGCCATAGCGACGGAACAACGGCGCCTGTACCTGGCGGCTCGCGGATCCCATGGCGCGATCCTAGGAAATCTCGGGTATGCGCCCGATGACGGTCGCGGCGCCGCGTCTCATCACATGGGACCGACAGGGCTAAACTGGGACCATGCCCGAATCCCTGCTCCTGCCGCTGCTGGCCGCCATCGTCATCGCCGTCGTTGTCGCGATCGTGTTGCTGGTGATGTTGTTGCTGCGCAAGCCGCCGCAACCTGACCTGGCGCCGGAGCACGCGCGGCTGGAGCGCGCGCTGCGCGACGAACAGCGTGAAGGCCGCAATGAAATGCTGGGCCGGCTGCAGTCACTGTCGTCCGCCACCGACCAGCGCCTGGAGCAGTTGCGCGAAACCCTGGCCGAGGATGCGCGCAAGGCCCGCCTGGAGAGCGCTGAACACCAGGGACGTTCCGCGGAGTCGCTCGGGCAGCGACTGCAGGAACTGACCCAGCGCAACGAACAGCGGCTGGGCGAGATGCGCACGACGCTGGAGCAGAAGCTGCGCGAGCTGCAGGCCGGCAACGAGGCCAAGCTCGAGCAGATGCGCGCCACCGTCGACGAGAAGCTGCAGAGCACGCTGGAAACACGCCTGGGAGAATCGTTCCGGCTGGTGTCGGAGCGCCTGGAGCACGTGCAGCGCGGCCTGGGCGAAATGCAGCAGCTGGCCACCGGCGTCGGCGACCTCAAGCGCGTGCTTGGCAACGTCAAGTCGCGCGGCATCTTCGGCGAGGTGCAGCTGGCCGGATTGCTGGAGCAGGTGTTCGCGCCCGACCAGTACGCGGCCAACGTCGCCACCGTACCCGGCAGCAACGACCGGGTGGAGTTCGCGGTGCGTTTCCCCGGCACCAACGGCGACGCACCGGTGTGGTTGCCGATCGACGCCAAGTTCCCGCGCGAGGATTACGAACGCCTGCTCGATGCGCAGGAGAACGCCGACGCCGAGTCCGCACGCATCGCCGGCGACGCCCTGGAGCGCCGGGTTCGGCTGGAAGCCCAGCGCATCTGCGACAAATACGTCGCTGCGCCGCACACCACCGAGTTCGCGATCCTGTTCCTGCCCACCGAGGGCCTATATGCGGAAGTGCTGCGGCGCCCGGGCCTGGTCGATGCGCTGCAGCGCGACTGCCGCATCGCCGTGGCCGGACCGACTACGCTGCTGGCACTGATGACCAGCTTCCAGATGGGCTTCCGCACCCTGGCGATCGAGAAGCGCTCGAGCGAAGTCTGGCGCACCCTGGGCGCGGTCAAGACCGAGTTCGGCAAGTTCGGTGACGTGCTCGACGCGGTGCAGAAGAAGCTCACCGAAGCCAGCAACAAGATCGAGCAGACCGGCGTGCGCACCCGCGCGATCCAGCGCCAGCTGCGCGAAGTCGAATCGCTCCCCGGCGAAGAAGCCACCAAACTCCTCGGCGACCTGTAGAGCCGAGCCGCGCCCGGCTCCTTCGCTTGCGTGATGGGCGCCGCGGAAAGCCCTTGCCCAAGTCGGGACACGCCGTGAACCCATCCATGGGGGCTTGTCGTCGACATCCATGTCTCCGACAGTCCCGCCT
>JALYWW010000134.1 GCA_030852515.1 Pseudomonadota bacterium
CGACACGGCGGCATTCTCGCCGCGCTTCCGCGACCAGGCGCTGCGCGCGCAATGGAACGCCGACCCGCAGGCGCCCGTGGCCATCCACGTCGGCCGCATCGCCGCGGAGAAGAACCTCGGCCTGGCAGTGCGCGCATTCCGCGCACTGCAGCAGGCGCAACCCCGGGCGCGCATGGTATTCGTCGGCGACGGTCCGGAACGCGCGCGACTGGCGCGCGAGAACCCCGACTTCGTGTTCTGCGGCGTGCATCGCGGCGAAGCGCTGGCGCGGCATTTCGCCAGTGCCGACCTGTTCGTGTTCCCGAGCCGCAGCGAAACCTTCGGCAACGTGACGCTCGAGGCGCTGGCCAGCGGCGTGCCCACCATTGCCTTCGCCTACGGCGCAGCGCGCGAGCACATGGTTGGCGGAGTCCACGGCGCGGCGGTGGCCGATGGCGACGATGACGGCTTCGTGCGTGCGCTCGTGCGCATCGGCGACGACGCCGGATTGCGCGCGCGCATGGCCAGCGCGGCCGCTGCCGCCGTCGCCGGCCTGCAACCGTCGCGGGTCGCCGCGGACTTCGACGACATCCTGCAATCCCTGGCCGCGGCGGGGAGGAACAATGCGCTCCGTGCCATTGCGTGAACGCCTGCGCCTGGGCGAATCGGACTGGTGCCTGCGCGCCAATGGCCTGTGCGCGCGGGCCGGCATGCGCGCATTCTTCGCCGCCATCAGCCGATTGGGGGACGGGCCGTTCTGGTACGCATTGATGGCGCTGCTGGTGGTCGTCGACGGCCGCGACGGACTGGCGGCGTCCCTGCACCTGGCCGCGACCGGCGCGGTCGCGCTGCTGGTGTACAAACTGCTGAAGCGCTGGACCCGGCGTCCGCGCCCGTTCGCCAGCGACGTGCGCATCCGCGCCTGGGTCGCGCCGCTGGACGAGTTCAGCTTTCCCTCCGGCCACACCCTGCACGCGGTGGCCTTCACCCTCGTGGCGCTGGCCCACTACCCCGCGCTGGCGTGGGTACTCGTGCCCTTCACCGCGAGCGTGGCGGCATCGCGCGTGGTGTTGGGGTTGCATTACCCCAGCGACGTGCTGGCCGCCACGGGAATCGGCAGCCTCCTGGCTGCCGTTTCCGTTTGGCCGGGACTGGCCTGACTCAGTCCTCGAGCATCGCCTTGCGCGGCATCTTCTGCTCGCGCATGGCCGCGTGGTAGACCACGCTGGCGACGATCGCCGCCGCCTGCTTCAGGTCCTGCGCCGAGGCGTGGTCGTAGGTGTCCAGGTTGGTGTGGTGGACGTTGGTGCCGTAGTCCAGCCGGTCCTGCACGAACTGGAAGCCCGGCAGGCCGACCCGGTCGAACGAGACGTGGTCGGTGCTGCCGGTGTTGCGCGACACCACCACGGTGGCGCCGACGTCGGCGAACGGCTGCATCCATGCCTCGAAGATCGGCATCGCCGCCAGGTTCTCCTGGGCGTAGACGCCGCGGATCTTGCCCGAACCGTTGTCGAGGTTGAAGTAGGCCGAGAACTTGTCGTAGGCCGGCTTGCGCTGCAGTGCGCCCTTGTCCTCGCGCAGGAACGACGGCAATGCCTTCTGCGCCGGATCGGTGGGCTCGGCGTAGGACGCGAAGGTCCGCGACACGTAGTCGGATGAGCCGACCAGGCCCTGCTCCTCGCCGCTCCACAACGCGATGCGGATGGTGCGGCGCGGCTTGGCGCCGATCTTCTTGAGGATGCGCACGGCCTCCATCATCACCGCCACGCCCGCGCCGTTGTCGGCCGCGCCGGTACCGGTGTGCCAGGAGTCCATGTGCGCGCCCAGCATCACGACTTCGCTGGCCTTGGAGCCCGTGCCCGGGATCTCGGCGATGGTGTTGTAGCCGTCGCGGTCCTCTTCGGTGGTGAAGCGCGAATCGACGTCGACGCGCAGGCGCACGGTCTCGCCATTGTCGAGCTCGCGCATCACCTGGTTGTAGTGCTCGGCGATCATGCCCAGCTCCGGCACGCCGACCGGCTCGCCCGCCATGCGCGAACCGCCGCCGGTGGAACGGACGATGCCGTTGTCGCGATCGCTGATGCTGAAGGACGCCAGCACGCCCTCCTCGACCAGGAACTTGCGCACTTCCTCGGCCAGCTCGCGGCGCTCCATGTACTGCTTGATGCGCTTGTCGCGCTCGTCGTCGCGGTCGGCCGGCACCGCGAACTCCTGCAGGCCTTCGAGCGTGGCTTCGTCATGGCGGTGGAAATCGGCTTCGGTGCCGGGCTTGTACTCGCGCTCCGGATCCAGGAACACGATCTTGCCGCGCAGCTTGCCCTTGTGCTTCTCGATGTCGGCCTTGCTCTTGAAGTCGATCGCGATCGCCTCGCCCTCGACCGGGCCGTTGGTGCCCGGGGTCCAGGCCTTGGGCAGCGCGAACAGCGGCAGCGCGCGCGGCGCCAGCAGCTCAACCTTGGCCTGGCTGAACTCCCAGCCGCGGCCGAAGTCGGCGAAGGCGTCGTCATGGACGTTGGCCAGGCCCCAGCCCGACAGCTTGGCCCGGGCCCAGGCGTTGGCCTTGTCCATGTTCGGCGAGTTGGTCAGGCGCGGGCCGACGTCCTCGGTCAGCTCGGCCAGGGTCTTCATGACCTGGGAATGATGGAATGCCTCCTGGCGAATGCGGCTGACCATGTCCAGGTCGACCGGTTCTGCACTCTGTGCGAAAGCAGGCTGGACAGCGGCGCTGCCCACGGTGGCCAGCGCGACGGCGGCGGCCAGGAGATATTGCTTCAAGGTGTTTCCCCAAGGGTGGTTCGGTAGCCCGAGTCTAAGCGGCCGGCAGCGCCCGTACCCCGGGCCTTTGGTCATGGTCGGCGGCCGGTAGACTGTGGACATGAACTACCGTCACGCTTTCCATGCCGGCAACCACGCCGACGTGCTCAAGCACGTCGTGCTGCTGGCCCTGTGCGATGCCCTGATGCGCAAGCCCGCGCCGGTGTTCGCCCTCGACACCCACGCCGGCCGCGGCCTGTACGCGCTGGATGCATCCCAGGCGCAGCGCACCGGCGAGGCCGACGATGGCGTGTCGCGGTTGCTGGCCCGGCCGCCGGCCGACGCCACGGTCGACCGCTACCTCCGCGCGGTCGGTGCCTGCCGGGCGGCCCATGGCGCCCTGGCCTATCCCGGATCCCCTTGGCTGCTGGCGCATGCCCTGCGCGAGGACGACCGGATCGCCTGCTGCGAACTGCTGGAAGAGGAAGCCGCTGCGCTGAAGTCCACGTTCGCCGACGACCCGCGGGTCGCCGTGCATCGCCGCGACGGCTATGCGGCGATGAAAGCGCTGCTGCCGCCGACCATCGCCGGCCGCCGCTATGGCCGCGGACTGGTGTTGATCGACCCGCCGTACGAAGCCCAGCTGGCCGAGTTCGAACTGGCCCGCACCGCCCTGCGCGACGCACTGCAGCGCTGGCCGCAGGCGGCCTACGCGCTCTGGTATCCGATCAAGCAGCGCCGCCAGCTGCAGCCGTTCTACCGCATCGCCGGCAACCTGCCGGCAGGTTCGTCCTTGCTGGTGGAGCTGCTGGTGCGCGCCGACGATTCGCCGTTGCGTATGAACGGCAGCGGCATGCTGTTGCTGAATCCGCCGTACCGGATCGAGGCGCAACTGAAGCCGGCGCTCGCGGCGCTGGCAGCGGTACTGGGCGACAAGGGTGCGCCGCCGCCGCGCCTGGAGTGGCTCAAGCGCGATTCGTAGGAGCGCGCCTTGCGCGCGAAGCGTTGGTCATTCGCTTCCTTGATTGGGCGCAGCGGATGTGTGTGTCCCTGCGCGAGACACGGCGCAAGTACGTCCCTGTAGCCTCGTCGTCGACATCCATGTCTCCGAC
>JALYWW010000135.1 GCA_030852515.1 Pseudomonadota bacterium
CTTCGAGACGCTCACCCGCACCGGCCGCAACATCGAGGAGGCCGTGGCCACGGCCAACCTGCACGCCAGCCAGGTACCCGACGCCGTGGTGCTCGGGATGGGCGACGACGGCCATACGGCGTCGCTGTTTCCGGGTTTGCGTGGGCTCGAACAACTTCTCGCCAGCCCCAATTCCTATGTCTCCGTCGATGCCGCCGGTTGCCCGGGCGCCGGCCCCTGGCCGCGTCGCATCAGCCTCACGCCGGCCGGCCTGGAACCGTCGCGCATGCGGCTGCTGCTGATCCGCGGCGAGCACAAGCGCCGCCTGTTCGAACGCGCCATGGACGGCATCGATCCGCTCGAGCTGCCGATCCGGATCGCCTTCACCACGCCGGGCGCGCGGCTGCGCGTGCACTGGTGTCCGTGAGGGGCCGGGATTCGGGATTGGGGATTGGGGATTCGAAAAAACCCCAGGCTGTTGCGGGAGCGGCCATGGCCGCGAGCTCTTTTCCCGCCGCAAAGCTCGCGGCTGAAGCCGCTCCTACAGGAGCCGGGGCTGTTGTCACTCGATCTGGATCGTCACCTTCGCCGGCACGTCGTGTATGCGCAACGCGTGGATGCCCAGCTCCCTGCCCTGCCACGGCGTGGGCTTGCCATTGACGGTCGCCGTGCCCGGCTCTCCAGCGTAGGGCCACGTGAACACGAGGCCGCCGGCAGGCACGTCGATCCCGGCATCGATATCGAGCTGCAAGGCATTACCCTCGCGCCGCAATGAATATCCCAGCGCGCCCTGCGACGTCCGCAAACCCCGGATCGCCACGCCCTTGCCCTCCAACCAGTCGACCGGGACCCCCGCCGCCAGTTCGATGCTGTCGTCGAACTCCCGGTCATAGGCGAACATGTCCAGCGCCGAACGCACGAAATCCGACGCGACCCAGGCATGCGGCAGGTCGCCGACGAAGAACGGCTTGCGCGGGGTGCGCGACACCACTTCCGCCCACTGGTTCCAGGCCTGCGGCGCGCGATCGTCGAAGAAGAACTGCACCGCGTCCCAGGCGCGTTCGCGCCAGCCCAGGCGTACGAAGGCCGACACGTTGCGCCACTCGTAGGGCGTGTAGTCCTTCCATTCTCGCTGGCCGGTTTCGCGCTGGCGGAACTCGCGCCAGTAGCGTTCGAAGGTGCCATGCAGCAACGCGACGTAACGCAGGTACTCGCTGGGTCGTCCCACCGGTCCGAAGCCCAGCGCCAGCGCCATGGTGGTGGAGGTCGGGTCGAAGTCGCCCAGTTCGGCCGCACCCGGCAGGTAGTCGATGTCGTGCTGCGCGACCGCCGCGAACAGCGAGGCCTGGAGGTCCGCATGGAACTGGTCGCGCGAAGCCGCCATCTTCCGCGCGTCCTCGTCCTTGTCCAGCGCCTGCGCGATCTCCACCGCGTCCTTGTAGCCGCGCAGCGCCCAGAAATCGTCCCAGTACGAATGCATCGGCTTGGCCGAATAGCCTTCGTGGCTGATCGACACCGGCATCAGCCCGTAGAACGCGGGGTTCCTGGCGCGATTGGCCTCGGTGCGCTCGCTCAGGCGCAGCTTTTCCATGTAGCCGTAGGCGGCGCGCACGTGCGGCCACATCTTCGCCAGGAATGCCTTGTCGCCGTCGTACCGATACAACTCGGCGATGTTGAAGATCAGCTCGCCGTGGCTGTCGTTCTCGGGCACCGGGTCGCTGCCGCGGTCGTCGACGCAACACGGCACCATGCCGTCGTCGAACTGGTACGGCGCATACCAGTCGACGTATTCGCGGACCGCGTCGATGCGCCCCATGCGCAGCAGGCCTTCGGAAATCATCGCGCCGTCGCGGATCCAGCTGCGCGCGTACGAGCGCGTGCCCGGCTGCAGGCGCGGGCCGACGCGCGAGATCAGCATGTGCGCGGTGGCCGTGCGCAGGGTGTCGGCCAGCGCCTGGCCCTGGGGCGGAACGTCGATGCGCACGTCGTCGAGCCGGTCGCGCCAGGCCTTCGCGGTCCGGGCCTGCAGCTGGGAGGCGTCCCAGCCGTTGTCCTTGCGCGGCATGTCGCCGATCAGCGGTGCAAGCAGGTCCACCTCGCGCGATTCGCCGGGCGCGAGCCGCATCCGGTAGAGCAGCGCGCCGGACGCCAGGCCGGTCGGATCCTCGACCCGCGTGGTGTCGGGCAGTGCGCCACCGGCCAGCAGGCTGGCCGCCATGCCGGCGTCGAAGGTGCTCGCGAACCGCGCATCCGGCGCCTGGCGCGCGAACAGGCGCGGCTGGCCGTTCACCTCGGTCACGATGTCCCCCAGCGCCAGGCGGTCGATCCGGCTCACGCCGCCGATGGTGTTGAGGAACTGGCTGGGCGGGTTGACCTGCAGCGGGCGGATCGCCAGCGCCAGCGTGTACGCGCGCGGCCGGTCGCTGGTGTTTTCCAGGCGATAGCGCGCGACCAGTTGCGCCTGCCGCGCATCGCCATGGGCGAACGCGGTCACCCGCAGGCCGAACGCCGGGTGCTTCCAGTCGACGCCCGCGATCGGCAGGTAACCATCCTGCAGCGATTGCGAAACCTCCACCCCGGCCCAGCCGACGAATTGCTGGTCGAGCATCACGAACGGCTCGACGCTGAAGCCTCCCTTCGCGATCTCGATTGCCCCATCCTCGCCGATCAATCCCTGCTCGCTGCCGCCATCGACGCCCAGGATGGTCCAGTACGGCTGCTCGCCGCTGAAGCCGCGCGGGAACCAGCCCCGCGGCGACTGCGCGGCCACGGACTTGACGAAGTCGTTGGGGATCGCCGCGAACGCGAGCGGCTGAACTCGCACCTCTTCCAGCATGCGTGCCTGCCCCGGCCCGCCCTGGACCAGGATGCGGACATGGCGCGCCTCGGATTCCGGCAGCGCGATCCAGTCGGTGCCGCCATTGCCATTGATGACCGTGCGCACGTCGCGGAACGTCCGGGCGTCATCGGACAGCTGCACGACATAGCGCGACGCCTGCGCGCCCTCGCGCCATCGCAGGGTCAGTCCGCCGAATTCGCGCACGCTGCCGAGGTCGAGCAGCAAACGCTCGCCATCCTTGCCGCTCCACGCCGTCTTCGCGTCGCCGTCGACCGCGGCCCCGGCATCGCCGGTCGCCGCCGTTGCCGTGGCGGTCAGCGGGCTGTCGTCGGCCTTCGCCAACTGCCGCAGCCGCAGCGCATCGAAGCACACCGACCCCTTGCCCCCGACCCGGTTGTACACCGTGAATTCGAGTTTCGCGCTGTGCCGCAGCACGCGGTCCTGGCCTGGCCCCCAGGCCTTGTCGATGTGGCGCTTCTTGTGGCGAACCTCCGTCCACTGCACAGGGAAGTCGACGCCGGTCCGGTTCACCCACCAGACGTTGTCGCCACTGGCGTCCACGAACTTCATCTGCAGGTCGTTGGCCGGCGAATCGCCGCGCAGGCGGTAATCGAAGGCGTAGTTGTCCGGGTAGTCGATCGGCAGGTCGCGCTGGATGCCCGCGTAACCGGACACGCCGTTGAAGTCGTAGTCAAGGCACAGCGCCCTGCCCTGCGCGCCATCGACCAGGCGCAGCTTGCCGCTGACCTGGTTGGAAGTGACGACGCGCCACGGGACGGCGCTTTCGAAGCCATCGAGCAGGCGCGGCTCGCCGATGACCTGCTGGGCGAAGGCCGGAACGGCCGCCAGCGCCAGCCACGCGCCGATCATCTTTGCCGCGGTCGACAGGGTTTTCATCGCAGGTTTCAATCACGCTCCTTGGATTGCGGCCCTCCATGGCGCGGCTTCACGGGCGTAGGGTCGCCCGGCCCGGTCATCCGTGGCCGGGCGTTCGC
>JALYWW010000068.1 GCA_030852515.1 Pseudomonadota bacterium
TGACGATCTCGGTCGCGTACACGTACGGGGTGGCCGGCACGTTGCCGAGCACGACCGCATTCGCGTTCGCGGAGAACAGCACGCCGACGATGGCGCCGGCAAGCAGCTTCTTGTTCAGGGACATTTGCTCTTTACTCCTAAGCTTAGGTTTTGTTTGTTTCCGAACTTACGTCCACGTCTTGGAACCACTCGCCGCCTGCATGCACACGCCAGTGCCGGCGCCGGCACTGGGGCTGGATCAGTGGTTGGAAACTGGCCGGACCGGCCCCGCCTCCCCCTGCTCCCCCCCAATCCTGCGCATGCCACCACGTCGCGCAGTCCCCAAACGTCGGGGCCGATGGTAGTACGTGGCATTTTCAAACGTCAATGGGCGCTGAACAACAAATACTTAACGGGACAGCCGACAACGCCAACCAGCGCACATTTTTCGATATCCAGGGCCGATCAGCCCCAATTTTCCGCCTTCACGTCCGGATCATTCGTTTCCAGCCCCGAAACGCCCTTCCCCGGCCTCGAAACGAGCCTGGATCGCGTCCGTGATCGCCCGCGCCTGGCCCGCATCCTCGACCACATAGGGCGTGATGAGCATCAGCAGCTCGGTCCGCTGGCCATGGGTGGCACGATTCTGGAACAGGCGCCCGATCACCGGGATATCTCCCAACAGCGGCACCTTGGTCTTGCCGTCGGAGCTGCTGGAGGCGATCAGCCCCCCCAGCAGCATGCTCTGCCCGTCGGACAGGCTCAGGCTGGTCTGCAGCTTGCGACTGAAGATGCTGGGCGAGGAAATGTCGCTGGTGTCGGTCGCCTGGGCCTCGCTGACCTCCTGGGTCAGGCGCAGGTCCACGCGCTGGCTGGAATGGACCACCGCCTCGATGTCCAGGAGCACGCCGGTCTTGCGGTACTGGATCGACTGCAGGATCGAGCTGTCACCGTTCTGGGACGGCAGGTCGACCGCGGTCGCCTGGCTGGTGATGATCGGCACCTCGGTGCCGACATCGATGCTGGCGGTCTCGCCGCTCTTCACCATCAGCCGCGGCGTGGAGAGGATGGTGACCCGGCTGTCCTTGGCGAACAGGTTGACCACCGCCTTGACCTGGCCGGAGTTGGACAACGCATTCCAGACCAGTCCGCCCGCGTCCGGGTCGCCGCCACCCAGTGCGGTCACCGGCCCGTTCATGCCGCTGATGCCGACGTTCTTCAGTGCCCACTCGATGCCATGGCTAAGGTCGTCGGACAGGGTGACCTCCGCGACCGTCACCTCGATCACGACCTGGCGCGCGGGCACGTCCAGGCGTTCGAGCACGTTGCGGATCGCGCGCCAGCGCTGCGGATCGCCCTGGAACACGATCACGTTGCGGACCGGATCGACCGCGACCTGGCCGCCGCTGCCGGCGATGGTGGTCGCGGGACGGTTGCCGCCCGATCGACCGTTGCCGCGGGCGGCTGTCGCGGGCGGGTTGCCGCCGGCGTCCGCGGCGCCATTGAGCGACGCGCCGGAACTGGTGCCGCCGACCATGGTCTGCAGCACCGGGAGCAGCGACTCGACCATGGTGTGCCGCGCCGAATACATGTAGACGCCACCGGCGCCGTCATCGTCCTCGTTCGGCTGGTCCAGGCGCTCTGCCCACTGGGTCACGGCGCGCAGCGCCGGCTCCGATTCGCTGAAGACGATGAGCGCGTTGGCCGACGGGACCGGGACGAAGGTCAGCACGCCGGAGGTGCCTGCCGTGGTGCGCACGCTGAAGCCCTGCGCCACCAGCACGTTGCGCAGTTCCTCGGCGAGCTGGTCGACCGGCAGGTAGATCGGGTTGATGCGCAGCGACTTCTTGTCGCGCAACGAGGCGCGATCCAGGGTGAGCACGGCCTCCATTGCCGCCTGCACTTCACTGCCCGGCCCGGCGATCAGGACCGCGTTGGCATCGAGCATCTCCGTCAGCGTCACCGTCTTGGTGCCGACCAGCGACCGCACCTGGCCGGCGACCACGCCCGGGGCACTGGCATCCAGCGGGACGGCCACGTACACCATCCGCTGGCCCGCGGGCACGTCGGGCAGGGTGCGGGTGGTGATCAGCGACGGCGCCGACGACCCCGGGTCGGGCGCGGGCGCAAAGCGCAGCACGCCGCCGCGTTCGCTCACCTGGACGCCGTAATCCTTCAGCACCGCGACCGCGGTCTGGTACAGCTGCTCGGACGACTGCGGCTTGGTCAGGCGCAGGCTGACCAGGTCGGGCCGGGTGCGCACCGACTGCTCGATCTCGAGCGAGAAGCCGAGTTCGGTGCCGAACACCACGTTGATGAAGGCCGGCAGCGGCACGCCATCGAGGACCAGCGAGGTCGATTTGCGATTGGGGATGTCGGGAACGACGATGCCCTGTTCGGCCGGCTTCGCCTTTTCCGGCTGGCCCGAGAGGGTCGGGCCCGGCTCGATCCGCTGGCGGTCGGCTTCATCGGCGGCTGGTGCCGGTGCCTGCGCAGGCACCGGGTTGGGCGGCAGCAACGGCTCCGGGAATACCGGGCGCGTGGCCGCGCAGCCGGCCAGCATGCCGGCGAGCATCGCCAGGAGCGCGACCTTGCGGCAGGCTTGGGACGGAAACTGGATTATCGACGCCTGGATCATGGACTCTTGTTCTGCCTGGGCAATGGATCGGCGAGCAGCTCCTGCTCGTGCTTGGTCCCCTGGCCATCGATCCAGGACACATGGAACCGGGAGACCGCGGTGACCTGCCCGCCATCCGGGAGGGTGTCACCCGCCTTGACCCGGACCTCCGGGCCACCAGCGGCGATGAACACTGCCCGGAATCCCTGCCCCGAGGCAACCACCCCGACCGGCACCAGCGGCGGTGGCGGCGGTGGCTCGGCGTCGGCACCAGGCCTTGCGGCGCCGCCGCCCCAGGGAGCGCGTCCAGTCCAGACCTTGTCCGGGGCGTCCAGTTCCCGTGCCGGGGGATCGGGCAGCTGCCAGTCTACATGGGCCAACCCGCTCGCCGATTGCGGGCCGGGACCGGGCCCCAGCAGCAGGAAGGCAAGCCCGCCGATCGCCAGGGCGGCGCAGGGCAGGATGACGCTGCGAGGCCAGGCCATCATCGCTTCTTGTCCCGCGCCAGCGGATTGGCCGGCCGGTCGGAGGCCGCGGCAGGCACGGCCGGAGCCGCCGGCAGATTGCCCGGGCGCGGCGGCGGCGCTTCGGCATCGCCTTCGGCCGCTTGGCGAAAGTAGCCGCGCACGACCAGGGAGACCCGGTTGGCGCTGCCGGCCTGGAGCTCCAGGCGCTCGGTCGCGACCCACGGCAAGGCCGAGGTGAGCGCGCGCGCCAGGGTCGGCACCCGGCCCGCGGGAACCGTGGCATCGAGTCGCGCCAGCACCTGCCACATGCCTTCCTGGCCAGGCACGGCAAGTGACGTTTCGACCCGGACCCTGGACTCGCGCAAGCCCGCGAACGCGGCCAGGTCGGTGAGCCAGGCCTGCATCTCCGCCTGGGCGAGGCCATCGCTGCGCGCGGAGGGAATCGAGTTCCGCACCACTGCCAGCTCCGCCTCGGCGGCCTGCGCTCGCTCGGGCCAGGCCGATTCGCGGCTGGCTTCCTCGAGGCGGCCGAGCAACTCGGCGTCGCCCTGGTATCGGGCGGCCCGGGCCTTGCGATGGTCGGAAAGGGTCAACGCCAGGTGCGCGCCCAGGACGAGCACGACCACCAGCGCGCCGATGCGCAGGCGCCGGCTCTGCCGCCATTCCTGGACGATCCGCTCGATCCGTGGATCGTTCATGGCGCCTGCTCCGGCTGCGCTGCAAGGTCGAAGGCAAGCACCATCCCGCCTTCCGCAGGCGTCGCGACGACGCCCTCCAGCAGCGGCTTGCCATCGTACGCAGAGACGAAATGGCGCGGATCGGCGTCGGCCGAGGTCACGGTCGCCTGCAAGCGGGTGTCTTCGCGCACCCAGCTGGCGAAGCGCGCGTCCTCGGGCAGTGGCTCGATCACGTCCGCCATCAACTTGTAGTCGCTGTGCCCGGCCTGCAGGTCCTGCAAGGCGAGCAGCTCGTCGCGTGCGCGATCGGCGCGCTCACGCGCGGCCAGCAGCGGCGCCGCCTGTTCGCGCAGCGCCTGCATGCGGGCATCCAGGCGCGACTGTGCAAGGGACCACTCGAGCAGCCCGATGAGCTGCCAGCCCATGGCGAACGCCAGCACCGCGATCCCGGCGACCCAGGCCCAGCGCTCCAGCATCGCCGGCGACGCCGGCAAGCCTCGCTGCGGATCGCCCCATGGCTCGCTCCAGCCGGTTGCTTCCGGTTGCGGCTCCGGATTGCCTGCTTCGGGACCGAGGCCGCAACCGCGGACGAAACGCTGCCATTGTTCGGCGCTCGGAATGTCCGGCCACCACTGGCTGGCATGCAGGATGCCGCCGCGCCAGGACTGTCCTTCGACGCCGCGCACTTGCGCCAGCAGGCGCACGCCATCGCCGGCAGGCGCTGCGCGCAGCAGCGATTCCGGGATCCAGGTTGCGTCGCCAGCGGCCACCGCGGGGTCGCCATCGGCCCAGGTCCACACATGCGCGACCGGACCGGTCCAGGCGATGTGGAACTGGGCGCCGGCACGCGGTTCATGGCGGCGCGCGGCGATCCGTGCAGCCGCCGGTCGCTGGCGCGCCGGCAGGTTGCCGAAGTCGATGCGACGGTAATGGATGTCCGCGCGCGGCACCACCCACTGCACGCCGCCGAACATGCCCCCGGTGCGGACGAGCGTGGGTTCAGCGCCCGCCAGGCGGCGGGTCGGCGAAAAGATCGCTGCCAGTTGCTTGCGTTGTTGCATGGTCGGCGGGTCGTGGCACCGGATAGGCGGCAAGGATGGACCAGGGGCCACGCTGGTCCGCGACAGGCGTGAATCGTACATGGATGCGCCGCGCCGCGCCGGAACGGCCCCACAACGTCAGCCGCAACACGTCGGATCCGAGGTAGCGATAATCCACCAGGCTGTCGCCGGGAAGGCGCACGCCGAGCACCTGTTCGAGTTCGCGACTGTTGCCGAACGGACGCGCATCGCGGCGCGCGACCAGCGCCTTGCAGGTCTCGGGGCATCCGGCAATCCATGTCGGCAACAGGGCTTCCGGCGCGGTGTTGAGGTTCACCGCCCCCGATTCGAAGGTCGTCGTCAGTTCGGGCAGGCGGTCGCGCAAGGCCTGCGGCAACTGCTCCCAACCCAGGATCGCGCCCGCCTCCACCGGCAGCAGCAGGCGCCTGCCCGGCGGTGGGCGGCGTCCCGCGCGCTCGTACTCCCGCGCCTCGGCGCCATTCAGGCGGCGCAACGGATCGGTATCGAAGTAATCCAGCAAAGCGTCGCGCAGGCGCGGGATGTCGTTCGCGTCCACGCCCTGCACGTCGAGGAAGTGGTCGAGTCGCGCCGGCGACGGCACGACCAGTGCGTAGAGCCCGGCTTCGTCCTGGATCGCGAAACGGGTTCCCGCGAGGCCCAGGTACGACCGGCCGTCGAGGCGCAACTCACCGCCGCGCGGCGTGACGATGAAACCGCCCAGGTCGGTCAGGGTGCGCCGCGACACCTCCTCGTCCGACATCGGTTCCACCGGCAATCCGGCAAGTGTCTGTTCGCGGGTTGCGCCCAGGTAAAGCAACGTGTCGCGGGTGCCATGGATCGCGAGCAGGTCTTCGGTTTGCTCGCGTTCGCTGGCGGCCTTGCGCACCGCGTCCAAAGCCCAGAGCGTTACCAGGCCCACGACGACCGCGATCCCGGCAAGGATCCACAGCGTCACCGCCAGCACGAATCCACGCTGGCGCAGCGTGCGGTCAGATGCCAACACCGAGCTCCTCCGGGCGCAGGAATCCGGTCGGCTCCGGTGCTGCAAGGATCGGCACCAGCCACAGCAGCTCGCCGGTCGTGGTGGTCGCCTGCAGGCGCACCATGCGCGGCAGCTCCACGCCGGCCGCGGTGGCCGGATCCTCGCGCGGCGCCTCGTCGCCCGGCTTCCACTCGTCGTGCCATTCGCCTTCCGCGTCCATGTACGCGAACCTGGCATCGCGCAACGGACCGCGCACGACCGGCAACGCCGGCCAGTCCTCGTCGCTGTACTCGAGCGCATGGCCGCCATCGACCGGTTGCAGGGTCCAGCGGATACGGCCCAGTCCGTGCCCCGACAACGGCGCGGCCGACACCAGCTCCAGGCTTTCCGGCGAGCCGTCCATGCGCCCCAGCGCGTCGGGAAGGTCGGCGATGGCCGACGACACCGAGTCGCGGAACCATTGTTCCTGCAGCGCCGACATGCGCGTATCGCGTTCATGCCGCAACAGCCGCGTGCGCAGGCCCAGGGCTTGCTGCAGCGCCTGCATCAGCACCACGACGATGAGCGCGACCACGACCAGGGTGACGATCGTCTCGAGCAGGGTGAATCCGGAGGCGGCGCGGCGGCTCACAACACGGCCGCCTTGCGTACCTGGCGCCAGCCGGCGCGATGCAGGGTGGCTTCGCGCTGCAACGCGCCGTCGTGCCACAGCTCCAGTTCCATCCGGTACAGGCCCACCTGGTAGAGCCCGAGCGCGAGGTAACCGGTGGTGCCGTCGCGCGGCGGCTCCAGCGGCGCCGAATCCCAGCGCAGTATCCAGTCGCCCAGCGCCTGTTCGCCGGCGGGCTGCTCCATCGGGTTGATGCTTTCGCTCCAGGCCAGCGCGTTGCGCAACGCCGCGTCGACGTCGCGTGCTTGTTGCGCGCGCTGCACCATCTGCAGCGACTGCGCCATTGCCGCGAACAGCGCCATGCCCGCCGCGGCCAGGATCGCCATCGCGACGATCGCCTCGAGCAGGGAGAAACCGCGGCTACGACGCATCGTCGACACCGCAATCGGGCGCGGACAGTGTCCAGTTCTCGCTGGTGCCGTCGACCTGGACCTGGATCCGGCCCGCGTGGCACAGGCCGCTGGCCTCGATCCGCAGCGGTTCAAGCGCCTGCATGCGCCAGCCTTGCGGCAGCGCCAGCAGGCGCGCAAGTGCACCTGGATCTTCGGCGGCGATCTCGATCGCGCGTCCGCCATCGCGTGCGACCAGCGGCAGGCGCTCGACCTGACGGATCGCCTCGGCCCGGTCGCCGCTGCGTACGATCGCATCGTAGGTGCGCTGCAGGCGTGGCGCGACCATCGCCGCCATCATCGACACCAGCGCGAGCACGATCAGCAGTTCGAGCAGCGAGAAGCCGGCAGGCCCCGCCGGCGACCCGTCAGCGCGCGGGCAGGAACCCGACATCCGCGTCGTTGCCTTCGCCCCCGGGCTTGCCGTCGGCGCCCAGCGAATACAGCGCGAACGGCATGCCGTCCTTGCCCGGCATGTCGTACACGTAAGGATTGCCCCAGGGATCGTCGGGCACCGCTTCGTCCAGGTAAGGGCCACGCCAGCGCGACTTCGCGCGCTCGTCGACCGGCGGCTTGTACAGCGCCGCCAGGCCTTCCTCGACCGTCGGCAACCGCCCGACCTCGAGGTGGAAGGTTTCCACCGCGCCGCGCAGCATGCGCGCCTGGGTATCGGCGACCTGGGACTTGGAGCTGTCGACGCGGCTGAACAGGCGCGGCCCGACCAGGCTGGCGATCAGGCCGATGATCACCAGCACCACCAGCATTTCAAGCAGGGTGAAACCGGCGTGCCGGAAGGGCGTGTTGCGGGAAGGCATGGCGTGGCTCCGGGAGGGCATCACATCGGGACGTCGTTGATGCTGGTGATGGCCAGGATGATCGCGGTGATGATGATGCCGACGACGACACCGATCACAATGATCGCGAGCGGTTCGATCAATTGCAACGCGCGCTTCATGCGGTCGCGACCCGTGGTTTCGTACAGGCGGGCCAGCGCCGACAGCAGCTTGGGCAACTCGCCGCTGGCCTCGCCGACCGCGACCAGGTCGTAACCGGTCGGGTTCAGCGCGCGGTGCTCGCGCAGCGCCGCCGAGAGCGTGGCGCCGCCCTTCACCGTCCGCGCCACCAGCGACAGGCGGTTGCGCAGGAACGCGACGCGCACCGAGTTCGCGGCCAGGCCGAGCGCCCGGATCAACTCGACCTTGCCGTTGAGCAGGGCCGCCAGGGTACTGGACCAGCGTCCGACCTCCGCTTCGACCAGCCATTCGCCCAGCACCGGCAGCGCGGCGATCCGTTCGGCCAGGCGGTCGCGCAGGCCGGGCTGGCGCCAAAGCGTGCGCAAGGCGAAAGCCAGCAGCAGCAGCGCCAGCGCAAGGATGCCAACGTGCTCGCTCACCCACACGCCGGTACTGATGGTCCAGCGCGACAGCGCCGGCATCTGATCGCCATGCTGGGTCAGCAGGCCGCCGAAGCGCGGCACCACCCACAGGAAGATGATCGCCACCGCGGCGATGCCCGATCCCACGAGCACGGTCGGGTAGACCAGCGCCGCGCGGAATTCCTGCGCCACGCGCTGGTCGTATTCGAACTGTTCGACGCCTGCGCGCAGCGCCTCGGACAAGCGCCCGGTCGCTTCGCCGGCCTGCACCAGCTGGTGGAAGTACTCGGGGATCGGCAACGCCGATGCGCGGAACGCGGTGCTGAAGCCGTCGCCGCGGCGCACCGAGCGTTCCATGCCGGCGAACGCCTCGGTCAGCTTCGGGTGGTGGCTGGACTTGGCCAGCGACGACAAGGAGGTGACCAGGGAAACGCCGGCCTCCAGCAGGGTCGCGAACTCCTGCAGCACCAGTTGCAGTTCGCGGGTCGAAGCATTGCCCCGATGGCGCAGCGGCGTCATGCCCTGGCGCTGCTCGCGCAGCGAGAACACGGTGAAACCCTGGGCCGCGAGCTGGCGCGCGGCCTCGCGCTCGCCGGACGATTCGATGCTGCCCGCGGCCTGGTTGCCGGCGCTGTCGACGGCCTCGTAGCGGAACTGCATGTTCAGGCTTCCGCGGCCAGCCCGCCGGTGACGCGGACCACTTCCTCCACCGTGGTCACGCCGGCGCGCGCCTTGAGCAACCCGTCCTCGCGCAGCGTGCGTCCGCCCTGGGTGCTTGCCAGCGAGCGCATGCGCTCCGCGGTCGCGCGCGAGAGGATCAGCTCCTGCAATTCGGGAGTGACGTCGACCAGCTCGTAGATGCCGACGCGACCGCGATAGCCGGTGCCCTGGCAGCGCGGACAGCCAACCGCCTGGCGCCAGTCCGAGGCGCCCTGGATGTCCATGCCGTCGAGCAGGCGCTCGACCGCCGGCAGCACGGTCGCGGGCGCGCTGCAGTCCGGGCACAACCGTCGCACCAGGCGCTGGGCCTGCACCGCGCGCACGCTGGTCGCGACCAGGAAGGGCTCGACGCCCATGTCGACCAGGCGGGTGAATGCGCTGACCGCGTCGTTGGTGTGCAGCGTCGACAGCACCAGGTGGCCGGTGAGCGCCGACTGCACCGCGATTTCCGCGGTTTCCAGGTCGCGGATTTCGCCGATCATGATCACGTCCGGATCCTGGCGCAGGATCGCGCGCAGCGCCCGGGCGAATGTATAGCCGATCTCCGACGCCGCCTGGATCTGGGTCACGCCGGGCACCTGGTACTCGACCGGATCCTCGACCGTGATGATCTTGCGGTCGCGACCGTTCATTTCCTCCAGCGCCGCGTACAGCGTGGTCGACTTGCCCGAGCCGGTCGGGCCGGTCACCAGCACGATGCCGTGCGGCTCGCGCGCCCAGCCACGGAACATCGCCAGGTCGCGCGCGGCGAACCCAAGGCGCTCCAGGCTCAGTTCCTGGCGTTCCTTGGGCAGCAGGCGCAGCACCAGCGACTCGCCGTGCACGGCCGGCACCGACGATGCGCGGATGTCCACGTCCTGGCCGCTGACGCGCGCACTCAGGCGGCCGTCCTGCGGCAGGCGGCGTTCGGCGATGTCCATGCCCGAGATCAGCTTCACCCGCGAGGCCACGGCCGGATAACGGCTGGACGGCAGGGTCATGCGCGTATGCAGGATGCCGTCGATGCGCATGCGCACGTGGAACAGCAGTTCCTCGGGTTCGATGTGGATGTCGGAAGCGCGCTGGTCCATCGCCTGGGCCAGGATGTTGTTGACCAGTTCGATGACCGGCGCTTCCTCGGCCAGTTCCCGCAGGTGGCTGACGTCGTCGCCAAGATCGTCGTCGGCGGTACGGCCGGCGCGCGAGGCGGTATCGAGCAACCGGTCGAGGTCCTGGTTGCGGACCAGCCGCCATTCCCAGGCGCCCGCCGGCAGGCTGCGGCCAAGCATTTCGTTGAGCAAGGGGTCGAGCGGGTCGCGACTGGCCGCCAGGTAGCGCCCTTCGCCAGCCGTCCAGGCCACCACGCCGTTGTCGGCCCACCATTCGGTCGCCAGGCCGCTGGCGGCGACCGCGGCGCCGATCGCATTCGCGTCCTCCGGCCACTCGGGACCGGCCAGCATCGGGATCCCCAGCTGCTGGGCCAACAGCGGCAGGAGCGATTCCTCGGACAGGGCGCCCAGGCGCACCAGGATGCTGCCGATACGGCCGCCGAACTGCTGCTGGAAGGCCAGGGCCTTGGCCACGTCGGCCTGGGTGACCAGCTGGTGTTCGACCAGCAGTTCGCCAAGCCGCCGCGAGGCAGCGACGGGCGCCGGAGTTTGCAACGGGGCGGCGGAATTCGCGGAATTCATGGCCGGCGCAGGATATCAGCTACTGCACGCGGCGCCGCAGGTAGTTGAGCAGGTCGATGCGGGTGATCAGGCCGAGGAAGCGGCCGCCGCCGGCGCGGTCGTTGTCGATGACGATCGCCACATGGCCGCGGTCGAACACCGGCAGCAGCGCCTCGATCGGCGACTTCACGTCCAGCCGGTCGAGCTTGCTGACCATGGCGGTCGATACCGGGTCGCGGAAACGCGCCTCGTCGCCGTACACGTGCAGCAGCACGTCGGACTCGTCGACGATGCCGACCAGTTCGTCGCCATCCATCACCGGCAGCTGCGACACGTCGTACAGCTTCATCCGCTGGTACGCGGTCACCAGCAGGTCGGCCGGGCCGACCACCACGGTGTCGCGCTGCGAGAACGGACGCAGGATCAGGTCGCGCAGGTCGTTGTGGACCTCGCGCTCGAGGAAGCCGTTGTCCAGCATCCAGTAGTCGTTGTACATCTTCGACAGGTACTTGTTGCCGGTGTCGCAGACGAAGGTGAGCACGGTCTTCGGCTCGGTCTGCTCGCGGCAGTATTTCAACGCCGCGGCCAGCAGGGTGCCGGTCGACGAGCCACCGAGGATGCCTTCTTTCGCCAGCAGCTCGCGCGCAGTCAGGAAGCTTTCCTTGTCGGAGATCGCGTAGGCCTTCCTCACCCGGGTGAAGTCGGAGATCGGCGGCAGGAAGTCCTCGCCGATGCCTTCGACCATCCAGCTCGCGGATTTCTCCACCACCTCGCCGCGATTGATGTAGTCCTCGAGGATCGAACCGACCGGATCGGCGAGGATCAATTGCGTGTCGGGCGAGTGTTCGGCGAAGCAGCGCGAAAGCCCGGTCATGGTGCCGGAGCTGCCGCAACCGAACACCACCGCGTCGAGCTTGCCGCCGAGCTGGCGCAGGATCTCGGGGCCGGTGCCGGTTTCGTGCGCGGCCGGATTGTCCGGGTTGCCGAACTGGTTGATGAAGTAGGCGCCAGGCGTCTCGCGCGCGATGCGCTCGGCCATGTCCTGGTAGTAGTCCGGATGGCCCTTGGCCACGTCCGAACGGGTGAGCACGACCTGCGCGCCCATCGCCTTGAGGTTGAAGATCTTCTCCCGGCTCATCTTGTCCGGGACCACCAGGACCAGCTTGTAGCCCTTCTGCTGCGCGACCAGCGCCAGGCCGATGCCGGTGTTGCCGGCGGTGCCTTCGACCAGGGTGTCGCCAGGCTTGATGTCGCCGCGCTTCTCCGCGGCCTCGATCATCGACAGCCCGATGCGGTCCTTGATCGACCCGCCCGGGTTCTGGCTTTCAAGCTTGAGGTAGAGGGTGCAAAGGCCGGTATCGAGGCGTTGCGCCTGGACGATCGGCGTGTCGCCGACCAGCTCGAGCACGGATTGATGGATTGTCATGCGGGGATTATCCC
>JALYWW010000136.1 GCA_030852515.1 Pseudomonadota bacterium
CGTGTTCGGCAATCTGCAGATGCGCTACACGACGCGCCAGCAACCCGAGCCGACCTCGCGCCTGCTGGCCGACGCGCTCGCACCGGTCACCGCCGACCATCTCGTGTCGATGGGCTGGTCGCGTGCATTCGGCAGCGACCGCAACCTGTCGATGACCGCAAGCTACGCGACCTCGCCGTACTACCTGCTGATGCCGACCTACGTTCCGCGCAGCGACGCTACCGCGGGCCGCTTCGAGTTCGAGGCGCTGTGGTCGACGAGGTTCTGAGAAGCAGGGAAAAGGGAAAAGGGAATCGGGAATGGGGAATAGGGAATGGGCAAAGCCCATCGTTCCCGGCCTCGCTCCATGCCCTCCCATTCCCGATACCGCATTCCCGATTCGCTGCCGTCAGAGCACTTCCGACGCATAGTCCGCGAGCCGCGAACGCTCTCCGCGGCGCAGCGTGATGTGCGCGCTGTGCTGCCAGTCCTTGAAGCGGTCCACGGCGTAGGTGAGGCCGGACGTCGTTTCGGTGAGGTAGGGCGTGTCGATCTGCTCGACGTTGCCCATGCAGATGATCTTCGTGCCCGGGCCGGCGCGCGTGATCAGGGTCTTCATCTGCTTGGGCGTGAGGTTCTGCGCCTCGTCGACGATCACCCAGCGGTTGAGGAAGGTGCGGCCGCGCATGAAGTTCATCGAACGGATCTTGATGCGGCTGGCCAGCAGTTCGTTGGTCGCGCCGCGGCCCCAGCTGCCGTGGTCCTCGGTGTGCGTCAGCACCTCGAGGTTGTCGGTCAGCGCGCCCATCCACGGCGTCATCTTTTCCTCTTCGGTGCCGGGCAGGAAGCCGATGTCCTCGCCGACGCTGACCGTGGCGCGGGTCATGATGATCTCGCGGTAGCGCTGCTGGTCCATCGTCTGCGCCAGGCCCGCGGCCAGCGCGAGCAGGGTCTTGCCGGTGCCGGCGGTGCCGAGCAGGGTGACGAAGTCGACCTCCGGGTCCATCAGCGCGTTGAGCGCGAAGTTCTGCTCGCGGTTGCGCGCAGTGATGCCCCAGACCGAATGCGAGCTGTTGCGATAGTCGTCGACCACCTGCAGGGTCGCGCGGCCGTTGTCGACCCGGGCCACGCGCAACTCGGTCTGCTCGTCTCCGGGCAGGTACAGGAACTGGTTCGGATACCAGTCCTCGTCCTCGGCCAGTGCCATCTCGTAATACGTGCGGCCCTTTTCCGTCCAGGACTTGAGGTCCTTGCCGTGGCGCTGCCAGAAGTCCTCGGGCAGCGGATTGGCGCCCGTGTAGAGCAGGCTGAAATCGTCCAGCGCGCGGTCGTTCTCGTAGTCCTCGCTGGCGATTCCGGCGATCGCGGCCTTGATCCGCAGGTTGATGTCCTTGGACACGAACACCACCGGCGTGCCGGGCTCGGCCTGCCGCAGCGCGAGGATCGAATCGATGATGTCGTTGTCGGCCTTGTCGCCGCCGCGCTTGCGCGATTCGAGCGCGCCGAGCTGGAAGCGCAGCCGGCCGATGCTGTCCGCGCCGCGCAACTGCAGCCCGTTCGGGCGCCTGAGCGACAGGCCGGAGGCGATCTTGTCCGCGCCCTCGGCCTCGATCAGCTCGTTGATGAAGCGACTGACCTGGCGCGCGTTGCGGCTGGCTTCCGAGGTGCCCTTCTTGCCGTTGTCGAGTTCCTCGATGACCTGCATCGGCAGGAACACGTCGTGCTCCTCGAACTTGAACAGCGCGGTCGGGTCGTGCATCAGCACGTTGGTGTCGAGCACGTAGATGCGCTTGCCTTTGGTCATCGGGGCGTCCTGGCGGAAAGTGCGTGAATGGGCGGACAGCGGCGGGCCACCGCGGCCCGCGGGGCGGGGCAGTGGCGTGGGGCGGGGAACAGGGGCGTCACTTTGCCTGGGCTGCCTTCAGCGCGTCGAGCACGGCCTGGGCATGGCCCGGCACCCGGACCCTGCGCCAGGCGGCGGCGATGCGGCCCTGGGGATCGATGAGGAACGTGCTGCGCTCGATGCCGACGATCTTGCGGCCATACATGTTCTTCTCGTGGATCACGTCGAAGGCCCGGCACAGCGTTTCATCGGCATCGCTCACCAGCTCGAAGCCGAAGCCCTGCTTCGCGCAGAAGTTCTGGTGGCTCTTGAGCGAATCGCGCGAGACGCCCAGCACGGTCGCGCCGAGCTTGCCGAACTCCGGCAGCAGGGCGTTGAAGTCGATCCCTTCGGTGGTGCAACCGGGCGTCGAATCCTTTGGATAGAAGTACAGCACCAGCCACTGTCGGGCGTAATCGCCGAGCTTCGCGGTTTCCCCGCCCGACAGCGCCAGCGGCAGCTTTGCCGGGACCTTGTCACCCTGGTTGATCGAGTAGGCGTCGGGCATGTTCTCGTTCGTGATTGGTGATTGGTGATTGGTGATTCGTGAATGGAAAAGAAGAAGCGAAGCAGTCGGGACGCAGCTCTTGCGAATCACCAATCACCAACCACGAATCACCATCACGACCCTCAGAACTTCATCGGGTCCATGATCGCGTCGAGGTTCAGGTGATCGCAGAACTCGAGGAAATCGTCGCGCAGCGCGGCGATGTGCATGTCGGCCGGCACGCCGATGGTGACCTGCGCGGAGAACATGTCGGCGCCGGTCTGCATCGCGCGGTAGCGCGAGCAGTGCAGGCTCTCGATGGTGATGGTCTGGCGATCGAAGAAATCCGCCAGCTGGAACAGGATGCCCGGTTTGTCCGACGCCACGACCTCGACGATGTACGGCAGCAGGTTGGACTGGACCGGTTTGGGCCCGGTGCGGTACCAGACCAGCTTCAGGCCTTCCTCGCGCTCGAGCCTGGTCAGCATCGCCTCGAGCTTGGCGACCGAGTCCCACGAGCCGGTCGCCAGCGCGGTGACCGAGACGTCGCGGCCGACCGTGGACAGGCGCGTGTCGACCAGGTTGCAACCGCTGTCGGAGATGCGCCGCGTGACCGGGAGCAACGGCGACTGCGGATGCGTCGTGTAGGCGTTGATCAGCAGGTAGTTCTCGTTCGGCGCGGGGCGTGCAGCGGTGTCTGGATCGGTCAAGGCGGCGTCCGGGGCGAGAAAGTCGTCAACGGCGGCCCGGCGTGGCCGGGATGCTGCCGCCAGCATACTTGCCCGCGCTTTCGCGCCGCAAGTAAGATCAACGGCAAGATCACCGGCATCCGCCAGCCGATCGAGCGCCCGCGCGCAAGCGTGCGAACCCCATGAATTCAAGCCCGGCGGACCCCAGCGTGCGACTTTCCGGAAGCATCACCGCGCTGGCGACGCCGTTCACGGCCGCCGGCGAACTCGACATCGACGCCTGGCGCCGCCTGCTGCAGGCGCAGCGCCAGGCCGGCACGCAGGCGGTCGTCGTCGCCGGCTCCACCGGCGAGGCCGCGGCGCTGTTCGACGCCGAGTACGACGCGCTGCTGCGCGCGGCGGTGGAGGAACTGGGCGGCCAGCTCCCCGTGCTCGCCGGCACCGGCCTGTCGAACACCGCCAGGACCATCGAACAGACCCGCCGCGCCGCCGCGCTCGGCGCCGACGCCGCGCTGGTGGTCACCCCGCCCTACGTGCGCCCGACGCAGGCAGGCCTCGTCGCCCATTTCCGCGCAGTGGCCGACGACGCCGCATTGCCCGTGGTGCTCTACAACGTCCCCGGACGCACCGGCTGCGACATGCTGCCGGACACCGTCGCCGAACTGGCCGGCCATGAGCACGTCATCGGCATCAAGGAGGCGCGCAACGATCCCGAGCGCATGCAGGCATTGCTGGCCCTGCGCGACGATGGTTT
>JALYWW010000137.1 GCA_030852515.1 Pseudomonadota bacterium
GCCCGCGGCTGCGATCGCGTCGCCGCCGGCGCGAGAGCCCGAACCGCCACCCGCACAGCCCGTTCAACCGGCACTCGATGCCGATCGCTGGCTGGAACTGGTCGCCAATGCCGGACTCAGCGGTCCGGCCGGGCAACTGGCCGCGCACGCCGCCTTCCTCGGTTGCGACGGCAGCGTGCTGCGACTCGGGTTGTCGCCCGCGTTCGAACTGCTGAAGTCGCCGGCTTCGACCCGGGCCCTGGTCCAGGCGCTGGCGCCGGCGCTTGGCCACGAGCCGCAACTCCGGTTCGAATCCATCGCCGACGCGGCGAGCGAAACCCTGCACCAGCGCAGCACGCGCGAGCGTGATGCGCGCCAGGAAGCCGCCGAAGCGTCCTTCATGGCCGATCCGGGCGTGCAGCAACTGATCACGCGGCACGGGGCCACCCTGGTGCCAGATACCATTCGACCCCACGACGAATAGGCAACGACATGCGCGGAAACATCGCCCAGCTGATGCAGCAAGCCCAGAAGATGCAGGAAGAAATGCAGCGCGCGCAGGAAGAACTCGCGCGCCTGGAAGTCACCGGCAACGCTGGCGGCGGCATGGTCAGCGTCACCCTCAGCGGACGCATGGAATGCCGCAAGGTGCGGATCGACCCGAGCGTGATCGCCGATCCGGAGATGACCGAGGACCTGGTCGCGGCCGCGTTCAACGATGCCGTCAACAAGGCCAACGCCGCTTCGCAGGAGCGCATGGGCGCCGCCACCGCCGGCATGTCGCTGCCGCCGGGCATGAAGCTGCCGTTCTGATCGTGCCTGCCTGAGCCGTGGCTTCGCTGCTGGAACAATTGATCGAGGCGTTGCGGATCCTGCCTGGCGTCGGCCAGAAGTCGGCGCAGCGCATGGCCTATCACGTGCTCGAGCGCGAGCGCGAAGGCGGGCAGCGCCTGGCCGATGCCCTTGCCGCCGCGGTCGAGCGTATCGGCCACTGCGTGCGCTGCCGCGATTTCAGCGAGACCGAGGTCTGCGCGACCTGCGCCAGCGCCTCGCGCGAGGCGCATACGCTGTGCGCGGTCGAATCTCCGGCCGACCGCCTGGCGATCGAACAGGCGACCGGCTATCGCGGCCTGTACTTCGTGTTGCAGGGGCGGTTGAGCCCGCTCGACGGCATCGGCCCGCGCGAGCTCGGTTTGGACCAGTTATCCACGCGCCTGGCCGAAGGCGAGGTACGCGAGCTGATCATCGCCACCAATCCCACCGTGGAAGGCGAGGCGACCGCGCATTACCTGGCGCAACTTGCCCGCCAGCACGAGGTGCGCCCGAGCAGGCTCGCGCACGGCGTGCCGCTGGGCGGCGAACTGGAGTACGTGGACCGCGGGACGCTGTCGCATGCGTTCGGCAGCCGCAGCGAGATGACGTAGGGCCGGGAGACGGGAAATGAACGAAACGATTTTCCACAAGATCATGCGCCGCGAGATTCCTGCGGACATCGTCTACGAGGACGACGACATGATCGCGTTCCGCGATATCGCGCCGCAGGCGCCGGTGCATGTCCTGTTCGTGCCCAGGGTCGACATCGCCACGCTCAACGACGTACAGCCGTCGCAGGCCGAAGTGGTCGGGCGGCTGGCGGTTGCCGCCGCCGCGTACGCGAAGCGCGAAGGTTTCGACCAGGCCGGCTACCGCATCGTCATGAACTGCAACGCGGACGGCGGCCAGACCGTGTTCCAGATCCACCTGCACCTGCTGGCAGGCGCGCCGCTCGGCCATTTCGGTACCTGATTACCAATACCACCACGGCGTGTAATACGGGTACATCGGGTGGGCGATCACGTCGACCCGTTCGCGCACCGGCCACAGGTAGACCACGCTGGCGTCGACGCGCGGGAAGCGATAGTCGTACTCGCCGATCTTGCGCGACTCGTAACCGTCGATGCGGCCGGTGAAGGTCACCTCGCGGTTCTTCTCGAACACCGCCGGATCGTAGAAGCCGGCGCGGCAGGCGATGAAGCGGCCGCCGACATCGTCGCTGTCGTGATACGGGCGGCCGCTCGAATTGAGGCGGGTCGAGATCACCTGGAAGCAGGTGCGTCCCTGTTGCGGCTCCACCTGCACCACGCGACCGCCCCAGCGCACCATCGCGCCGGTGGCTTCGTGGTCGACCGCATCCTGCGGGGTGATCGGCGCGTAGTCGCCGCGCAGCGGGCCCGGCTGGGTCGCGCATGCCGCGAGCAGCAGCAGGGACAGGGCGGGAAGGGCAAGGCGGATGGCGTTCATTGCGGTCTCCGGGAAGGCTTGGCGGGTCGGTGCCGGCGCAGGTCGCGGGCCAGCGTGGCCGCGACGGAACTGTCCCCTGCGTCGACAGCGTAACGCCAGTTGTTGAAACGCAGGATGAGTCGCTGCAGTGCATCGTCGTTCGCGGGCAGCTCCGCGCCGACCCGCCTGGCCCAGTCGCCGGCGGGTTCGAAGGCGGCGCGGCCCAGGCCGATCCCGGCATAGCGCCTGCCCAGGCGATGCCACGCACGCAGCACCGGATCCGCCTCGCGGCCGGTGCGGGCGGTCAGCCACAGCATCCACAGCAGGGCCAAGGCGGCGGTGAGCGCGAACAGGCCCGCCAGGCGCGACGGCGCCAGTTCGCCCAGCCCCAGCGGCCGCAGCATCTCGCGCTGGCGCGCGGCATCGAAGCCGAGCACGAAGTCGTTCCACCCGCGCCGCATCCAGTCGCCCAGGTCCAGGACCGGGGTCAGGCCGCGCAGGCCACCCAGCACGCCTTCGCCGCCGGGCGCGCGCTCGGCCAGGGTGTCGTAGATGCGCTCGGGCGCCACCGCCGCGGTCGGGTCCACGCGCACCCAGCCGCGATCCTGCAGCCACACTTCCGCCCATGCGTGCGCGTCGGAATTGCGCACCAGCCAATAGCCGCCGATCGGATTGCGGTAACCGCCGGCGTAGCCGGTGACCACGCGCGCCGGGATCCCGGCCGCGCGCATCAGCACCACGAACGCGGAACTGAAGTGTTCACAGAAGCCGCGCTTGGTGTCGAACAGGAATTCGTCCACTGCGTGCCGGCCTGGCAGCTCGGTGGCAAGGGTGTAGCCGAACTCCGCGCGGATCATGTCAAGCGCGCGCTCCACGATCGCCGCATCGCTGGCCGCGCTTTTGGGACCAGCTTCCGCGCGCCATTGCCCGGCCAGCGCAACGGTGCGCGGATTGAAACCAGGCGGCAGCATCAACGCGGTGCCGCGCAGGGTCTGGCGCAGGTCGGGTTCGAACGCGACCGGCGGCGACGACTGCATCCGCCAGCGGGTGAGCGCGTTCAGCGGCCGCGCACTGCGCAGGCTGTAGTCCAGCGACAGGCGCGTGCCAGCCGGCGCCGACAACGGCAGTTCCAGGGCGACCACCTGGCGGCGATCGGTCGGTTCCAGTTCGATCTGGTAATCCCAGCGCACCGCGCCGCGTTCGACCGGCGCCGGCGGAACATCGCGCAGCCAGCGCGCCTGGGTCCAGCGGCGCCCGTCGAAATGCCACAGCGTCGCCGCGCGCCAGTACATCTGCGATTGCGCCGGCGTCGCGCCGAAGAACTGCACGCGCAGCGCCGTGCGGTCGTCGTTCATCAGGTCGATCCATTCGCCGGGCGCCATGTCGTCGGACAGGCCCGGCCGCGCCATCGCGCGCTCGGGCACGCCCCACAGTGGCGCTGCAAGTCGCGGAAACAACCAGAACGTGGCCAGCGCCAGTGGCAGGCCGATCGCGACCAGCCGCCAGACCATGCCCATGCGGCGCAGCGGCGAGGG
>JALYWW010000138.1 GCA_030852515.1 Pseudomonadota bacterium
CCCGACGGCTTCACCCGCGCCGACGAGTCTGCCAGCGACAACCGCTACATGGCCGATGCCGGCGGCTTCGACCCTTCGCGTGCGCTCGCCCAGCACCGTGGCCTGCAGGCGGCCCTGTCGTCGGTGATGCCGACGGTGTGCTTTGCCGGCGACCCCGGCGCGCCGGACGGGCTGTTTCCCAACAACGTCTTCGGCACCGCGCCGGGGCGGCTGGTGATCGGGCGCATGCGCCACCCGGTGCGCCAGCGCGAGGCGGCGCGCGCGGACATCCGCGGCTTCTTCCGCGACGTGCTCGGCTACGCCGAGGCCGACCTCTCGCACCAGCCGCACCCCTGCGAACTGACCGGCGCGCTGGTGATCGACCGCGCCCGCGGGCTCGGCTTCTGTGGCCTGTCCGAACGTTGCGACGAAGCTGGCGCGCGATTGATGCACGAGGCGTTCGGCCTGCGCGCGACCCTGCTGTTCGACCTCGCCCCGGGCGAGTACCACACCAACGTGGTGCTGGCGGTCCTGGCCGGTCGGGCGGCGATCGTGTGCCCGGGTGGCTTCGCCGACCGGACCGCGGTCGAGGCGATCACCGCGCTATATGGGTCGCGCGTGGCGATGCTGTCGCCAGCCGAGCAGGCCGCGTTCGCGGGCAACGCCATTTGCGCCTCGGTAGACACGGTCTGGATGAGCGCCGGGGCGGCGGCTGCGCTGTCGGCCGACCATCGCGGGTTGCTCGAAAGCGCCGGTTTCGCCCTGCGATCGGTGCCGCTCGACGCCATCGAAGCTGCCGGCGGCTCGCTGCGCTGCTGCGTGGCGGAGGTGTATTGAGCGCGACAGCGACTGAACGCCTATGCTCCTGTCAACGAAAAGTTAAGGCCTGTTCACCGCGTTCTTTCGAGAATCATCGTCCCCATTCGTCCATCAGGCAACCAAGCCCCGGAGTTCCGCTGATCATGTCGATGCGCCTTTCCTACCTGCCCTTGATCGCCGCCACCGTGCTGGCGCTGGCGAGTGCGGGGGCCTGGGCCCAGGACGGGCGCGGGCACGACCGCGGCCGCGACCATGGTGGCCAGGCCGATCGCGGGCAGCGCGACGACGGCATGCGCGACGCGCCTCGGCCCAGGATGATGCGCGAGCCGCGCCAGCAGGAGTCGCGGCGCGCGCGCGAGGATGGCCTGGCCGACTCCGTGCGCAGGATCGAACGCACCACCCGCGGCCGGGTGATCAACGCCGAGCGGGTGCAATCCGATGGCCGCGACGTCAACCGCATCAAGGTCATGGACGAGCGTGGCCGCATCCGCGTCTACATGGACGATCCGCAGCAGCGCAGCCGGGCCCCTACACGCGGCGACGACAACTGAGCTTCCAAGCTTCCACAAAGCACATCGACCGGGCACGGTTGCCCTCGAATCATTACCCTTGGAGTAGCCGATGCGAATTCTCCTCGTCGAAGACGAAGCCCCGTTGCGCGAGACCCTGGCCGCCCGCCTGAAGCGCGAGGGCTTCGCCGTGGACGCCGCGCAGGACGGAGAGGAGGGCCTGTACATGGGGCGCGAGGTGCCGTTCGATGTCGGCATCATCGACCTCGGCCTGCCGAAGATGTCCGGCATGGAGCTGGTCAAGCAGCTGCGCGAGGAAGGCAAGCAGTTCCCGGTGCTGATCCTCACCGCGCGCTCGAGCTGGCAGGACAAGGTGGACGGCCTGAAGCAGGGCGCCGACGATTACCTGGTCAAGCCGTTCCACGTCGAAGAGTTGCTGGCGCGCGTCAACGCGCTGGTGCGCCGCGCCGCGGGCTGGAGCAAGCCCACCCTGGAATGCGGCGCGGTGGTGCTGGACCTGGCCGCGCAGACGGTGACCGTCAACGGCAGCAACGTCGACCTGACCAGCTACGAATACAAGGTGCTCGAGTACCTGATGATGCACGCCGGCGAGCTGGTCTCGAAGGCCGACCTGACCGAGCACATCTACCAGCAGGACTTCGACCGCGACTCCAACGTGCTGGAGGTCTTCATCGGCCGCCTGCGCAAGAAGCTCGATCCCGAGGGCGCGCTCAAGCCCATCGAGACCGTGCGCGGCCGCGGCTACCGCTTCGCCATCCCGCGCAGCAACGAAGGCTGAAACGCCGCCGCGCCGCGGCGATAATCCCGCCAGCTCCGCGCCGCTGCGGCATCGATCGCAGGTGGCGCGGCGCACGACATCCGCATCCGCAACCACCGCGAGGCGCCGTTGCCCGGACGAGCCGATAAGCAGGACACCGGCCAGCGCAAGCCGCTGCTGCCGTGGCGACCGCGTTCGCTGCAGGCGCGACAGCTCATGGCCGCGAGCCTGGGGCTGGTCGCCTTCCTCGCCCTGGCCGGGTATGCGCTCGACCGGGCCTTCGTCGACGTCGCGGGACAGGTGCAGCGCGATCGCCTGAAGGCCTACGCCTACAATTACGTCGGCGGCATCGACTTCTTCCGCAACGGCGACATCTTCGTCCCCGAAGTCCCCCCGGATCCGCGCTTCGACCAGCCCGGCAGCGGCCTTTATGCCGTGATCGTGCTGCCCGAGGGCCAGCAGTCGTGGCAGTCGATGTCCACCCGCGGCCCGCAGCTTCCAGAAGAAGAGATGCTGGCGCCGAACCAGGAGGAATTCCGCGGGCCGCTGCCGATCATCAAGACCAGCGGCGAGCCGGGGGAGGTGTTTCGCTACGGGATCGGCGCCGCCGCGGTGCAGGACACCGGCAACGGCGTCGAGATCGAGCGTCCCTATACCGTCTACGTGATGGAGGACGAAGGCACGCTGGCGCGCCAGGTGCGCGTGTACCGTACTGCGCTGTGGGGCTACCTCGGCATCGCCGGCGTGGTGCTGCTGTTGCTGCAGACCTTCGTGCTGCGCTGGAGCCTGTGGCCGCTGCGCAACGTGGTCAGCGAACTCAAGCGCGTGCAACGCGGCCAGGCCAACCGCATGAGCGAACACCACCCGCGCGAGCTGCAGCCGCTCACCGACAGCATCAATGCGCTGGTCGAGAGCGAGCGCGAGAACCTCGATCACCAGCGCAACACCATGTCCGACCTGGCGCACAGCCTCAAGACGCCGCTGGCGGTGCTGCGCACGCGCCTGGACGACGACGCCAGCGAAGCCGAACTGCGCGAGGAGGTCGACACCCAGGTGCGGCGCATGAACGACCTGGTCGGTTACCAGCTCGGCCGCGCGGCGTCTGCCGGCCACAAGCTGTTCGCCGCGCCGGTGGCGATCGAGCCGCACGCCGAGCAGATCGTGCGCGGGCTGGAAAAGATCTACGCCGGCAAGGGCGTGATCTGCGAATTCGAGATCGACGAGGGCGTGCAGTTCTACGGCGAGCCGGGCGACCTGCAGGAGCTGCTTGGCAACCTGCTGGAGAACGCCTTCAAGTGGGCGAAGTCGCGGGTGCTGCTCACGGCCGGGCCGGGTGCGACCTTGCCCAACCGGCGCCCGGGCCTGGTGCTGGTCGTCGACGACGATGGCCCGGGCATCCCCGAGGACCGGATCGCGTACGTCCTGCAACGTGGCGTGCGCGGCGACGAGCGGGTGCAGGGCCACGGCATCGGCCTGTCGATCGTGCAGGACCTCGTACGCAGCTATCGCGGCGAACTCGGCGTCGGCCCGTCGCAGGAGCTGGGCGGCGCGCGCTTCCAGGTGACGTTGCCGCCGGGGCTGTGAGGCGGACAAATGATCTGCGGCAGGGGACGACGTGTCTCCTTGGCCTTCGCCTTGGCCTGCCCATGGCCTGTCTCTTGGCC
>JALYWW010000139.1 GCA_030852515.1 Pseudomonadota bacterium
GTGGGTCGTCGACGGATACACGTGGTTGGTGTAGCGCTGCAGCATGTCGCCGATGTTGACCACGATGGTGTCGGCATCGGCGGTGAAAGGCACCCACTCGCCCTTGCGCGACAGCACTTCCAGGCCCGCGGCGCTGGCGCCGACCAGCAGCGTGATCAGGTTGATGTCCTCGTGCGCGCCGGCGCGCACGTTGGGCACGTCCGCGCTGGTGATCGGCGGATAGTGGATCGGGCGCAGGATCGAGTTGCCGAAATCGGTCTTGTCGGCGAACCAGGCCTCGGGCAGGCCGATGTGCAAGGCCAGCGCGGCAAGCACCTGCGAACCGAGCTGGTCCAGGGCGGTATACAGCCCGTAGCCGATCGCACGGAACTCCGGGATCTCGCCAGGCCACAGGTTCGGCGGCATGTCCGTGGCGAACTTCGAATCGCGCGGGATCTCGCGGCCGATGTGCCAGAACTCCTTCAGGTCCGGGTAATGCGAGTCCTTGGCGGTCTCGACCATGAACGGCGTGTAGCCGCGCGCGCCGCCGATGCCGGGCACGTGGTACTTGCGCTTGGCTTCGTCCGGCAGTGCGAAGAAGCGCTTGAACACGTCGTAGGCGTCACCGATCAGGCCCTGGTCGATGCCGTGGCCGCGGATGCCGGCAAACCCCCACTCGCGGTAGGCGGCGCCGAGTTCGGCGACGAACGCGTCGCGATCGGCTGCGCTGGCGGCGTGGGTGAAGCGGCCGATGTCCAGCGTGGGGATATGGGGGGTCGTCACGCGGGCACTGTCGCTCATGGTCATTCCGCTGCGGCGCGCACCGCGGCCGCGAGTGTCTCGAGGGTGGCATCGACCAGCGCGGGGTCGTCGGCTTCCACCGTCACCCGCACCACCGGTTCGGTGCCCGAGGGACGCAGGAACGCGCGGCCGCGTCCCTGCACCGCGCCTTGCGCATCGGCCAGCGCCGCCTGCACCGCGGGCGCCTCCGCGGGCCTGGCGCCATTGCCGTAGCGCACGTTCACGGTTTTCTGCGGCACCCGCTGCATGCCCTGCAACGCATCACGCAGCGGAATGCCGGTGCGCGAAAGCACTTCCAGCACCTGCAGGGCGCTGACGATGCCGTCGCCGGTATTGGCCCGGTCCAGGCACAAAAGGTGGCCGGAAGCTTCGCCGCCGAGCACGCCACCGTGCTGCAGCAGCGCCTGGTGCACGTGCCGGTCGCCGACCCTGGCCCGCACGAAACCGATGCCGAGATCGCCCAGCGCGCGTTCGAAGCCGAAGTTGCTCATCAGCGTCCCGACCACCGGACCCTGCAGGCGGCCGCTGCGCTGCCAGTCCGCGGCCAGCACGTACAGCAGGTCGTCGCCGTCGCACACCACGCCGCCGCCGTCGACGAACAGCACCCGGTCGCCGTCGCCGTCGAAGGCGATGCCCAGGTCGGCGCCGGTCGTGCGCAGGTGCGCGACCAGGGCCTGTGGATGGGTCGAACCGACGCCCTCGTTGATGTTGGTGCCGTTGGGATCGGTGCCGATCGCGTCGACGCGCGCGCCCAGTTCGCGCAACACCAGCGGGCCGAGCTGGTAGGTGGCGCCGTTGGCGCAATCCATGGCGATGCGCATGCCGCCAAGGTCGAAGCCCTTGGGCACCGAATTCTTGCAGGCCTCGACATAACGGCCGATCGCGTCGCGGGTACGCACGGCCTTGCCCAGCTGCTCCGAGGCCACGGTCCGGAACGGTTGCTCCAGCGCCGCCTCGATCTGCAGCTCGGTGGCATCGTCGAGCTTCTCGCCCTGGGCGGAGAAGAACTTGATGCCGTTGTCGTAGTGCGGATTGTGCGAGGCCGAGATCACGATGCCGCCGTCGGCGCGCATGGAATGGGTCAGGTGGGCGACGGCGGGCGTGGGCATCGGCCCCATCAGCTGCACGTCCACGCCGGCGGCGACCAGCCCGGCCTCGAGCGCCGCCTCGAACATGTAGTTGGAGATGCGCGTGTCCTTGCCGATGATCACCACCGGCTTGCGCCAGGTGCCCTCGCCGCGCGCGGCGCGCAGCGCATGGCCGTAGGCATTGCCCAGGCGCAGCACGAAGTCGGCCGAGATCGGACCCTCGCCGACCCGGCCGCGAATCCCGTCGGTGCCGAAGTACTTGCGACTCATGCCGCCTCGACGTCGTCGGCCGGAGCAGGCTGCTTCATCAACATCGCCAGCAGCGTGGCGATGCGGTCGCGCAGTTCGCGGCGGTCGCAGATCTGGTCGATGGCGCCGTGCTCGAGCAGGAACTCGGAACGCTGGAAGCCTTCGGGCAGGGTTTCGCGCACGGTCTGCTCGATCACGCGCGGACCGGCGAAGCCGATCAACGCTTCCGGCTCGGCCATGTTGATGTCGCCAAGCATCGCCAGCGACGCCGAGACGCCACCCGTGGTGGGATGGGTCATCACCGAAATGTAGGGCAGCCCGGCCGCGCGCATCCGGCCGAGCGCGGCCGAGGTCTTGGCCATCTGCATCAGCGAGAACAGGCTTTCCTGCATGCGCGCGCCGCCGGTGGCGGAAAAGCAGACCATCGGCGATCCGATTTCCAGCGCGCGCTCCGCTGCCAGGGCGAAACGCTCGCCGACCACCGAGCCCATCGAGCCGCCCATGAAGGCGAAGTCGAACGCACAGGCGACCAGCGGCCGGCCCTTGAGCTCGCCCTGGAGGGCGACCAGCGCATCGCGCTCGCCGCTGGATTTCTGCGCCGCCTTGATCCGTTCGGAATAGCGCTTCTGGTCCTTGAACCTGAGCACGTCGACCGGGCCGAGCGCGGCGCCGATCTCGGTCCCGGTGCCGGCGTCCAGGAACGCACCCAGGCGCGCGCGGGCACGGATCGGCCGGTGCTTGCCGCACTTCGGGCAGACCTCGAGGTTTTCCTCGAGTTCGGGCCGGTACAGCACCGAACCGCACTTGTCGCACTTTTCCCACAGCCCTTCGGGCACGCTGCGCTTGCGGCCGGTGGCCGTTTCGGTGCGGATGCGCGCGGGCATCAGTTTCTTGAGCCAACTCATGCGCGACAGTCTAATCCGGCAGCCTCGTCCAGCGCAGCCCGCAGTGGCGCCAGGAACGCGCCAGCGCGCCCCGCGGCCGTTTCCGGGTCGCCCGCGAGCGCCTGCACCAGTGCGCTGCCGACCACCACGCCGTCCGCATGCGCCGCCAGGGCCACGGCCGTGGCGGCATCCTTGATTCCGAACCCGGCCATGACCGGCAGCGGGCACTGCCCGCGGACCCAGGCCAGGCGCTCCCCCACGGCACCGGCGTCGCGGACGTCGGCGCCGGTCACGCCAGCCAGGCTCACGTAATAGAGATAACCGCGGGCGTCGGCGCAGATCCGGGCCAGGCGATCGGGCGCGGTCGTCGGCGCCGCCAGCGGCACCAGCGCCAGTCCCTGCGCATCGAACGCCGCCCGGAACGCTTCCGCTTCTTCAGGCGGCAGGTCGACCAGCAGAACGCCGTCGACGCCTGCTTCCACGGCGGCGCGCGCGAAAGGATCCGCGCCGCGGATGTCCACCGGATTGAGGTAGCCCATCAGCACGATCGGGGTGTCGGCATCGCGCTGGCGGAACTCGCGCACGAAGCCGAGCACCGCCTGCATGCCGACGCCCTTGGCCAGGGCACGCTCCGAACTGCGCTGGATCACCGGGCCGTCGGCCATGGGATCGGAAAACGGCACCCCCAGTTCGATCACGTCGGCGCCAGCGGCGACCAGTGCATGCAGCACCGGCACGGTCGCCGCG
>JALYWW010000020.1 GCA_030852515.1 Pseudomonadota bacterium
GTGCTGGGCGACGCGCATGCGCTCGGAAGCGTGCTTGTGAACCTCGTCGGCAACGCGGTGAAGTTCACCGATACCGGTTCGGTCACGCTGGACGCAAGACTGCTGGACCAGGACGAGGAAGCCTGCTCGATCCGGTTCCAGGTGCGCGACACCGGTATCGGCATTCCCCCGGAGATGCAGCAACGGATCTTCGAACCATTCTTCCAGGTCGAATCGGGTTCGGTGCGCAAGTACGGCGGGACCGGCCTGGGCACCTCCATCGCCCTGGCCCACGTCCGGCGCATGGGCGGCGAGCTGCGGCTGGAAAGCACCATGGGCAAGGGAAGCCGGTTCTGGTTCGACCTGCGCCTGCCCAAGGCGCGCAGGCCGGCACCGGCCGGAGCCGAAGAGGTGATGCGCGTGGTCCGCGGCAAACACGTGCTGGTGGCGGACGACAACGCCACCAACCTGACCCTGATCCGGGAAATGCTGGAGCGCGACGGCCACCACGTCCTCGCGGTCGCATCCGGCCACGAGGCGCTGGAAGCCCTGGCACGCGAGGATTTCGAACTGGTGCTGCTGGACTTCAACATGCACGACCTGGACGGTGCCAGCGTGTACGAAACATACCGGTTCGGGCGCCTGCGGACGGCACCGACGTTCTTCGTCACAGCCGACACGTCGGCCCTGACCACGGCGCGGCTCGAGGCACTGGGTGCGGCCGGGATCGTCCACAAGCCGATGACTTTCGCCAAGCTGCGCAACGCCATCGCCAGCCAGTTCCCCGACGGCGCGGTGGAAGTTCGCGCGCCCGCCATCCCGCGCGCAACGCCGCACCTGCGCCCGGTACCGGTGGAATACCGCGATCCGGCGGCGATCGACACCTTGCGCGAGGTGCGCGACACGCCCGAGTTCCTGTGCCGGATGATCAGCGACGGTGTCCAGGACATCGAACGCATCGACCAGGCGCTGGGCGACGCCCTCCTCGCCCGGGACCTGACCGCGGTACACCGCCAGGCGCATGCGCTGCGCGGGGTGAGCCTGAGCGTGGGCGCGGCCAGGCTGGCTGCATTGGCCGATCGCCTGATGTCCATCGGCCAGCGCGAGCTGGACGCGAGCGCGCGCGAACGCCATGGCGACCTGCGCCGCACCACCGACCTGAGCCTTGCCGCGCTGGACGCGTTGCGCCAGTCGCTGCGGGCGCCCGACGCGGCCAGCGGCTGAGTTTTCCTGCTACGCGGCGGCCTGCCGAGCCACCGGCGCCGCTGCCTCGCGCTGCTGCATCATGATCAGCATGTCCATGGTGCGCAGCTCGTCCGCGCTCAGGCACATCGCCGTCTCGACCCAGTCCTCCACGATGCGCACGCCCTCGGCGTGGTCCAGGGCCGTGTGCCGGCAGCGGCTTTGCTGGACCTTCAGGCGTGCCTTCAGGCGCGAGGAATGGTTGGCGACGAATCGCTCCACGGCGAGCTCACCCTCGCCGGTCGCGCAGATCTCGTCGACCAGGCCCATGTCGTAGAGCTCCGGCGCCGTGTAGATCTTCTTGTTGGTCATCATCCGCTCGGCCTGGCGCGCGCCGATGCGGTCGGACAGCAAGCCCATCGCGCCCGTGCACGGGAACAGGCCGAACATGATCTCGGGGAAGCCGAAGCTGCTGTGTTCCTCGGCAACCAGGTAATCGGTACTCAGCGCCATCTCGAAACCGCCGCCCAGGGCACGACCCTGGATCAGGGCGATCGAGGTGGTGGTGTCCTTGAGTCGCCCGCTCCAGGCCTGCAGCAGGTCGAGGCAGCGCATCGAATATTCGCGCAGGGCCGCCGCATCGCGGCGCTGGATGCAGTCGCGGAAGAAGCGCAGGTCACCGCCCATGCTGAAGTAGTCGGGGTCGGCCGACTGCACGACGGCATAGTGCAACGGCGTGGCGACACGGCGGTCCTGCATTTCGTCGACCAGGCCGCGAAACTCCTGGACGAGCGCGGGAGTGAAATTCTGCAGGCCGGTTGCGCTGTCCTTGGCCAGCGTGATCCAGAGCGCATCGGCGTGCATGCGCCGGACCTGGGTGGAGATGCGCGATGACGGGCGCGGGGAATTGACGTTCGGATGCTGCAGGACGACTGCGTTCATGGTGGACTCCGGGTGGGGCTAGTCAGGGGCTGGCGGGGTTGGGTTACGGGAAACTACGAGCGCGACGTTGGTGCCGCCGAACCCGCACGAGAACGACAGGGCATGGTCGATGGTGCGACCGGCGATCGGTCGCGGCCCGACGTGGTTCAACTCGCAGCGCGGGTCCACCTCGTCTAGATGGGCGCTGGCCGGAAGCAGCGAGTGCTGCATCGCCACGACGGTCGCGAGCAGTTCCAGCGCGCTGGTCGCACCGACCAGGTGGCCATGCACCGACTTGGTCGACGACACCGCGGCGCTTCCCGGGCCGGCGCCGAAGACGTCGCGCAACGCGGCAGCCTCGATCACGTCGCCGCCGCCGGTGGCGGTGGCGTGGGCGTTGACGTAACCGACCTGGGCCGGTTGCAAGCCGGCATCGTCTAGCGCGGCGTGCAGTGCGCGCACCTGGCCTTCGGTAGCCGGCATGCCGATGTGGTGGGCGTCGTTGGAGACGCCGTAGCCGGTGAGATAAGCGTAACAACGGGCGCCGCGCGCCCGCGCGTGCCGGGCCGACTCCAGCACCAGGAACGCCGCGCCCTCCCCCAGCACCAGTCCGGAGCGGTTCGCGGCGAACGGTTTGCAGGTGCGCGACACGTCGTCCGGATCGGGGGCCGACATCGCGCGCGTACCCTGGAACACGCCCACCAGGCTGCCCACCACGGGGGCTTCGGCGCCCCCGGCAATGGCGACATCGATGTAGCCGTCGGCGATCGCGCGCGCGGCATCGCCGATCGACACGCCCGACGACCCGCAGGCCGTGCAGTTGGAGATCACCGGCCCGAGTACCTGGTGGCGGATCGCCACCTGCGCGGCGCCGGCATTGCCCATGATGGCCATCGCCGCGAACGGCCGCGCGGCCTGCTTTTCCTCCAGCAACATCTGCTGGTACCACGCCTGCGCCGCGGAGACGCCGCCATTGACGTTGCCGTAATAGACGCCGGCACGTTGCCCGAACCTTGCGAACGAGTCGAAGCCCGCGTCGGCGGCCGCCTGGCGCGCGGCGAGCACCGCCATCTGCTGGCAGCGGTCCAGGAAGGGAAGCTCGATCTTGGTGAACTCGCCTTCGAACGAGGCATCGATCGCGCCCACCGCGAAACCCTGCCGCAGGGGCGGCGCGTGCACCAGGCGGACGCCGGAGCGCGCTTCGCGCAGCGAATCGGCGACGGCAGGCACGTCGAGGCCGATCGGGGATATCACTCCCAAACCGGTAATGGCAACAAGGTCTCGCATCGAACCCCCAGGGCGGCCGCGGATACCCCTGTCTACCCGGCCGCATCCCTTGGTGACATCCCGCGATGCGCCAATTGGGTGACGCTCGCGGGCACCCTGAATGACTTCACATTATCATCGTTTCGCCCCGGCCGGCACCGAGGTCCGCGCGCACACCTCGCGCAACCGGGCTTCCTCCCGCAGCAGCGCATCGACGCAAACCGGGTCGAACAACACCCCCCGCTGCTCGACCATGTAGGCCAGCGCCTCGTCGATGCTCCACGCCGGCTTGTAGGGACGCGGGGAAATCAGCGCGTCGAACACGTCGGCCACGGTCACGATGCGCGCCACCAGCGGGATGGCATCGCCGGCCAGTCCGTCGGGGTAGCCGCTGCCGTCGTAATGCTCGTGGTGGTGCAGCGCGATCACCGCGCTGGTCTGGATGAAGCGGTTGTGGCTGTCGGCCAGCAGTTCGTGGCCGATGCGCGGATGCCGGCGCATCTGTTCCTGCTCGTCCGGCTCCAGCGGGCCGGGCTTGAGCAGGATCGCATCGGGAATCGCGATCTTGCCGATGTCGTGGAGCGGCGCGGACAACTCGATCGTCCGTACTTCGTCCTCGGGCAGGCCCAGCGCCTCGGCCAGCAGTCCGGCAATGCGCGCCATGCGTTCCAGGTAGGCGCTGGTGCCGGCGTCGCGATACTCGATCGCGCGCGCCAGGCGCGACAGGGTCTCGCGCTCGCGCTCCTCGATCTCGTGCATGCTCGACAGCAATCGTTGTTCCAGCGACAACGCGCGCTGCTTCACCGACTCGCTCTGCTGGCGCAGCTGCAACAGGTTGCGGCAACGCGCCCGAAGCTCGCGCGGCCGGATCGGCTTGACCAGGAAGTCGATGACACCTACATCCAGCGCCGCCTGCCGTACCGGCTCGTCGCCGACCACGGTCACCAGCACGATCGGCACGTCGCGGTGGGCAAGGGGCGTGCGGAAGCGCCGCGCGAACTCGAGGCCGTCCAGGCCGGGCATGCGGTAGTCCAGCAGCAGCAGGTCCGGCCGGTTGTGGCTGCACCAGTCCAGCGCATCCAGCGGATCGCCGAAGTCGCGGACGTCGAGCTCCGGCCCGATGTCCTCGAGGATGTGGCGGAGCATGGTCCGCGCGGATGTCTGGTCGTCGACAATGACGATGTTCAAGGCGTCGTTCCCCATGGAGATGCCTGTCGTCCGTGCCTGGCCCCGCGCACATACTCGCCGCCGGTGCCGCTGGCGGCAAGTCCCCGCTCATGCGGGCATTCAGCCACCCTGCTCCGGGCGCATGTACGGGAACAGCAGGACGTCGCGGATGGAAGCCGAATCGGTGACCAGCATCGCCAGCCGGTCGATGCCCACGCCCAGGCCGCCGGTCGGCGGCAGGCCGACCTCGAGGGCGCGGATGTAGTCGGCGTCGTAGTGCATGGCTTCATCGTCGCCACCGGCCTTGGCTTCGACCTGGGCCCGGAACCGGCCCGCCTGGTCCTCGGGGTCGTTGAGTTCGGAGAAGCCATTGGCCAGCTCCTTGCCACCCACGAACAGCTCGAAGCGGTCGGTGATGCCCGGCTCGGTATCGGACTCGCGCGCCAGCGGCGAGACCTCGACCGGGTAGTGGGTGATGAAGGTCGGCTGGATGAGGCCGGTCTCGACCGTCTTCTCGAAGATCTCCAGCAGCAGCTTGCCCCAGCCGTAACCCGGCTTCACGTGCACGCCCAGGCGCGCGCAATGCGCGGCCAGCGCCTCGCGATCGCGGCAGTCGGCGACGCTGATGCCCGGATTGAGTTCGCGCACCGCTTCCTCGAGCTTCCAGCGGCGGAAGCGCGGGCCGAGGTCGATCGCCTGGCCTTCCCACTGCAGCGCGGCCGTGCCGGCGACTTCCACCGCGACATCGCGGATCATCGCCTCGGTCAGGTCCATGACGTGTTCGTACGTGGCGTAGGCCTCGTACAGCTCGAGCATGGTGAACTCGGGATTGTGGCGGGTGCTCACGCCCTCGTTGCGGAAGTTGCGGTTGATCTCGTACACGCGCTCGAAGCCGCCGACCACCAGGCGCTTGAGGTAGAGCTCGGGCGCGACCCGCAGGAACAGGTCCAGGTCCAGCGCATTGTGGTGGGTGGTGAACGGCTTGGCCGTGGCGCCACCCGCCAGGTAATGCATCATCGGCGTCTCGACCTCGAGGAAACGCCTGGCGTCGAGCCAGCGACGCAGCGCAGCCACGAGTTGCGAGCGCTTGACGAACACCTCGCGCGCTTCCGGGGTCACGATCAGGTCGACGTAACGCTGGCGATAGCGCTGCTCGACGTCGCTCAGGCCGTGCCACTTGTCCGGCAGCGGGCGCAGCGACTTCACCAGCAGGCGCAGCGACTCGGCCTTGATCGAAAGCTCGCCGGTCTTCGTGCGCATCAGGGTGCCTTCGGCCGCGACGATGTCGCCGACGTCCCAGCCCTTGAACGCATCGTAGGCGTCGCCCAGCGCGGCCGATTGCAGGAACAGCTGGATCCGGCCGGTCACGTCCTGGACCTGGGCGAACGCGGCCTTGCCCATGACCCGCTTGGCGAGCAGGCGCCCCGCCAGCGCGACCTTGCGATCGCCGAACTCTTCGACTTCGGCGTACTCGGCCTGCAGGTCGCCGGCATGGTCGACGCGGCGGAAATCGTTGGGGTAGGCGATGCCCTGCCCGCGCAATTCCGCGAGCTTGGCCCGGCGCTCGGCGATCAGGTGGTTCTCAACCAGGTGGTTGTCGTCTTCGGTCATGTCGGCAGCATACGTGGGAGCGGCGGCAGCCGCGATCAGGCGTCGGCGCGCTTGGCACCGGCTTCCAGGCCCGACTTCAGGCTCGCCTCGACGAATTCGTCGAGGTCGCCGTCGAGCACCTTCTGGGTGTCGGATCGTTCGATGCCGGTGCGCAGGTCCTTGATCCGGCTCTGGTCGAGCACGTAGTTGCGGATCTGGCTGCCCCAGCCGATGTCGGACTTGGTCGCTTCCAGCGCGTCCTTCTCGGCATTGCGCTTCTGCACTTCCAGCTCGTAGAGCTTGGCCGCCAGCATCTTCATCGCGGTGTCGCGGTTCTGGTGCTGGCTGCGGCCGGTCTGGCAGGCGACGACGGTATTGGTCGGGATGTGGGTGATGCGGACCGCCGACTCGGTCTTGTTGACGTGCTGGCCGCCGGCGCCGGAGGAGCGGTAGACGTCGGTGCGCAGGTCGGCCGGGTTGATCTCGATGTCGATGTCGTCGTCGACTTCCGGCGAGACGAACACCGAGGTGAACGAGGTATGGCGGCGGTTGTCGGAATCGAACGGCGACTTGCGCACCAGCCGATGCACGCCGATCTCGGTCTTGAGCCAGCCGTAGGCATAGTCGCCCTCGACCCGGAAGGTCGCCGACTTGATCCCGGCGACATCGCCGCCGCTGACTTCCATCAATTCGGTCTTCCAGCCGCGCGACTCGGCCCAGCGCAGGTACATGCGCAGCAGCATTTCCGCCCAGTCCTGCGCCTCGGTGCCGCCGGCGCCGGCCTGGATGTCGACGAACGCCGCGTTGGCGTCCATCTTGCCGGAGAACATGCGCTGGAACTCGAGCTGGTCGACGCCGCGGGCATAGCGCTCCACGTCGTCGACGATCGCGGTCGCCGTCTCGTCGTCGTTCTCGGCCTCGACCAGTTCAAGCAGCTCGCCGGCACCTTCCAGGCCTTCGGTAAGCGAACGGATGCCGTTGACGGTCTTGTCCAGCAGGGAACGCTCCCGGCCCAGCGCCTGGGCGCGTTCGGAGTCGTTCCAGATATCCGGGTTCTCCATCTCCCGGTTGACTTCCTCGAGCCGCTCTACCTTGGCGTCGTAGTCAAAGATACCCCCTCAGCGCATCCAGCCGGCCACGAAGGTCGGCGATGCGCTGGCGGACGGGATTGAGCTCGATCATGTGCGGAAAGTGGTGCGAAAGGGCCGCTGATTCTATCAAGGATGCCGCTAGCAGGCCGCCCGCCCGCGCAAGGCATCCCGATGCCGCCGGCTGCACGGCAGGACGCTGCCGTCCTTCATGTGCACGCGGGCGTCGCCGGTATCCAGCGGCTCGATCGACGCGACCTGGTCGAGGTTGACCATATGGCTGCGATGGATGCGGGCGAAGCGCGCCGGATCCAGTTGCGCCTCGATCGTGGCCATGGTGCTGCGCAGCGGGTAATCGTGCCCGCGCACCCGCAGGTTGACGTAGTTGCCCGCGGCCTGCATCCACTCGATTTCGTTGGCGGCGACCAGGAACTCCCGTCCCAGCTTGCGCACCAGGAAACGCTCGGGTCGTTCGGGCGCTTCCTGCGCCGGCAGGTCGTCCGGCGGGTCCAGCAACCTCGCCTCCCCCTGCAGGCGACGCCAGAACCACCGGTAGGCGTGGGCCACGGACACGACCAGGGCGAAGGTGCGGATGTCCTTCAGGTATTCGTAGCCGAACATGTGGAGCAGGTTGCCGGGGTCGTAGCTGTCCCCCATCGCCAGGTAGCCGGCCTTGCGCAACAGCACCATTCCGGCGACGTGCAGCAGCGAGCAGCCGACGCTGGCCAGCAGGTAGCCCGGCAGGCGCCGCTGCCAGGTATCGGCGTGCAAGGGCCAGCGCTCGCAAAGGGCCAGCATCGCCGGCACCAGCAGCAGCCAGGTCACGGCACTGCTCACCTCCCACAGCGCCGGCTTCCAGGGTTCCAGCGCATCGCCGGCACGCTGCAGGTCCAGCCAGGTGACCGCGGCGTTGAAGCCGGCGGGGACCAGGAACGCGAGCACCCAGATCCCGATCTCGATCGGGGTGCGCAAGCGCAGGAAGCGTCGCCAGGGTTCGGTCACTGCGGTCGGGTCGATCGGCATCGACCCATTCTAGGGTGCGCGGCATGCCTGCCCCACCCCGCTCGTCCCCGGATTCCGCCACTGGTCACCGGATCCGGTCGTTGCGGCACATCGCGCTCGCGATCGGGCTCCGGCTCGCCGAACGTGGCCGCACTCCCCATCCGGACCTGTCCATGCAACGCCGCCACGACATCGACGCGCTGCGCGTCATCGCCTTCGGATTGCTGATCTTCTATCACGCGGGCATGGCCTACGTGGCCGAGTGGGACTTCCACATCAAGAGCGCCTACCTGGCGGAGTGGCTGCAGTGGCCGATGATCGCCATCAACCGCTGGCGGATGCCGTTGTTGTTCGTGGTTTCGGGCGTGGCGATCGGCCTGTTCCTGCAGCCCGGGCGCAGCCGCGGGCGCTTCCTGGCATCGCGCAGCTGGCGCCTGCTGCTGCCGCTGGCGTTCGGCATGCTCTTCGTCGTTCCGGTCCAGGCCTGGTGCGAAGCCGTCGCCAACGGTGCGTGGGACACCGGCTTCGGCAGCTTCCTCCGGCGCTACCTGCACCTGCAACCCTGGCCCGAAGGTGGCTGGACCGGCGCGTCGCACGGGGTGACATGGAACCACCTCTGGTACCTCGCCTACCTGTGGGCCTACACCTGCGTCCTGGCGCTGCTGCTGCCGTTGCTGGAGTCCGCGGCGGCCCGTCGCCTCCGGGCCTGGTTGCCATCGCCCAAGGGGGCCTGGTGGGTGGTCGGGCTGGCGGTCGTGCCGGTGCTGTACTTCTTCGCCCTCCTTGCGTGGCTGGCACCGCTGTTCCCGAAGACAGGCGCCCTGGTCGACGACTGGTACCAGCACGCGCAGTACTTTCCCCTGTTCCTGGCCGGCTGCCTGGTAGCGCGCAACGCCAGTGCATGGACTGGCCTGGTGCGCGTGCGCTGTTTGACGTTGTGCATCGCCCTTGCCGCCATCTCGGTCGAGCTCCTGCTGCGCGCGGCCGGGCGCCATCTCCCGCCGGGCGACGTTCCGGCAGTGCTGGCGCAACTGCCCTGGCACCACATCGAACTGGCCGCGCGCGCGCTCTACATGTGGACCGCGCTGCTGGCGATCTTCGGCTGGGCCAGGCAGCTGCTCGATCGCCCGTTCCGCTGGCTGCCGTATGCCACCGAGGCGGTCTATCCGTGGTACGTGTTGCACCAGAGCCTGATCGTGCCGCTGGTGTTCGTGCTTGCTCCACTGCAGCTGGGTCCCGTGCTGGAACCAGTGCTGGTCCTTGCCGGTACCGTGGCAGGATGCGTGCTGCTGCATGAATTCGTCATCCGCCGTGTTGCACTGCTGCGTCCGCTGTTCGGCCTGAAAAGGCAGGATCCATCCCGCGCCACTCCCACCATCGCCATGGAGGCAACTTGTTCCAGGTCGACCCCAACCTCTGGCTCCAGTCTTTCGGCTCGCCCTTCCTCACCTGGCTGATGCTCGGCATCAGCGAGCTCGGCTACACCTGGTTCTATGTCGCGCTGATCGTCGTGCTCGGTTTCGGCGTGCGCCTGCGGCCGACCCTCGGGGTCATGCTCGCGTTGTTGCTGGCAGGGGTTGCGACGCATGCGGCCAAATCCGGCTTCGAGCTCCCCCGCCCCGCCGATGTCGATGCCCGCGTGCTGTACAAGCTCGAGGCGCCACGCGCGCTCGTCGCCGATGGTGGCGCGCCTTCGTTCCTGGCGCTGCCTACGCCCGAAGCGCGCGATGCGCTGCGACTCACGGAGGAGCCCGACTACGGATTCATCAGCGGGCACACCTCGGCGGCCACCGCCATGTCCATCGGGTTGCTGCTGTTCTTCGGCCTGCGCCGGCGCGCGGCGTGGCTGGTGCTGCTGGCCTGGCCGTTGCTGATGGGCCTGTCGCGCATGTACCTGGGCCGCCACTTCCTCGCCGACGTGGCCGGCGGCCTGGTGGTGGGCAGCGCGGCGGCATGCCTGGCCTACTGGTTGCTGCCGATCGCCGCCGACGCCGCAACCCGGCGTCGACGGTCATGGCTGCTGGCGGGCGGCATCGGCCTGCTGTGCCTGCTGTCGCCATTCACTTCACTGCTGCACCCGGCCGGACTCGGCCAGCTAGCCGGGCTGGTCGTGGTCCTGGGGGTGCTGGCCTGGCGGGGATATCCCTCCGACGGCGGGCGTGCCTGGCAACGCGCGGCCAGGGTCGCCCTGCTGTGCGCGTTGTACCTGCTTGTCGATTCCGTTACCGGCCGGATCGGCGAGGCGGCTGGATGGAGCGAAGCGAGTCCGGCCTGGGTGCCGGTGGTCGCGATCGCGACCGCGGTCATGTTCCTCGGCGCGATCGCAGTGTCGCGCCGCCTCGGCCTGTACCGCGACCCGGCCTAGTCCGGTTCGCGGTGGACGACGACGATCTGGATGGCGTCGCCGCCGCGATAGCCATCCGGCTCCAGGCGGAAGGCGATGCGGATGCGCCCGCGCGCCGGCTCGCCGGCGCCGCCGAAGTGGATCGCGTCGAACTGGCGGCCATGCATCGACAGGGACAGCTTCAGGTGCCGCTCGCCGATGACGCGCGTGCGCAGCACTTCGAACTCGCCATCGAACAACGGTTCGGGGTAGGCCTGGCCCCAAGGCCCTCCATCGCGCAGCAGGCGCGCATGGTGGATGTCGAATTCGTGTGCCTGCAATTCGCCGTCCGTCGTGACTTCGGCCTGCAGCAACGCCGGATCGAGCACGCGCGCGGCCTGCTCCTGCAGCGCCGCCTGGAAACGTGGCAACGATGCCAGTGGCAGGCTCAAGCCGGCCGCCATCGCATGGCCGCCGAAGCGGCCGACAAGCCCGGGATGCGCCGCGTCGACCGCGGCCAGCAGGTCGCGGATGTGCAGGCCGGGAATCGAGCGCGCCGAACCGCGCAGGTCGTCGCTGCCCGGCTCGACCGGCGCGAACGCGAACACGGGGCGATGCAGGCGTTCCTTCAGCTTCGATGCGACCAGCCCGACGACGCCGGCATGCCAGCCGGGATCGAACAGGCATGGCACCGCGTGGACAGTGCCCTCCAGCGACAGGCTTGCGACCGCGTGCTCTGCATCGGCCACCATCTGTTGCTGCACGCCCTGGCGCTCGGCGTTGATGGCGTGCAGTGCGGCCGCCAGGGTGCGCGCCTGCATCGGGTCGTCGCTGAGCAGGCATTCGATGCCCACGCCCATGTCGTCCAGCCGCCCGGCCGCGTTGATGCGCGGTGCGAGCGCGTAGCCGATGTCGCTGGCGGTAAGGCTGCGTTCGTCGCGCCCGGCCACTTCGACCAGCGCACGCAGGCCCGCGCAGCCGCTGCCCGCGCGCAGGCGGCGGAGGCCCGCGGCGACCAGCGCGCGGTTGTTCGCATCCAGCGGCACCAGGTCGGCGACGGTACCGACGGCGACCAGGTCCAGCAGCGACGAGAGGTCGGGTCGCTTCGCATCGCCTTCGCCGAACAATCGCGCGCGCAGCGCGAGCAGCAGGTAGAACATCACCCCGACGCCGGCCAGCGCCTTGCTGGCGAAGCCGTCGCCGGGCTGGTTCGGATTCACGATCGCGTCCGCCGGCGGCAATGTCGGGCCGGCAAGGTGGTGGTCGGTCACCAGTACCTGCCAGCCGCGCACCCTGGCCGCGGCAATGCCGGCGTGGCAGGCGATGCCGTGGTCGACCGTGACCAGCAGGTCGGGCTGCAATGCGGCGAGGTCGTCGACCAGTCCGGGCGACAGGCCATACCCGTGCACCTGGCGATTGGGCACTGCATGGGAGACCCGGTTGGCGCCAAGCATGCGCAGCCCGCGCACGCCGGTCGCGCAGGCGGTGGCGCCATCGCAGTCGAAGTCGCCCACGACCAGGATGTGGCGGCCATCGGCGATCGCCCGCGCGAGCAGCTCGACGGCGACGTCGAGGCCGAGCAGCCCGTCGGGTGGCAGCAACTGCGCGAGGCGCGGCTGCGCATCGGCCAGGCCCCGGGCGCCACGTGCCGCATGCAGGCGGCGCAGCAACGGCGGCATCGCGCCCCACTCTCCATCGTCGCGCGCTGCGGCGGCGCGGCGGCGCAGCGTGCGCTGCGTGCTCATGCGAGCCGCGTCATCGGCTTGCGCCAGAAGCGCCAGCGTTGCCCCCTGGACAGCAGGAAGCCGGCGCCGTCGGCGAAGTCCAGTCGCAGTTCGCGGATGGCACCGTCGTCCAGTGCGGCAAGCAGCGGCTGCAGCCAGTCGCTGCCGAGCACACCCACGTCGCGCGCATCACGAAGGTCATGCAAGCCCTCGCCAGCGTCCTGCTCGAAGCGCGACGGCAACATCGACGGCGCAAGCCCGGCGTTCGCGGCCAGCGCCTGCACCAGCACGTCGTCGGAAGCGACCCGTGGCTGCCTGGTCGTGACGTTGTCGGACAGCATGCCGCCGCCCCAGAACCACAGCGAATTCACCGGCGGCTTGCCGGCCGCGGCGCGGCGCGCGTTCCACGGATGGTTGTGGAGGACGATCTGCGCCTCGTTGAGCAGCGAACGCCAGCGGCGCATGCCGGCGTCGCGGGTATCGCCGACTTCGGCCAGCACCTCGAACAGGTCCGCGCCGAGCGTTTCGTCCGGGCCAGGGAAGGACGGCAACGTCGCGCCGGGCGGCAATCGCAGGTACCAGCGCGACGGCACTGGCGCATCGATGGGGAAGCCGGCGTCGCCGAACAGGGGGCGCAGCGCCGGCAGCAACGCGCCGGCGTCCTCGGGAGACAACTGCATGCCTTCGCCGCAGGCCAGCATGCGCGCGCCGTTGATGTCCGGACGGATCCAGGCCGGATCGGCACGCAACCACTGCGCGGTCGCGGCGTCGCCGGCATCGCGGCTGCGAGTCAGCGCGGCGACGGGCCAGCCGCGCGGCAGCAACTCGAAATGACGCAACAGTTGTGCGCGTTCGCCGGCCTCGCCCATGGCAACGGCATCGGCGCGCCCAAGCGCGCGCGCCAGCCGTTCCGGAACCGGTTGCCCGGTGAAGCGGCCGCGCTCCGGCAGCAGCAGGGTCGCCGTGGCCATGCGCGGCGCGCCGTCAGCCTTCGTAGCGGACCGCGACGATTTCGTACTCGCGCTGGCCTGCGGGGGCGTCGATGGTGATCGCGTCGCCTTCGAGCTTGCCGATCAGGGCGCGGGCCACCGGCGACGAGATCGCGATCAGGCCCCGCTTGATGTCGGCTTCGAGGTCGCCGACGATCTGGTAGGTCGTTTCCTTGTCGGTTTCGGTATCGGCCAGCACCACGGTGGCGCCGAACACGACTTTGGAACCGGCGTTGAGGGTCGAAACGTCGATCAGCTGCGCGTGCGAAAGCTCGGCTTCAAGCTGCTTGATCCGGCCTTCGATGAAGCCCTGCTGCTCGCGCGCGGCGTGGTACTCGGCGTTCTCCTTGAGGTCGCCGTGCGCACGCGCCTCGGCGATCGCCTGGATCACCGCCGGCCGCTGCACCGACTTCAGTTCTTCGAGTTCCGCGCGCAGTCGCTGCGCGCCCCTGGTGGTCATTGGTGCCCGCATGTCGTTTCCTCAGCCGCCCGTCTGGGTGTGCCCAACCTGGGCATGCAATTCCTGCAGCGACCATACCGGTCCGCTGTCGCGGAAGTCCAGCGAGTGCAGCAGTGCCTTGGCGCCGGCAACGGTGGTCGAATAGGTGACCCTGGCCTGCAACGCCTCGCGCCGGATCGAGAACGAATCCGAGATCGCCTGGCGGCCTTCGGTGGTGTTCACGATGTAGGCGATTTCGCCATTCTTGATCAGGTCGACGATGTGCGGCCGGCCTTCGATCACCTTGTTCACCACTTCGCATTCCAGGCCGTTGTCGCGCAGGAACGCGGCGGTGCCGCGTGTCGCGACCAGGGTGCTGCCGCGACGGATCAGGTCCTGCGCAACCGCCAGCACCTTGTGCTTGTCGGGATCGCGGACCGAGATGAAGACCTTGCCCGCGGCCGGCGCACGAATGCTGGCGGCTTCCTCGGCACGCGCGAACGCCGCGCCGAAGCTCCGGCCCACCCCCATCACCTCGCCGGTCGAGCGCATCTCCGGGCCGAGGATCGGGTCCACGCCCTGGAACTTGGCGAACGGGAAGATCGCTTCCTTGACGCTGAAGTAGTCGGGGATGACCTCGGTGGTCGCCCCCTGCTCGGCCAGGCTCATGCCGGCCATGCAGCGCGCCGCGATCCGCGCCAGCGGCACGCCGGTGGCCTTGGACACGAACGGCACCGTGCGCGAGGCGCGCGGGTTGACCTCCAGCAGGTAGATCGTCGCTTCGCCGTCGCCGTCGTGCTGGACCGCGAACTGGGTGTTCATCAGCCCGACGACGTTCAACGCGCGCGCCAGGGCCACCACCTGCTCGCGCAGGCGGTCCTGCACCGACATCGGCAGCGAGTAAGGCGGCAGCGAGCACGACGAGTCGCCGGAGTGCACGCCCGCTTCCTCGATATGCTCCATGACCCCGCCGATCAGCACGTTGCCGTCCTTGTCGGCGATGACGTCGACGTCGACCTCGACCGCGTGGTCGAGGAAACGGTCGAGCAGCACCGGCGAGTCGTTCGACACCTTGACCGCATCGCGGATGTAGCGCGACAGGTCGGCGTCCGAATGCACCACTTCCATCGCCCGGCCGCCGAGCACGTAGCTGGGACGCACGACCAGCGGATAGCCGATCTCGCGGGCCAGGGCCAGCGCTTCGTCCGGGTTGCGCGCGGTGCGGTTGGGCGGCTGCTTCAGCCCGAGTTCCTGCACCAGCTGCTGGAAGCGCTCGCGATCCTCGGCCAGGTCGATGCTGTCGGGACTGGTGCCGATGATCGGCACGCCGTTGTCCTGCAACGCCTGCGCCAGCTTGAGCGGGGTCTGGCCGCCGTACTGCACGATCACGCCGACGGGTTTCTCCAGCTCCACGATCTCGAGCACGTCCTCGAGCGTCAGCGATTCGAAGTACAGCCGGTCGGAGGTGTCGTAGTCGGTCGACACGGTCTCCGGATTGCAGTTGACCATGATCGTTTCATAGCCGTCCTCGCGGAGGGCGAGCGCCGCATGCACGCAGCAATAGTCGAACTCGATGCCCTGGCCGATGCGGTTGGGACCGCCGCCGAGGACCATGATCTTCCTGCGGTCGGTCGGCTGCGCTTCGCACTCGTCCTCGTAGGTCGAGTACATGTAGGCCGTGGTGGTGGCGAACTCGGCCGCGCACGAGTCCACGCGCTTGTACACGGGGCGCACGCCGAAAGCCTTGCGCAACGCGCGCACCGCCGATTCGCCGGTGCCGACCAGGCTGGCCAGGCGGGCATCGGAAAAACCCTTGCGCTTGAGCGCGCGCAGCCTGCGCGCGTCGAGCGCGTCGATGCCGGCAGCGGCAACCTCGGCCTCGATCGCGACCAGTTCCTCGATCTGGTCGAGGAACCAGGGATCGACGAAGGACAGCGCATGCACGTCCTCCACCGACATCCCGGCGCGGAATGCATCGGCGAGGTAGAAGATCCGCTCCGGGCCGGCTTCCTTGACCTCACGCCGCAGCGTGGCCAGTCCGCCTTCGTCGGCCAGGTCCAGGTCGGTGGCGTCGAGCCCCGACTTGCCGATCTCCAGGCCGCGCAGGGCCTTCTGCAGCGATTCCTGGAAGGTGCGGCCGATCGCCATCACCTCGCCCACGGACTTCATCTGCGTGGTCAGGCGCGCGTCTGCGGCCGGGAACTTCTCGAAGGCGAAGCGCGGGATCTTGGTGACGACGTAGTCGATGCTCGGCTCGAACGAAGCCGGGGTGAGACCGCCGGTGATCTCGTTCTTCAGCTCGTCCAGGGTGTAGCCGACGGCGAGCTTGGCCGCCACCTTGGCGATCGGGAAACCGGTGGCCTTGGATGCCAGCGCCGAGGACCGCGACACGCGCGGATTCATCTCGATCACGACCACGCGGCCGGTCTGCGCGTTGACGCCGAACTGCACGTTGGAGCCGCCGGTGTCGACGCCGATCTTGCGCAGCACCGCGATCGAGGCGTCGCGCAGGCGCTGGTATTCCTTGTCGGTCAGGGTCTGCGCCGGCGCGACCGTGATCGAGTCGCCGGTGTGCACACCCATCGGGTCGAGGTTCTCGATCGAGCACACGATGATGCAATTGTCCGCGGTATCGCGGACCACCTCCATCTCGAACTCCTTCCAGCCCAGCACCGATTCCTCGACCAGGATCTCGTGCACCGGCGACAACTCGAGGCCGCGCCTGGCGATCTCCTCGAACTCTTCCTTGTTGTAGGCGATGCCGCCTCCGCTGCCGCCGAGCGTGAACGACGGGCGGATGATGGTCGGGTAGCCGACCCGGGTCTGGATGTCGACGGCCTGCTCGAACGAACGCGCGACCTCGGCCTGCGGGCATTCCAGCCCGATCTCGGCCATTGCCACCCGGAACAGTTCGCGGTCCTCGGCCATGCGGATCGCATCGCGCGAGGCGCCGATCAACTCGACGCCGTGGCGCTCGAGCACGCCGTTGTCGGCCAGGTCGAGCGCGCAGTTGAGCGCGGTTTGCCCGCCCATGGTCGGCAGTAGCGCCTCGGGCTTTTCCTTGGCGATGATCTTCTCGACCGACTGCCAGTTGATCGGCTCGATGTAGACCGCGTCGGCCATCGCCGGGTCGGTCATGATCGTGGCCGGGTTGCTGTTGACCAGCACTACCCGGTAACCCTCGTCGCGCAGCGCCTTGCACGCCTGCGCGCCGGAGTAATCGAATTCGCAGGCCTGGCCGATCACGATAGGGCCGGCGCCGATGATCAGCACGGTCTTGATGTCGGTGCGCTTTGGCATGTCAGCGTGCTCCCGCGCGATTGGCGTCCATCGACGCGATGAACCTGTCGAACAGGTAGGCGACGTCGTGCGGCCCCGGGCTCGCTTCCGGATGGCCCTGGAACGAGAACGCCGGCGCGTCGGTGAGCGCAATACCCTGGTTGGAACCGTCGAACAGCGAACGGTGGGTGACGCGCACGTTGCCCGGCAACGTGGATTCGTCGACGGCGAAGCCGTGGTTCTGGCTGGTGATCAGCACCCTGCCCGTGTCCGTGTCGATCACCGGATGGTTGGCGCCGTGGTGGCCGAACTTCATCTTCACCGTGGTCGCGCCGACCGCCAGCCCGAGCAACTGGTGGCCCAGGCAGATGCCGTACAGCGGCAGCTTGCGGGCGATGAATTCGCGGGTCGCGGCGATGGCGTAGTCGCAGGGCTCCGGGTCGCCCGGTCCGTTGGACAGGAACACGCCGTCGGGCTTGAGTGCAAACACTTCGGACGCCGGCGTCTGCGCCGGCACCACGGTCAGGTCGCAGCCGCGCTCGGCGAGCATGCGCAGGATGTTGGTCTTGATGCCGAAGTCGTAGGCGACCACGTGGAAGCGGCCGCCGCCGCTGGCGAACGCGTTGCGGTCCAGGTCCAGCTGGCCTTCGCTCCAGCGGTAACGTTCGCGGACGCTGACTTCCTTCGCCAGGTCCATGCCCTTGAGGCCGGGGAACTTGCGTGCCGCCTCGATCGCCGCGTCGACGTCGATGCCGTCGCCCGCCGCCAGTGCACCGTTCTGCGCGCCGCGATCGCGCAGCAGCCGGGTGAGCTTGCGCGTGTCGATGCCGCTGATCGCGACCACGCCGCGCTCGCGCAGCCACTGCGGCAGCGCGATCTCGTTGCGCCAGCTCGAGGGCCGGCGCGGCACGTCGCGCACGATCAGGCCGGCGGCCCAGGCCTGGTGCGACTCGTCGTCGGCGGCGTTGCAGCCTGTGTTGCCGATGTGCGGATAGGTCAGCGTCACCATCTGCCGCGCATAGGAGGGATCGGTGACGATCTCCTGGTAGCCGGTCATGGCGGTGTTGAACACCACCTCGCCGACCGCAAGGCCGGACGCGCCGACGGAATCGCCCTCGAATACGGTGCCGTCTTCGAGTGCAAGGATTGCGGGCTGGGTCACGGGGAATTCGCCTACGTCGGGTTGCAGAAAACCGCCGATACGGTGCGGAACCGTCCGGAGGCGAGTGGTATCAGGCGAGCGGGAATGATACCGGCTCTACAGCAGATCCGCCAGACGGTAGTTGCCGGGATTGCGCCCGGCCAGGCGCGAAGCGGCGTGCAGCGCGCCGCGGGCGAAAATGTCCCGGTTGCCGGCACGGTGCACCAGTTCCAGCCGTTCGCCGGCGCCGCTGAATTGGACCAGGTGCTCGCCGACGATGTCACCGGCGCGGAGCGAGGCGTAGCGCGGCGTCGCCCCGCCCTGCCCCGCGGAGGCACCCAGCGTCAGCGCCGTGCCCGAAGGCGCATCGACCTTGCCTGCGTGGTGCGCTTCCACGATGTCGCAATCCCAGCCCGGCAGCGCGCGCGCGGCGCGTTCGACCAGGTCGGCCAGGACCGCCACGCCGAGACTGAAGTTGGAGGCCAGGATGAGCGGGATGATGCCGGCGGCATCGGCCAGCGCCGCGCGCTGGCGATCATCGAGGCCCGTGGTCCCGGAGACGAACGCGGCCTTGCGCTCCACGCAAACGGCCAGGATCGGATCGAAGGCATCGGCGACGCTGAAGTCGATGGCGACGTCGAACCCAGGCACGCCGTGCAGCTCGCTGGCCGCGAACTGTGGCACACCGTCGACCACGCGTTGCGCCGGCTTGCGCGAAACCGCCGCGACCACTTCGCAGGTGCTGCCAGGCTCGCCGCAAAGGCGCAGCAAGGCCTGGCCCATGCGGCCGGAAGCGCCGTGGAGCAGCAGGCGGATGGGAGCGTCCATGCGCAAAGGCTACCACCGTGGGAGCGGCAGAAGCCGCGACTCCAGATCGCGGCTTCCGCCGCTTCCACCTACGAGACCATGCGGTCCCAGAAGCCCTTCACGCCGTCCAGGAAGGTGCTGGCGCGCGGGGAATGGCGGCGCGCGCCATCGCCGACGAAAGTCGCCTCGAACTTCTCCAGCAACTCGCGCTGCTCGGCGCTGAGGTTGATCGGCGTCTCGACCACCGCCTTGCAGTAGAGGTCGCCCGGCTGCCGGCTGCGCACCGACTTGACGCCCTTGTCGCGCAGGCGGAACAGCTTGCCGGTCTGGGTTTCGGCGGGAATGCGCAACTCGACGTCGCCATCCAGGGTGGGCACGCGGATGGTGTCGCCAAGCGCGGCCTGCGAGATGCGGATCGGCACTTCGCAATGCAGGTCGTCGCCGTCGCGCTCGAAGATCTCGTGCGGACGCACCCGGACTTCAACATAGAGGTCGCCCGGCGGGGTGCCGGCGGGGCCGGCTTCCCCCTCGCCGGCAAGGCGGATGCGGTCGCCATTGTCGACGCCTGCCGGGATCTTCACAGACAGCACCTTCTCCTGCTCCACCCGGCCATTGCCATGGCAGGCGATGCACGGATTGGCGATGACCTGGCCACGTCCGCCGCAATGCGGGCACGGCTGCTGCATGGTGAAGATGCCGCGCTGCATCCGGACCTGGCCACGGCCCTGGCAGGTGGTGCAGGTCTCGACCTTGCCGTCTTCCGAACCGCTGCCGTTGCACGGGGCGCACGGCGCCAGCGTGGGCACGTCGATGCGCTTCTCGGTGCCGGCAACCGCTTCTTCGAGGTCGAGCTCCATCACGTAGCCGATGTCGGCGCCACGGCGCGGACCGCGCCCGGGACCGCCGCCACCGAAAATGTTGCCGAAGATGTCCCCGAAGATGTCGCCCATGTCGCCGAAGCCCGGGCCGGGTCCCGCGCCACCGCCGCCCATGCCATGTTCGAACGCAGCGTGCCCGTGCGCGTCGTAGGCCCGGCGCTTGCCGGCGTCCGACAGCACTTCGTAGGCCTCCTTGCATTCCTTGAACGCTTCCACCGCCGCGACATCACCCTGGTTGCGATCGGGATGGTGCTTCATCGCGCAGCGACGGTAGGCCTTCTTCAACTCCTCGTCGGAGGCGTTGCGGGCAACGCCCAGGACTTCGTAGTAGTCACGCTTGCTCATGCACTCTCTACCTGCTCGGACAGGTCAAAGGAGCGGGTCGATCCGCTCCTTCGATCCCCGAAATCCCCTTCCGGGCTCACGACTTCTGTTCGTCGTCCTTCACTTCCGTGAACTCGGCGTCCACGACATCCTCGGGACTCGGAGCACCCTGGCCGCCGGGGGCACCTTCGCCGCCCTGCTGGGCAGCGGCCGCGGCCGCGGCGAACAGGGCCTGGCCGGCTTCCTCAAGCGCCTTGGACTTGGCCTCGATCTGCGCCTTGTCGTCGCCGCGCATCGCGGTCTCGACGTCGGCGATCGCGGCTTCGGCGCGGCCGATGATGTCGCCGCCGACCTTGTCGCCGTTGTCCTTGATCGCGCTGCGGGTCGCGTGGATCAGGCCGTCGGCCTGGTTGCGCGCCTGCACCAGTTCGTGGAACTTCTTGTCTTCCTCGCGGTTGGCCTCGGCGTCCTGGACCATCTGCTGGATCTCTTCATCGCTCAGGCCCGAGCCGGCCTTGATCTCGACCTTCTGCTCCTTGCCGGTCTTCTTGTCCTTGGCGCTCACGTGCAGGATGCCGTTGGCGTCGATGTCGAACGACACCTCCACCTGCGGCAGGCCGCGCGGCGCGGCGTCGATGCCGGACAGGTCGAACCTGGCCAGCGACTTGTTGTAGCGGGCCTGTTCGCGCTCACCCTGCAGCACGTGCACGGTCACCGCGGACTGGTTGTCCTCGGCGGTGGAGAATGTCTGCGAAGCCTTGGTCGGGATGGTGGTGTTCTTCTCGATGATCTTGGTGAACACGCCGCCCAGGGTCTCGATGCCCAGGCTCAGCGGGGTCACGTCGAGCAGCAGCACGTCCTTGACCTCGCCGGCGAGCACGCCGCCCTGGATCGCTGCACCGATCGCAACGGCCTCGTCCGGGTTGACGTCCTTGCGCGGCTCCTTGCCGAAGAACTCGCCCACCGCCTGCTGCACCTTGGGCATGCGGGTCTGGCCGCCGACCAGGATCACGTCGCCGATGTCGCTTGCCCGCAGGCCGGCGTCGTTGAGCGCGATGCGACAGGGTTCGATGGTCTTCTTGACCAGGTCGTCGACCAGCGCCTCGAGCTTGGCCCGGGTCAGCTTGATGTTCAGGTGCTTCGGGCCGGAAGCGTCGGCGGTCACGTACGGCAGGTTGACCTCGGTCTGCTGCGAGCTGGACAGCTCGATCTTGGCGCGCTCGGCCGCGTCCTTCAGGCGCTGCAGGGCGAGCGGATCCTTGCGCAGGTCGATGCCCTGGTCCTTGTTGAACTCGTCGACCAGGTAGTCGATGACGCGCTTGTCGAAGTCCTCGCCGCCGAGGAAGGTGTCGCCATTGGTGGACAGCACCTCGACCTGCATCTCGCCGTCGACCGAAGCGATCTCGATGATCGACACGTCGAAGGTGCCGCCGCCCAGGTCGTACACCGCGACCTTGCGGTCGCCGCCCTTCTTGTCCATGCCGTAGGCCAGCGCAGCGGCCGTCGGCTCGTTGATGATGCGCTTGACGTCGAGGCCGGCGATGCGGCCGGCGTCCTTGGTCGCCTGGCGCTGGGAGTCGTTGAAGTACGCCGGCACCGTGATCACGGCCTCGGTAATGGTCTCGCCGAGGAAGGCCTCGGCGGTCTTCTTCATCTTCTCCAGGACCTTGGCCGAGACTTCCTGCGGCGCCAGCTTCTTGCCGTCGGCCAGCGCGACCCAGGCATCGCCGTTGTCGTGCTGGGTGATGGCGTACGGGACCAGGCCGAGGTCCTTCTGCACTTCCGCGTCGGTGAACTTGCGGCCGATCAGGCGCTTCACCGCGTGGAAGGTGTTCTTGGGGTTGGTGACCGCCTGGCGCTTGGCCGAGGCCCCGACCAGGACCTCGCCGTCCTTGGTCCAGGCCACGACGGACGGCGTGGTGCGGTCGCCCTCGCTGTTCTCGATGACGCGCGCCTTGCCGCCGTCCATGACCGCGACGCAGGAATTAGTGGTGCCAAGGTCGATGCCGATGATCTTGCCCATGGTGTTGCTCCCTCTCTAAATCGTTTGTCTGGTGGCGCCGGGCGCCGATGTAATGGAATTGGGGACTGTCGCTCCCACTTCAAGCGCCGCTATTCGGCCACCACCACCAGGGCGGGGCGCAGCAGGCGGTCGTTCAGCACGTAGCCCTTCTGGAACAGTTGCGCGACGTGGCCGGTGGCGATGCCGGGGGCGGCGGCCACGCTCATGGCCTGGTGCCGTTCGGGGTCGAAGCCGTCGCCCGCGACGGGCGCCACTTCGGCCAGGCCGTTGGCTTCGGCAATCCGGTGCAGCTGGCGCAGGGTCAGCTCCAGGCCGGCACGCAGCGGATCGCCTTCGGCGGCAGCCGCCAGGCCCGCTTCCATGCTGTCGAACAGCGGCAGCAGGTCGGCAAGCAAACGCTCGTTGGCGAAACGGCGGGCGCCTTCGAGCTCGCGCGCCATGCGCTTGCGCTGGTTGTCCAGGTCGGCGCGCTCGCGCAGCGAATCGCCGCGCAGCTGCTCCAGCTCGGCCCGCAGCGCCTCCAGTTCGGCGGCCAGCGGACTGGTGTCGCTCGCGGCGTCGTTGCCTGCGCCGGCGTCGACATCGGGGGTATTGGTCATGCTCCTGCTTCCTCCACGGCACCTGCCGCATCGCAGGCTGGTATTGGGGCCGGAGGCGCCTGGTTCAAGCCTTTGGTGCAAAGCCTTTCAGGACTTCAGGGCGGCGCCCAGGACCTCGGCTGCGGCCTGGACCATCGGGATGACCCGGTCGTAGGCCATCCGTGACGGCCCGATCACGCCCAGCACCCCGAGCGTGCGATCGCCGGCCACATAGGGCGCGGTCACCAGCGACATGCCCTCCAGCGGTGCCAGGCCGGTTTCCTCGCCGATGAAGATGCGTACCCCGGGCGCCTGTACCGTGCGCTCGAGCAATTGCAGGATTTCGCGCTTGCGGGCGAAGGCCTCGAACAGTTCGCGCAGCCGCTCCAGGTCGGACAGTTCCTGCACGCCCATCAGCCGAGTCTGCCCCGCCAGGACCATGCCCTCGCCCAGCATGCCCTCGCCCGCCCCGGAAGCCTCCGGTCCCAGCGCCTGTTCGGCCAGCTCGACGCTGTGCGCAAGCAGGGTTTCCATTTCGCTGCGGGCCGCGCGCAGGTCGCGCAGCAGCGTGGTGCGTATCTCCGCCACCGGGCGCCCCGCGAAATGCCTGTTGAGGTAGTTGGAGACACGCTCCAGCTCGCCCGCGTCGTACGGCCTGCGCGTCTGGATGATCCGGTTCTGCACGTCGTTGTCGGCGAACACCAGGATCGCCAGCACCCGGCCGGCCTCGAGCGGAACGAAGTCGATATGGCGGAAGGCGAACTGTTCGCGCCTGGGCACGCTGACCACGCCGACGAAATGACTCATCGCCGACAGCAACTCCGACGCGCTGCCCAGCAGCGCCTGGGTCCCTGTACCGGCCGGGAGTTCCTCGCGCAGCCGCGCCATCTCGCCCTCGGGCAGCGGCCGCAACTGCAGCAGTGAATCGACGAATACCCGGTAGCCCTGCGCGGTCGGGATCCGCCCGGACGAAGCGTGCGGGGAGGTCAGCAGCCCGATCTCCTCCAGGTCCCCCAGGATGTTGCGGATCGTGGCCGGGCTGACCGCCAGGCCCGAGTGCCGGGCCAGGGTCTGCGAACCCACCGGCTCGCCGTCGCGGATATGGCGCGAAATCAACGTCCGCAGCAGCTGCCGCGCACGCGGATCCAGGGCATCGTCGGGACTTGGGGGCGAGCGGGCCATGCAGCGGGTATACGGCCGCCGCCGCCCGGGTGCAAGCCGGGCATGGCCAGCGAGTGGCGAATGCCGGTCGCGGCCGGCGCCGACGCAGCGTTTGCGACGCCGATCTCTTACGCTATCGCGATGCTGACCCGCCTCACGATCAGGGACTTCGCCGTCGTCGCTGCCGCCGAACTCGAGTTCGGGCCCGGCCTCACCGTCATTTCCGGGGAAACCGGCGCCGGCAAGTCGCTGCTGGTCGACGCCCTGGGTTTCCTGTCGGGACTGCGCGCCGACAGCGGCATGGTGCGCCACGGCGCCGAACGCGCCGAGCTCGCCGCCGAATTCGCGCTCGACGACGCGCCCGCGGCGCTGGCGTGGCTGCGCGAGGCCGAGTTCGACGATGGCGACGATTGCCAGCTGCGGCGCACCCTGCGCGCGGACGGCGGGTCGCGTGCCTGGATCAACGGACGCCCCGCCACGCTCGCGCAGCTGGGAGCGCTGGCGACGACCCTGGTCGAGATCCATGGCCAGCACGAGCACCAGGCGTTGCTGTCGCGCGCCAGCCAGCTCGACCTGCTCGATGCCTTTGGCGGATTGCAACCGCAACTGCAGGCGGTGCGCGACGGCGCGCAAGCCTGGAGCGCGCTGGAGCGCGAGCGCGAAGCCCTTTCGCGGCAAGGCGATGTCAGCGAGCGCATCGCCTTCATCGAGCACCAGCTGGGCGAGCTGCAGCGTGAATCGCTGGAACCGGCGGCGATCGCCGAACTCGCCGGGTCGCACCGGCGCCATGCCCATGCCGCCGCGCTGATCAGCGCCTGCGACAACGCCGCCACCCGCCTCGGCGGGGACGAGGCCGGCTCGCCATCGCGCATGCTGCAACAGGTGCGGGCCGAACTCGGACGCCAGGTCGAACACGAGCCGCGCCTGGGCGAGGTCGATGCCATGCTCGATTCGGCCGCGATCCAGCTCGAGGAAGCGCTGGCCCTGCTCGAAACGGTGCGTTCGGACCTGGACCTGGATCCGTCCGCGTTCGACGAGCTCGACCGGCGCCTGGCACGCCTGCACGACCTGTCGCGCAAGCATCGGGTCGCGCCCGAAGGCCTGGCCGCGCAACGCGATGCCCTGGCCACCGAACTTGAGGCCTTGCGCGGCGCCGGCAGCCGCCTGCGCCAGCTGGAACCGCAGATCGCGGCGGCGGTGGATCGCTGGCGCGAGGCCGCCGCGGTCCTCGGCGCGGCCCGCGCCGAAGCCGCAGCACGGTTGTCCGGCGCGACCACCGCCCTGCTGTCGGAATTGGGCATGGGCGGCGGCCGCTTCGAGGTTGCGCTGGAGCAGGTTCCCGGGCCTGGAAAACCGGACCCCAACGGCACCGAGCGCGCCGAGTTCCTGGTCGCGGCCAACGCCGGCCAGCCGCCGCGCCCGCTGCGCAAGGTCGCTTCCGGTGGCGAGCTTTCACGGATCTCGCTGGCGATCGAGGTCGCCGCCCTCGGCCTGGACGCGATCCCGAGCATGGTGTTCGACGAGGTCGATTCGGGCATCGGCGGTGCCGTCGCCCAGATCGTCGGCGAGAAACTGCGTGCGCTGGGCGCCAGCCGCCAGGTGCTGTGCGTGACCCACCTGCCCCAGGTCGCCGCCCAGGGCCATGCCCATTACCGGGTCAGCAAGGCCGAGCAGTCGGGGATGACCCAGAGCGCGGTGCAACTGCTCGACGACGCCGCCCGCGAAGCCGAGCTGGCACGGATGCTGGGCGGCGTCGAGGTCGGCAAGGAAGCCAGGGCCGCCGCCCGACGCCTGTTGAAGGATGTCTTGTAGGAGCGCGCCTTGCGCGCGATCCCTCAACGCTTCTTGCTGACGTACAGCACCAGCGCGTGGTCCTCGATCGTGTAGCCGTGCTCGGCGGCGATCTTCTGCTGCAGCGCCTCGATCTCGTCGCTGTGGAACTCGATCACCTTGCCGGTTTCGACATCGACCATGTGGTCGTGGTGCTCGCCGCGGTCGAGTTCATATACCGCATGCCCGCCTTCGAAGTTGTGCTTGAGCACCAGGCCAGCCGCCTCGAACTGGGTGAGCACGCGGTAAACGGTGGCCAGGCCGATCTCGTCGCCCTGGTCGAGGAGATGGCGGTAGATGTCCTCGGCGGTCATGTGCCGGGGCTTGAGTTGCTCCAGCAGGGCCAGTATCCGCATCCGCGGATGGGTCACCTTCAGTCCAGCCTTGCGCAGTTCCTGCGATTCCATATGGCTCCGGCTCCGTGGTCGGGCTTCCGTGTATTATCGGCCAGAATCATTATCCCCGCGAACCTGCATGCGCCTCTCCTTCCTGCTCGCCGCCGCCATTGCCTGCTCCGTCGCCGGCTGCGGCATCCTCTACAAGCAGCCCATCTACCAGGGCAATCTGCTGGACAAGGCCGCGGTCGACCAGTTGCAGGTCGGCATGGCCAGGCAACAGGTGCAGGTGCTGCTGGGCACGCCGTCGATCGCCGATCCATTCCACCACGATCGCTGGGACTACACCGCGACCCAGCGCACCGACCGCGTCGGCACCATGCACGTGAAGAACCTCACCGTATGGTTCGAGAACGACGTCGTGACCCGCTGGGAAGGCGACTACTTCCAGGAGCAGGACAAGGAGCTGGCCGAACGCATGGGCCGCTTCGGCAACCTGCCCAAGGACGAAAAGAAGCGCTAGCGTTCAGCGCCCGGCGCGCCGCCGGCGCGCCTCCTTCGGATCCACGACCAGCGGCACCAGCAGCTCCAGGCGGTCGCCGTCGCGCAGGACCGTCGTCGTCGCCACCTTTTCGCCATGCACGGCGTGGCCGGAAACGCCGTCGAGCGGCAGCGCACAGGCCACGAGCGCATCGGCAACCGTCGCCCCGACTGGCAGCTCGAGCGTGACCGCCTCATGCCGGCGCGGCCAGGCGCGCACGACATCGACGCGGATGCCGCGACGCACCGGTGCATCGCTCATCGAACCTTCTCGCCGTTGGCCACCCGCACGAAATCGTCGACCATGCGGTCGGCCAGCCCCTGGAATCCCAGCGCCATGGCCGGGCCCAGCAGCCTGCTGCGCGGCTCGAAGTCCAGGGTCAGGGTGACCTTGCAGGCCGATTCGTCCAGCGCATGGAACTGCCAGCGCCCGTGCAGGCGCCTGAACGGCCCGTCGCGCAGGGCCATGTCGATGTGATGGGGCGGCGCCAGCGTGTTCTCGGTGGTGAACCAGGTACTCAATGCGCCCAGGCCCAGGTCGAGCCTGGCGACCACCCGGTCCGCGCCCTGCTCCAGCACCCGGGCCTCCCGGCACCAGGCGAAGCGCCGCGGATAGGCGGCCACGTCGTTGACCAGCTCGAACATGCGTGCGGCCGAATGTTCGACGAGGGCGCTGCGCTGGATGATCGGCATGGGGATTTCGAGGACAATGCCCGCGATGAACAAGAAGTCGGACAAGGATAAGGCAAACAGCAGCGGCACCATTGCGCTGAACAAGCGCGCGCGCCACGAATACCACTTCGAGGACCGTTTCGAGGCCGGACTGGCGCTGCAGGGCTGGGAGTTGAAGTCGATCCGCGCCGGGCGCGCCAACATCACCGAAGCCTATGCCGTGGTCCGCGACGGCGAACTGTACCTGTTCGGCGCCCAGCTCACGCCGCTGATCTCGGCCTCGTCCCACGTCGTCGCCGACGATCGCCGCACCCGCAAGCTGCTGTTGCACCGGCGCGAGATCGACACCCTGATCGGCCGGGTGCAGCGCGACGGCTACACCCTGGTGCCGACCGCCCTGTACTGGAAGGGCAACAAGGTCAAGGCCGAACTTGCCCTGGCCAAGGGCAAGCAGACGCACGACAAGCGCGAGGCCAGCAAGGAACGCGACTGGGACCGCGAGAAGCAGCGCGTGCTGCGCCGGCACAACAAGGACGCGTGACCGCGCCTAGACTTCCGGCTTGCCGGGAAGCGTGAACGCGAAGGTCGCTCCTTTCTCCAGCGCCCCGTCGGCGCGGATGGTGCCACCGTGGCGCTCGACGATGCGCCGCACCGAGGCCAGGCCGACGCCATCGCCGGCGAACTGGTCCTGGCTGTGCAGGCGCTGGAATGGCCGGAACAGCTTGTCGCCGTACTCGACCGGGAAGCCGGCGCCGTTGTCGCGCACGAAGAACGCGCCGCTGGCGTCGCGCCCGAACTCGATCGTTGCGCCCTGGCGCCCGCCGGTGAACTTCCATGCATTGCCGAGCAGGTTCCCCATCAGGTTGCGCACCAGGCTCGCGTCGCCGGTCGCGACCAGGCCCGGCTCGATCGTGACGTTCACGTCGCGCCCGGGTTCGCCGGCGCGCAGCTCGGCGACGATGTCCGCGGCCATGCGCGACAGGTCCAGCGGGACCGGCTTGATCCCGCTGCGGCCGAGCCTCGCCATTTTCAACAGCGACTCGATCAGCGAGCCCATCCGCGTCGCCGCGTTGCGAACCCGCGCCAGGTAGTCGCGACCTTCCGCATCGAGCGCCCCACCCTGGCGCTCGTCGAGCAGCCGGCTGAAACCCTCGATCGCGCGCAGCGGCGCGCGCAGGTCGTGCGAAACGCTGTAGGCGAACGACTCGAGGTCCTGGTTGGCGATGGTCAGTTCGCGCGTGCGCGCCACCACCCGCGCCTCCAGGGTGCGGTTGAGCGACAGCACCTGCGCTTCGGCGCGCAGGCGATCGGTGACATCCTCGACCTGCACCTGGCGCACGATGTCGCTGTCGACGTCGCCGGGCATCGGTGCATGGGTCAACTGCAGCTGGCGCAGGCTGCCATCGTCGGCGAGCATCGAGCGGGTGCTGCGGTACACGTCCCCGCGAACGGGGTCGTCGTTGCCGTGGTCGATGAAATGGGCGTCGAACGCGCTGCCGATGAGTTGGGCGCGCGACTTGCGCAACACCCGCTCCAGCGCCGGATTAGCGTCGGCGATGCGGCCATGCTGGTCCAGGAGCGCGGTGCCCATCGACGAATACTCCAGCGCGTTGCGGAAGCGCAATTCGCTGCGGCTGAAGGATTCGGTCATGCGCGCGGCCAGGCGCTCGGCGCGGACCTGGGTGCGTGCGAGCGCCAGCACGATCCCGAACAGCAGCAACGAGGCGATGACGCCGATCGCCAGCGTGTTGCGCAGGCCGGACATGCCCGCCGCCAGCTCGGCCCGCGGCGCGGACGCGAATTCCAGTCGCCACTGGCGGCCGTAGGCATCGAGGTCGCTGGTCGCATGGAAGGCCGGAGCGCCGTCGCCTTCCCGCGCCGGGTCGGCGTACAGCACCGCGTGGCCACCGTCGGTGACATCGACCACGCGCAGGCGCACCCGGTCGGGCATGCCGCGAAGGGTGGCTTCGACGAAGTCCGCCATGCGGAACGAGGTCTCGACCCAGCCCTGCAACGACAGCCGCCTGGCTTCGGTCGTCTCCGGCCGGTCCCCGAAACGGTACACCGGCAGGAACAGGACCAGGCCCGGCACCGCAGCCCCCCTGTCCACGTCCTGGACCAGCCGGACCGGCGCGCTCATCACCGGCCGGCCACTGTCGCGTGCGGCATCCATCGCCGTGCGCAGTACCGGGTCGGCATACATGTCGTATCCGATCGCGGCCATGTTTTCGCGGGTCTTGGGTTCCAGGTACAGCAACGGTCCGTAGTGCGCGCGAATCCCGTGCGGCCACGCACTGAACATGCCCTCGCCGCTCTCGCGCAACAGGCGCTGCAGCTCCGACAACTGCAGCGAGGTCGAATACACCAGGAAGCCCAGCCCGGTGAGGTCCGGATAGCGCTCGCGCAGGTTCAGGCCCTCGACGTAGTTCTGCCACTGGCGGCGGCTGGGGCGCGCCACCGACGCGGACAGGGAAACGCCGCCGCGGGCGATCAGTTCATGGTTGCCCAGGCGCCGCACCAGCCGGGCCGCGGCGTCGTCGGCGCGTGCGGTGAACGCGGCCTGGGCGGCATCCATTTCCCGGTCGTTGGCGCTGCGCCAGTACAGGTAGACCAGCAACAGCGACGCGGCCAGCACCAGCAGCGCAAGGACATGCCCGGCCGTGGCGCTCAGGGGAGCCGGAGGGCTGGCGGGCTTGGCCGGGGGGGTCGATTGCATCGGGGCAAGCATAGCCGCAGCCGGCCCGCTTGCCCCGTGAACCCCCGCTGCACGGGCGCACGGGGCGCCTTGCAGGTTCCCTGCCCGCCTCTATACTGGAGTTGTCGGCGACATCGACATTCCCGGGGGTGCACTGGCTTCGACGGGGGTTGCGAAATCGTCTGGCGCATGCCGAGGGGGTAGCTTTCCTCGTAAATCCAGCTGCAAAAATCCAGACGCCAACGACGACGTCTACGCTCTCGCCGCTTAAGGCGTAAGCCCCGAACCCACTTGTGCCCTTGCTCGTGGATGTAGGGTCATCATCAAGGGATAGGTGCCGGCGGCGACCCGTCAACCGGTTCCGAAATCAAAGCGGGTGTGGATGACGGTGTGCCTCGCACGTTGTGTTGCCGTCATCCGAGATCGAACAACGAGCTAAGCATGTAGTGCCGGGCGTGGAGTACCTTCGGACGGGGGTTCAATTCCCCCCACCTCCACCAATTGCAAAAAGGGACGGGCCGCGAAAGCGGCCCGTTTCCTTTGTCTAGACGCCCTGCAGCGTGAACCGGCTTTCGAAGCGACGCTCGCTGCCGGTCAGCGGGTCGATGAAAGCCAGCGATCGGGCCAGGAGTTGCAGCGGACACGAGTAGTCGTCCGCAGCGGCCTCACCAACCTGCGGATACCACCGATCGTTGGCGATCGGCGCGCCCAGCCCCGACATGTGCACGCGCAACTGGTGCTTGCGTCCGGTCACCGGCTCAAGCGCATAGCGCCATGAAGACCCGTTGCGCTCCAGCACGTCGATCCCGGTTTCGCTGTTGGGCGCGCCGTCCGCTTCCTGCATGCGAAAGAAGGGCTCGCCCGGCACCAGCCGCGTCGCCCGGACCAGCGGGAACGACAGCCCGGGCAAGGCCGGCGCGATGGCTTCATAGCGCTTGCGGATGCGCCGTTCGCGGAACAGCGACTGGTAGGCGGCCCGGCTCGACGGATTGGCCGAGAACAGCACCAGCCCGGCCGTATCGCGATCGATCCGGTGCAACGGCACCAGCTCCGGATTGCCCAGGCGTCGCACCAGGCGCGCGAGCAGCGTCTCGCGCACGAAACCGCCGGCCGGCGTCACCGGCAGGAAATGCGGCTTGTCCGCCACCACCAGGTCCGCATCGGCATGCAGCACCGATTCGGCGAACGGGATCGGCGCCTCGTCGACCACCTCGCGAAAGTAGCGGATCTCGGCGCCGGCCCGGTATGGCGCATCGATGCCGAGCGCAACGCCCGTCGCATCCAGCACCCGGCCGCGCGCAAAGCGATCGTTCCACGTCGCGCGCGGAATTGCCGGGAAGCGCGCGCAAAGGCAGTCGAGCACGGTGGTCCATGGACCGGGCGGCAACTGCAGGCGGCTGGCTGGATCAAGACCTGATGTTTTCGTCATTCACGGTTCCGGCGCATCATGCAGGTTGCATCCAACTCCGGAGACGGCATGGAACTTGGCATGATCGGCCTTGGCCGCATGGGCGGCAACATGGGGCAGCGGCTGCTGCGCGGCGGGCATCGGGTGGTCGGCTTCGACCCGGATGCGCGGGCCCGCGCCACGCTGGAAGGCGAAGGCGGTGGCGCGGCGGAGTCGCTGCAGGCGCTGGTGGCGGCACTGCCGGCCCCGCGCATCCTGTGGATGATGGTGCCGGCCGGACACATCACCGACGACACCGTGGCCGCGCTGGCCGGCCTGCTGGCCGACGGCGACGTGCTCGTGGACGGCGGCAACTCCAACTACAAGGACACGATGCGCCGTGCCGGCGCGTTGGCCGAGCGTGGAATCGCCTATGTCGACTGCGGCACCAGCGGCGGCGTGTGGGGCCTGGCCGAGGGCTACAGCCTGATGATCGGTGGCGACCAGGCCGTGGTGGACCGGTTGCAGCCGCTGTTCGAGACCCTGGCCCCGGCCGCGGATCGCGGTTGGGGCCATGTCGGGCCGGTCGGCGCGGGCCATTTCAGCAAGATGGTCCACAACGGCATCGAGTACGGGCTGATGCAGGCCTATGCCGAGGGTTTCTCGATCCTGCAGCACAAGCGCGAGTTCGATTTCGACCTGCACCAGGTGGCACAGGTCTGGCGCCATGGCAGCGTCGTGCGTTCCTGGCTGCTGGACCTGACCGCCGACGCACTGGCGAAGAATCCGCGCATGGACGGCATCTCCCCCTGGGTCGCGGACTCCGGCGAAGGACGCTGGACGCTGCAGGAAGCGATCGACCTCGACGTGCCGGCGCCGGTGATCGCACTGTCACTGATCTCGCGGCTGCGCTCGCGCGACGACGATTCCTATGCGGACCGTTTGCTCGCCGCGATGCGCAACGAGTTTGGCGGGCACGCGATCAAAAAGAGCGATTAGCCGAGCATGGCTCGGCTCTACGGATTCTTGCGTCCGCGGCGATAGCGCCGGATCAGGGCGTTGGTCGAACTGTCGTGGGCCAGCGCCGGTTCCTGTTCGGCAAGCAACTCGGCCTCGGTGGTGGCGGCCAGCTGCTTGCCCAGCTCCACGCCCCACTGGTCGAAGCTGTCGATGTTCCAGATCGCGCCCTGCACGAACACGCTGTGCTCGTACAACGCGACCAGCGCGCCCAGGCTGTACGGCGTGAGGCTCCCGGCCAGCAACGTGCTGCTGGGCGCATTGCCCGGGCAGACGCGATGGGGTGCCAGCGCCTCGCCCTGGGCGAACAGGTTGGCCATCAGCAGGTCGTGGCGGCGGGCAATGCCGCCGTCGTCGATGCCGGGCTGGTCGCCTTCCGGCCGGCAGAAGCCGATGAAGTCGCACGGCACC
>JALYWW010000140.1 GCA_030852515.1 Pseudomonadota bacterium
GCCTGGATGCGTTCGACACCCGCCGGCTGCCGGCGGCGACCGCGATCGGCCGTTGCGACGAGGCGCGGATCCTGCAGGTGTACTGGCTTGCGGCCGCCGCGCCCGGCTCGCCGCTGGAGAACCCGCGCCAGGTCAGCGCCTGGCGCTACCCGCGCGAGTACGGCCCGCAGCCGCCGAGCTTCGCCCGCGCGATGCTGCCGCCGACCGACAGCCGGATGCCGTTGCTGTTGTCGGGAACCGCCAGCGTGGTCGGCCACGCCACCCTGCATGCCGGCGCCCTGCTGGCGCAGCTGCGCGAGACTTTCGCCAATTTCGATGCCCTGCTCGCCGCCGCGCGCGATTCCCAGCCGGCGTTGCCGCCAGAGTTCGGCCCGGGCACCCGGCTCAAGGTCTATGTCCGCGACCGCGACGACATGGATGCCGTCGCCGGGGCACTGCAGGAGCGCTTCGGCGACCGGGTCCCGCGCATCGTGTTGCACGCGGCCATCTGCCGCCGCGACCTGGCCGTGGAGATCGACGGGGTCCACGACCTGTAGGCGTAGAATGGCGGGATGAGCCATCCCTTCATCCGGCCGCGGCGGATGCGCCGCGACGAATTCTCGCGGCGGTTGATGCGCGAGACGGTCCTCACCGCGGACGACCTGATCTATCCGGTCTTCGTGCACGAACTCGCCGGCCGCGCGCCGGTGCCGTCGATGCCCGGGATCGACAGGCTCTCGATCGACGAGTTGCTCAGGGTCGGCGAACAGGCCAGCGAGCTGCGGATTCCGGCGCTGGCGCTGTTCCCGGTGACCGCCCCGGAAGCCAAGTCGCTGGACGCCGCGGCCGCCTGGGACGACGACGGGCTGTGCCAGCGCGCGGTGCGCGCGCTGAAGCAGCGCTTTCCCGAACTGGGGGTCATTACCGACGTCGCACTGGATCCGTACACCGTGCACGGCCAGGACGGCCTGCTCGACGACAGCGGCTACGTGGTCAACGACGAGACCGTCGAGGTGCTGGTGAAGCAGGCGCTGTCGCACGCGCGCGCCGGCGCCGACGTGGTCGCGCCCAGCGACATGATGGACGGGCGGGTCGGCGCGATCCGCGCCGCGCTGGAACTCGACGGCCACGTCCACACCCGCATCCTCGCCTACAGCGCCAAGTACGCATCGGCGTTCTACGGGCCGTTCCGCGACGCGGTCGGTTCGTCCGGCGCGCTCGGCAAGGGCAACAAGTACACCTACCAGATGGATCCGGCCAACGCCGACGAAGCGATGCGCGAGATCGCGCTCGACCTGGAGGAAGGCGCGGACATGGTCATGGTCAAGCCGGGCATGCCTTACCTGGACATCGTGCGCCGGGTGAAGGACGAGTTCGGCGTGCCGACCTTCGTCTACCAGGTCAGCGGCGAGTACGCGATGCTCAAGGCCGCGTTCGCCAACGGCTGGCTCGACGAGCGCGCCTGCGCGCTGGAAGCGCTGACCGGCATCAAGCGGGCCGGCGCCGACGGCGTACTCACCTATTTCGCCCTCGACGCGGCCCGTTGGTTGGGCGAATGAAGCGCTACGCCGTCCTGGGGCATCCGGTCGCGCATTCGCTGTCGCCGCGCATCCACGCCGCGTTCGCGCACCAGGCCGGCATCGGGATGGAATACGTGGCGATCGATGCGCCGGATTTCGAAGCCGCACTCGCGGCATTCGACGGCGACGGCGCCAACGTGACCCTGCCGCACAAGGCGCGCGCAGCTGGCGCGTGCGCCACCTTGGGCGAGCGCGCGCGGCGTTCCGGCGTGGTCAACACCCTCGTCCGCCGCGACGGCGGCTGGCATGGCGACAACACCGACGGGCTCGGCCTGGTGCGCGACCTTACCGGTCGCCGCGGCCTGGACCTGCGCGGCCGGCGGGCGCTGTTGCTGGGGGCCGGCGGTGGCGCGCGCGGGGTCGCGCCGGCGCTGCTGGATGCCGGCATCGCCGACCTGTTCATCGTCAACCGCACGCCGGAGCGCGCCGATGCGCTGGCGGACGCGCTGGGCGAACCCGGTCGCGTGCATCCGCGCTATTTCGACGACCTCGGGTCGCTGGGCGAGTACGACCTAGTGGTGAATGCCACTTCGGCCAGCCGGGGCGGCGCGTTGCCGCACCTGCCGACGTCCCTGCTCGGCCGGCGCAGCACTGCCGTCGACCTCAGCTACGGCGAAGCGGCCGTGCCCTTCCTGGCCTGGGCGCGCGCGGCCGGCGCGCACGAGGCAATCGATGGCCTCGGCATGCTTGTCGAGCAGGCTGCCGAGAGTTTCCTGCTCTGGCATGGCGTGCGTCCCGACACCGATCCGGTGTACGCCGCCCTGCGCCAGCGTGACGATGCGCTCATTTCAGCAGACTGAACGACTGGCTGAGCGACGACGAAGCTGAACATCGCCGGCGGCTGGCCTGCGGCGGCCCGTCGGTGCTGGCATCATGGCGGCAACCATCCCCCCTGATCCCCGGACCACGATGCCCGTTTCGATTCCCGAGTTCCTCGCCGGCGGCCTGCTGCAGCCAGGCTGGATTGCGCTTGCCATCTACCTGCTGGTCGCGACCCAGCTGACCATCTTCGCGGTCACGTTGTACCTGCACCGCAGCCAGGCCCATCGCGGCGTCGACTTCCATCCCGTGGTCTCGCACGTGTTCCGTTTCTGGTCGTGGCTGACCACCTCGATGATCACCCGCGAGTGGGTCGCGATCCATCGCAAGCACCACGCCAAGTGCGAGACCGAGGAGGACCCGCACAGCCCGGTGGTCAAGGGCATCGGCAAGGTGTTCTGGCGCGGCGTCGAGTTGTACCGCGAAGCGCGCGCCGACCGCGACTCGATCGAGAAGTACGGCAAGGGTTGCCCGGACGACTGGATCGAGCGCCATCTCTACACCGCCTATCCGACCCTCGGCCCGACCGTGTTGCTGTTCGCCAGCTTCGCCCTGTTCGGCTTCGCCGGCGTGGCGGTGTGGGCGATCCAGATGCTGTGGATCCCGTTCTGGGCCGCCGGCGTGGTCAACGGCCTCGGCCACTGGTGGGGCTACCGCAACTTCGAGACCGACGACACCGCGACCAACCTCACGCCCTGGGGCCTGTGGATCGGCGGCGAAGAACTGCACAACAACCACCACGCCTTCCCGTCGTCGGCCAAGTTCGCCCTGCGCAAGTGGGAAGTGGACATCGGCTGGGCCGCGATCCGCGGACTGGAACACGTCGGCCTGGCCAGGGTGCTGCGCACCGCACCTCGCCTCAACGTGCGCCCGAACATCAAGGTGCCCGACGCCGACACCCTGAAGGCGCTGCTCGCGGTCCGCTTCCAGGCGATGACCGACTACCAGCGCAACGTGCTCAAGCCCGCGCTGCGCGAGGAAGCCGCCGCTGCCGGCGCCAAGCTGCGCGCGCTGCTGCCGCGCAAGCTGCGCAAGGGGCTCGCCGACGATGGTCGCTGGCTGAAGCCGGAGGCACGCCAGCAACTGCAGGCCTTCGTCGCCCAGCGCCCGCGCATCGGCACCCTGGTCGAACATCGCCGCCGCCTTGCCGCCGTGCTGGAGTCGCGCACCCAGGACGCGAGCGACCGCCTGCATGCGCTGCAGGCCTGGTGCCACGAAGCCGAGGCCAGCGGCATCCGCGCGCTGCAGGACTTCTCCGCGCGCCTGAAGGGCTACTCCCTGCAAGGCGCCACGGCGTAGGAGCGCGCCTTGCGCGCGATGGCGTTGTTGCTCCTGCTCGCACTTGCGCCACCATTGGT
>JALYWW010000069.1 GCA_030852515.1 Pseudomonadota bacterium
CCATGCAGGCACGCGCCGAGGCCGCGGCGGGCCGCGCGCGGCGCAGGCGGCCGCTGTTGGCCAGGACCAGCGCCACCGCCTTGGATGTGCCGCGGCCGTCACACAGGGTGAAGGTGGCATTGGTACCGGACGCTGCGCCGCCATGTGGCTGCAGGACCAGGCGCCGGCGCCCGGTGGTGCTGCGCAGGTGGACTTCGCCGGGCAGGGCGGTTTCCTTGCGCAGCAGGGTCTCGACCGGGTCGCGCCGGCGGTCGCCGTCGACGTCGGCCCAGGCGATCCAGCCACCGCTCCAGTCGAAGCTGTCGTGGCAGGTGTCGCCGTGGCCATCGCCCGGGCACATCACCACCTCGCTTCCGGTGACGGTGGCGTGGCGTATCGCCACGTCCAGGCTCGACTGCAGCCGGGTGCGCGCCTCGGCGGCGTGCGCGGCCTCGCGGGCGGCGCTCCACGCCGGAATCGCGGTGCCCAGCAGCAGGGCGGCGATGAGCAGGGCGAGCAGGGCTTCGATGACGGTGAAACCAGGGGTTGCGGGCAGGGTGCGCATGGCGTGGCGAGGTCCGATGGGCTGGCCTGCAGCATCCCGTGCCGCGCCCCGCCACGGCATCGGCGGACAGCCGCCATTGGGGTAGGAAATTCCCGCGCGCGATAGACTGGAGGGATGCCTGACAGCACTTCCCACGACAGCAGGTTCGAACTGGTTTCGCCGTATTCGCCCGCCGGCGACCAGCCGCAGGCGATCGAGAAGCTGGTGGCCGGTTTCGACGCGGGACTGGCGCGGCAAACGCTGCTCGGCGTGACCGGTTCCGGCAAGACCTACACCATCGCCAACGTCATCCAGCAGGTGCAGAAGCCGACCCTGGTGATGGCGCCGAACAAGACCCTGGCCGCGCAGCTGTATGGCGAGTTCAAGGCGTTCTTCCCGCACAACGCGGTCGAGTACTTCGTCAGCTATTACGACTACTACCAGCCCGAGGCGTACATCCCGTCGTCGGACACCTTCATCGACAAGGACAGCTCGGTCAACGAGCACATCGAGCAGATGCGCCTGTCGGCGACCAAGGCCCTGCTGGAACGGCGCGACTCGATCATCGTCTGCACGGTGTCGGCGATCTACGGCCTCGGCGACCCGGGCGAGTACCACAAGATGGTGCTGCACATGGTCCGCGGCGAGCGCATCGACCAGCGCGAACTGATCCGCCGCCTGACCGAGATGCAGTACGACCGCAACGAGATGGACCTCACCCGCGGTACCTATCGGGTGCGCGGCGAAGTCATCGACGTGCATCCGGCGGAACTGGATTCCGAGGCGCTGCGGATCGAGCTGTTCGACGGCGAGATCGAAAGCCTGAGCATGTTCGACCCGCTCACCGGCGAGACCCTGCGCAAGCTGCCGCGCTACACCATCTATCCAGGCTCGCACTACGTCACCACGCGCCGCACCGTGCTCGATGCCGTGGACACGATCAAGGCCGAGCTGCGCGAGCGCCTGGAGCAGCTGTACGCCGACAACAAGCTGGTCGAGGCGCAGCGCCTGGCGCAGCGCACCCAGTTCGACCTGGAGATGATGGCCGAGGTCGGCTACTGCAACGGCATCGAGAACTACTCGCGGCACCTGACCGGTTACATGCCGGGCGAGCCGCCGCCGTGCCTGTTCGACTACCTGCCGACCGACGCGCTGCTGGTGGTCGACGAATCGCACGTCACCGTTCCGCAGATCGGCGCGATGTACAAGGGCGACCGTTCGCGCAAGGAAACCCTGGTCGAGTTCGGCTTCCGCCTGCCGTCGGCGCTGGACAACCGGCCGCTGAAGTTCGAGGAATGGGAGGGGCGCGCGCCGCGCGCGATCTTCGTGTCCGCCACGCCGGGTCCGTACGAGCTGCGCATGTCCGAAGGCGAGGTCACCGAACTGGTGGTGCGTCCGACCGGCCTGATCGACCCGCCGGTGGAGATCCGCCCGGTCGCGACCCAGGTCGACGACGTGCTCGGCGAGATCAACCTGCGTGTCGAGATGGGCGACCGCGTGCTGGTCACCACCCTGACCAAGCGCATGGCCGAGAACCTCACCGAGTACCTGGCCGAACACAACGTGCGCGTGCGTTACCTGCACTCGGACGTGGACACTGTCGAACGCGTCGAGATCATCCGCGACCTGCGCCTGGGCAAGTTCGACGTACTGGTCGGCATCAACCTGCTGCGCGAAGGCCTGGACATGCCCGAGGTCTCGCTGGTGGCGATCCTGGACGCGGACAAGGAAGGTTTCCTGCGCTCGACAGGCTCGCTGATCCAGACCATCGGCCGCGCCGCGCGCAACCTGCGCGGCAAGGCGATCCTGTACGCCGACCGGATGACCAACTCCATGCAGCGCGCGATCGAGGAAACCGATCGCCGCCGGCAGAAGCAGATCGAATACAACGCCGAACACGGCATCACCCCGCAAAGCGTGGTTCGCGCGGTGATGGACGTGATGGAAGGCGCCCGCGCCGAGCCCGGCGCGGTCAAGGTCGGCCGCGGCAAGGGCCGCAGGGTCGCCGAACCGGCCGAGGACTACAGCCGCCTGACCCCCGCCAGGGCCGCGGCGAAGATGAAGGAGCTGGAGCAGAAGATGTACCAGCACGCCCGCGACCTGGAGTTCGAGGACGCGGCACGGGTCCGCGACCAGATCAGGCAGTTGAAGGAAGCCAGCCTGGCAGGTTGAGGTTCCGGCCCTGAAGGGACGTTCCTGTATCCTCGGACCGGGGAAACAGGACGTACTCGGGGAAAGGAATGCGCCAGCTGATCACGGTTCGGATGTTTGCGGCTCTTGCGATCACCCTGTCCGCAGGATTGTCGACCGTCGGCTGTACCGCCAACAGCGATGGAGCGGCGACGGACAACGGAACTCCCGGCGCCACCGCGGCAAGGCCACGGGTGGCAGGCGCTACGTCATCGGAACCACTACGGGTTGCCGCCACCACCGCGGCCGGCCCGGCCACGATTCGTCTCGACCAGGATTTGGTGCGGCAAGCCCTGCACCGCGGCGAGCTGCTGGTCGAACTGGCCGACGGAACACGCTATCCCGTGGTCATGGAGCGGGAGCAGCCCGAAACCGGCGGCCGGACCACCTTCATCGGCAAGGTGCGAACCCCTTTCGGCCTGCAGTCTGCAGTGCTGACGTTCGGCCCGGATGCCGTGTTCGGAGTGCTGCCCATGCCCGACGGGCACGCACTATCGATCGTCACCATGCATGGGCGCGTGCAGATCGCACCGGCCGGTGGCATGGTCCCGCGCGGCATACACCTCCCGACCGCGATGCGGGATTTCGTGATTCCCGGCAAGCCGAACGCCTCGGCGGCACTGGCTGGTGCCGCCGCCAATGGCCCCGACTTCCCGCGCAACCGCCTGGTGGGCGAAAGCACCCCGCTCGCAACCGCGCGTGTCGACGTCCTCGGCCTGTATGACCAAGCGCTGGTGATCCTGCGCGGCAGCGAGTCCGCGGCCCGGACGGAAGTTGTCAACCTCGTCGCCATCACCAACCAAATCCATGCGGACAGTGGTACACGGGTGAGGGTGACGCTGGCCGGGCTGCGCGGAATCCAAGTGCCAGAGGGCCTCCAGAATACCGACCTGCTGCACCTGGTCGCCGACAACCTCGTCGAGGGTGTCGACGTCCACCGCCTGCGCGACGAGCACGGCGCGGATCTTGTTTTCGTTGCCCGTCCCTACATCGAGGGCGATCTGACCTGCGGGGTCGGGTTCCAGACTGCCGCCAACAATTCCCGCGAACAGTTGTCGTCGGATAGCGCCTATTCGGTGAGCAGCGTGGACCCCTGTGGTCCGTATGTGCTGGCGCATGAGCTGGGCCACAACATGGGATCCACCCACGATTTCGAAACCGCCAGCTGGACGATCGATCGCGTGCCTGTCTACGGCGCCTATCCATTCTCGTTCGGCTATCGGCAGGATGGCCCGCCGGCGTTCGCGACGGTGATGGCGTACACCGAGGGGCGGCCCTGGATCGGCAACTTCTCCAATCCCGCATCCGATGCATGTGGCGCGACATGCGGCGTGGACAAGCGTGCGGACAATGTCCGCAGCATCGACCTGATGGCCGAACGGATTGCCGGATTCCGCGGCGCGCCGGGTACCGTCTCGATCATCGGCAGCGAGGGGATGGAGTCTGCTGCGGGAGACGTTTCGGGCATCTGGCTCCAGGTTCGAGCAACTCCGCCGCTGCCAGCCGAGGGCGTGCGCCTACAGGTCGCGCTTGTCGCCGGCTCCGGCACTGCCACCGCCAGCGTCGACTATCACTCCGAGCCGCCGAGCAATATTCACATGGAGCCGGGGCGGCACGAGTCGTTCGCAACCGTCTTCGTCATCGGCGACGACGAGGTCGAAGGCGACCAAACCGTGGAACTGGAGATCATCTGGTCCAACATGCCGGTGGAACAAGGCAGGGCTATTGCGACGATCGTCGATGATGATCCCCGTCCGGTGCTGGAGGGGCGTGTGGTCTTCCCGGAAGGGTACGCGCCGCCGACGGTTGCATTCCCGATCGAAGTGCGCGGCGCCAAGGGCTTTGTCCAGGATCGCCAAAGCATCGAGGTTGCACCGCCCGATTTCAGCTATGCGATTCCCTTCGTCGCAAGCTCGAACATTTCGCTGAATGCATTCCCGCCGGCTCCCTTCGCCGCGGCGCAGCTGGACCTGGGGCAAGTGGACGAAGGCCTCATGCAGGACTATCCGATGGCCCCCGGCGTCACGATCAAGGGTCGGCTGCGCCTGCTGGAGGCTGGTCCCGAGCCGGAGTTTCCGCTCTCGCTCCGATTCACGGAATCGATCAATACTTACGGCAGGCCGTACCGCTACATGCAGCTCCACTCCGTCGGACAAGAGTTCAGCTTCCAGGCTGTCCCCGGCGCCTGGATCAGCCTGAAGGTGGATGCGGCAGAGCCTTACCAGCCGTTCCTGCTCGCGGGCAGGGTCAACACGGACGTGGTCCACGATGTCACGCTTTCCTCATTGCCCACGGCGATCCTGGGTGGGGCGTGGGGCTTGCCCAGCGAAGGGCCGAATCACTCTTCCGTCCTTGTCGAGCTGTCGGCCCCGGCACCGGAAGCGGGCGTAACGCTTTCGTACCGGACCGAACCCGGCACGGCAACGGCAGGCGTGGACTTCGAACAGGTCTCGGGCACCTTGGCGTTCGCGCCCGGTGAAACGGTGCATTCCATCGAGTTCATGACCTACCACGATTATCTCATCGAGGAAGACGAGACCTTCGATGTTGTGATCGAGAACATCCAGGGTGCCTTCGCGCCGATCCCAAGGATCAGCATCACCATTCCCGACGACGATTTCGCCAAGCCGATCCTGTCGCTCCGCGGCGATCCGCCTGCTGTCGAAGGCGAGGGCGGGATCGTCAACACATTCGGGATCGCATTGGAATTGTCGGAGCCGGCGCCGGAACCCGTGGGCGTTGTTTACAGGACGCGTGACGGCTCGGCGCTTGCGGGCGAGGACTATGCGGAAGCAAGGGGAACGCTGGAGTTCGCCCCCGGCGAAACCCGGCACACCATCATCCTTCAAAGCGTGGGGGATGACGATTTCGAACCCGACGAAGACTTTTACCTGGTACTCGACCAAGTCCATGGCGCCATTCCGGCCAAGGAAAGCATGCGGATCACCCTATTCAACGACGATGCGGCGCCGGCCCCACCATCCCAGCAACCGCCGCCGGGTCCCGGGACCGATCCGAATGGCGAATGCGGGTACCTGCGCCGAGTTCCCGGGCAGGGCATCCGGACTTGTCGCTGAGCCCCGCCCTCGGCTAAACTTCCCGGCCCCGAAAGGGGGCCCTGACAGGGGCATCGGGCGGTTAGCTCAGCGGTAGAGCACTACCTTGACATGGTAGGGGTCACAGGTTCGAACCCTGTACCGCCCACCACGCAGCCTCGCCGGCGGCGTGGATCGACGAACGAGGCAAGAGGTGCGACATGGACACTATCGCGGCCCACAGTTGACACCCGCCCGAGGCCATCGCATCCCGCAGGCGCCCTCGTGGCGCTTTTTTGTTGTCCGCCGAGTCCAAGCCAGATGATCGCCATCACCCTTCCCGACGGCTCCTGCCGCGAATTCGTCAACCCGGTTTCGGTCGCCGAGATCGCCACCTCGATCGGCCCCGGCCTGGCCAAGGCCGCGCTGGCCGGCAAGGTCGACGGCAAGCTGGTCGATACCAGCTTCCGCATCGACCACGACGCCGCACTCGAGATCGTCACCGACAAGCATCCGGATGCACTCGAGGTCCTGCGTCATTCCACCGCGCACCTGCTGGCCCAGGCCGTGCAGCGCCTGCATCCCGGCGCGCAGGTCACCATCGGTCCGGTGATCGACAACGGCTTCTACTACGACTTCGCCTACGAGCGTCCGTTCACGCCCGAGGACCTGCCGGCGATCGAAGCCGAGATGCAGAAGATCGTGAAGGAGGCCCACCAGGTGTCGCGCAGCGTGAAATCGCGCGACGAGGCCACGAAGTTCTTTCGCGACATGGGCGAGGAGTACAAGGCGCAGATCATCGAGTCGATCCCCGTCGACGAAGACCTCTCGCTTTACACCCAGGGCGAGTTCACCGACCTGTGCCGTGGCCCGCACGTGCCGTCGACCGACAAGCTGCGCGGCTTCAAGCTGATGAAGGTGGCCGGCGCCTACTGGCGCGGCGACCACAACAACCAGATGCTCAGCCGCATCTACGGCACCGCATGGCTGAACGACAAGGACCTCAAGGCCTACCTGCACATGCTGGAGGAGGCCGAAAAGCGCGACCACCGCCGGATCGCCAAGCAGCAGGACCTGTTCCACCTGCAGGAGGAAGCGCCGGGCCTGGTGTTCTGGCATCCGAAGGGCTGGAGCGTGTGGCAGGTGGTCGAGCAGTACATGCGCAAGGTGTACCAGCAGACCGGCTACGGTGAGGTGCGCTGCCCGCAGATCCTCGACGTGGCGTTGTGGAAGAAGTCGGGGCACTGGGACAACTACCAGGACAACATGTTCTTCACCGAGTCGGAGAAGCGCACCTATGCGCTAAAGCCGATGAACTGCCCGGGCCACGTGCAGGTGTTCAAGCAGGGCCTGCACAGCTACCGCGACCTCCCCATTCGATATGGCGAGTTCGGCGCCTGCCATCGCAACGAGCCATCCGGCGCGCTGCACGGCATCCTGCGCGTGCGCGGCTTCACCCAGGACGACGGCCACGTGTTCTGCACCGAGGACCAGATCGAGTCCGAGGTGACCGCGTTCCACGTCCAGGCCATGCAGGTCTACGCGGACTTCGGCTTCACCGACGTGCAGGTCAAGCTGGCCCTGCGTCCAGAGCCCCGCCTGGGCGACGACGCCACCTGGGACAAGGCCGAGGCGGCCCTGCGCTCGGCGCTGCGGGCGGCGGGGGTGGAGTGGGAGGAGCTGCCGGGCGAGGGCGCCTTCTACGGCCCCAAGATCGAATACCACCTCAAGGACGCCATCGGCCGCACCTGGCAGCTGGGCACGATGCAGGTGGATTTCATGATGCCGGGACGCCTGGGCGCGGAATATGTCGATGAGCACAGCCAGAAACGCCACCCGGTGATGCTGCACCGGGCCATCGTCGGCTCCATGGAGCGCTTCATCGGGATCCTGATCGAGCACCATGCCGGCCAGTTCCCGGCCTGGCTGGCCCCGGTCCAGGCGGTGGTGATGAACATCACCGACGCCCAGGCCGAATGGGTGGTCGAGGTTCAGAAAACCCTTACAAATCAAGGTGTCAGGATCGAATCCGATTTGCGCAACGAGAAGATCGGCTATAAGATCCGCGAGCACACGCTGCAACGCGTGCCATTTCTGCTGGTCGTGGGCGACCGCGAGCGCGACAATGGCATGGTCGCGGTGCGCACCCGTGGTGGCGAGGACCTGGGGACCATGTCCATCGCCGACTTCGCGTCGCACCTGCGCAATCAATAACCCGGAGATCGCAACATCAGCACACCCGAAAAGCAGAACCGCAAGAACAGCGAAATCCGCGTACCGCGCGTACGCGTGATCGGCAGCGATGGCGAGATGATCGGCGTGCTCACGCGCGACGAGGCCCTTGCAATGGCCGAGGAAGAAGGCCTGGACCTGGTGGAAATCCAGCCCAACGCCGATCCGCCGGTCTGCCGCATCATGGACTTCGGCAAGTTCAAGTTCGAAGCCCAGAAGAAGGCCAACATCGCCAAGAAGAAGACCAAGCAGGTCGAGATCAAGGAAGTGAAGTTCCGTCCGGTCACGGACGAGGGCGACTACCAGATCAAGCTGCGCAAGATGCGCGGCTTCCTCGAGGAAGGCGACAAGATCAAGGTCAACATCCGCTTCCGTGGCCGCGAGATGAGCCACCAGGAGCTGGGTCGCGAGATGGCAAGCCGGATCGAGACCGACCTGGGCGAGGACATCGTCATCGAGTCCCGGCCGCGCCTGGAAGGCCGGCAGATGGTCATGATGATCGCCCCGAAGAAGAAATAATCGCCGGCGAAGCCGGCGATTCCAATTCCCCCTCTCCCGTTTGCGGGAGAGGGCAGGGGTGAGGGTTCGAGGCGCGACAGGGCCCCTCATCCGCCCCCTTTGGGGGCACCTTCTCCCGCAAGCGGGAGAAGGATTGGTTGCCGCGGCCATGCCGCGAATGCCATAATGGTCGGCCCGGTTTCGGCCGGGGACAGGACCCGTCGCGGATTCATTGCGAATCAACGACTTACGACCGGCAAGGGCAGGACGGAAAGCGTGGCTGAAGCCACCGCCCAGGCCAGTAACCAGATTTCGCAAGGATTCCCAATGCCCAAGATCAAGACCAATCGGGCGGCGGCCAAGCGCTTCCGGAAGACCGCTTCCGGCAAGTACAAGTGCGGCCACGCCAACAAGAGCCACATCCTCACCAAGAAAGCGACCAAGCGGAAGCGCAACCTGCGGCAGACGAACCATGTTCGTGCCGAGGACGCTGGCCGTCTGGACCGCATGCTTCCGTACTTGTGAGGAGATAGGAAATGGCACGAGTCAAACGTGGTGTACAGGCGCGTCGGCGCCACAAGAAAGTTCTCAAGCTGGCCAAGGGCTATTATCACGCCCGCCGCAAGGTCTTCCGCGTCGCCAAGCAGGCGGTCACGAAGGCGGCCCAGTACGCCTACATCGGCCGCAAGCAGCGCAAGCGCCAGTTCCGCACCCTGTGGATCGCGCGCATCAACGCCGCGGCCCGCATCAACGGCATGAGCTACAGCCGCTTCATCAACGGCCTGATGAAGGCCGGCATCACCCTGGACCGCAAGGTGCTGGCGGACATCGCCGTGCACGACGCGAAGGGTTTTGCGGCGCTGGCCGAAAAAGCCAAGGGCGCTCTCGCGGCGTAAGTTCGACCCTGTGGGCCGCAATGGCGACCCAGCGGGTAACGTGATACACGCAACGGGGAAGGGCGCGAGTCCTTCCCCGTTTCGTTTTCTGGGGATCGCAATGGCTGGAATCGAGGAACTGGGGCGGCAGGCGCTTGCCGACATTGCGGCGGCAGGTTCGCCCGATGCGCTGGAGGCGTTGCGGGTGTCGCTGCTGGGCAAGTCCGGCAGCATCACCGCGCAGCTCAAGTCGCTGGGTACGCTGCCCGGCGACCAGCGCAAGGCGGCCGGCGAGGCCATCAACAAGGTCCGTGATGCAATCGGCGACGCGCTGTCGGCGCGCAAGGCCGCACTGGACGGCGCCGCCATGGATGCGCGCCTGGCGACCGAAACCCTCGATGTCACCCTGCCGGGCCGCAATGCTGCCCGCGGCGGCCTGCACCCGCTGACCCGCGCCATGGACCGGATTGCCGCGATCTTCGCGCAGATGGGCTACGAGCTCGCCGACGGGCCCGAGATCGAGGACGACTGGCACAACTTCGAAGCGCTGAACTTCCCGCCGCACCATCCGGCGCGGGCCATGCACGACACCTTCTATCTGCCCGGCGATGGCGGCATCGGCCGCATGCTGCGCACCCACACTTCGGGCGTGCAGGTGCGTTACATGCGCGACCTGATCGAGGGTGGCGGGGCGCCTCCTTTGCGCATGATCGCGGCCGGCAAGGTCTACCGCAGCGACAGCGACCAGACCCATTCGCCGATGTTCCATCAGGTCGAGGGCCTGCTCATCGACGAGCATGCGACCTTTGCCGACCTCAAGGGCACGATCGCCGAGTTCCTGCGCGGCTTTTTCGAGCGGGACTTTGAAATGCTGTTCAAGCCGACCTACTTCCCGTTCGTCGAGCCCGGCGCCGACGTCGTCATCAAGTGGGATACCGATGACGGCAATTCGCGCTGGCTCGAGGTGCTGGGTTGCGGCATGGTCCACCCGAACGTGCTGCGTTCGGTCGGCATCGATCCGGAACGCCATGCGGGTTTCGCCTTCGGGATGGGCGTGGAGCGCCTGGCGATGCTGCGTTACGGCGTCAACGACCTGCGCGCGTTCTTCGAGAACGACGTGCGCTTCCTGCGCCAGTTCGCCTGAGGCCCGCTGATGAAGTTTTCCGAGAACTGGCTGCGCCAGCACGTCACCATCGATGCAGGCAGCGCCGCGCTGGAGCGCCGCCTGACCATGATCGGGCTTGAAGTCGAGGGCACCGAGAAGATCGGGGCCGCGCTGGATGGCGTCGTCGTCGCGCGCATCGTTGAATGCGCCAGGCATCCTGAAGCCGACCGCCTGCAGGTATGCCAGGTCGACGCCGGCCAGGGACTGTTGCAGATCGTGTGCGGCGCGCCCAATGCGCGTCCGGGCCTGGTCGCGCCGCTGGCCACCATCGGTGCCGTGCTCGGCGAAATCACGATCAAGGCGGCGAAGCTGCGCGGTGTCGAGTCCAGCGGCATGCTGTGTTCGGCGAAGGAACTCGGCGTGGATGCCGATGCCTCCGGCCTGATGGAGTTGCCCGGCGACGCACTGCCGGGAACGCCGCTGGCCGATTTCCTGGGCGTCCCCGACACGGTTTTCGAGCTGGGACTGACGCCGAACCGCGGCGACTGTTTCAGCGTGCGCGGGATCGCCTACGACGTAGCAGCCGCATTCGGCTCGAAAGTGACCGCGTTCGACGCGACGCCGATGCCGGCGCTCAGCGACGCGGCGATGCAAATCGAACTGCATGCCGGTGCCGACGCCCCGCGTTTCGTTGGGCGTGTCATCGAGGGTGTCGACGCCGCGCGGCCGACGCCGGTGTGGATGGCCGAACGCCTGCGCCGCGGCGGTATCCGCCCGCTGAGTTTCCTGGTCGACGTGACCCAGTACGTGATGCTTGAGCTCGGCCAGCCGATGCACGCCTACGACCGCGATCTGCTGCGCGGGCCGATCGCCGTGCGCCACGCGCGCCAGGGCGAATCGCTGCGCCTGCTCACCGGCAACGAGGTCGAGCTCGATCCCGGTTTCCTGGTTGTCGCCGATGGCAGCGGTCCTGACGACAGTCGTGCCGTCGGCCTGGGCGGCATCATGGGCGGCGAGGACACCAAGGTCGGTGCGGCGACCCGCAATGTGTTCCTGGAAGCGGCGCACTGGATCCCGGCCGCGATCATCGGCCGTGGCCGCAAGCTCGGCCTGCACACCGACGCGGCGCACCGCTTCGAGCGCGGCGTCGATCCGGAGC